>CATISE010000192.1 GCA_949538655.1 Marine Group II euryarchaeote MED-G33 | reverse complement strand
TTAATATGGGGGACTACAATCCAAAAGTTATGATTGAGAATTATACCCCTGTAGAAGAAGGATACATCCGATGCGCCACAGTTCAGTCTGAAGCAATGCTAGCCAAATTGCTTTCAGAAGGGACATACAAGCCCTCAAGGTCTGATCTGGCACCACACAGCATGACTTCAGGTTGCAGTGCATGTGAAGACGAAAATCAGTGGTGCTGGTCTGATGCACACACTTGGATGTACGAACAATGTGCTGAGAAGCTCGGAGTACCTGAAATGGATGCAGGAATCTGGCTATATGCTCACGATGATGAAATTCACAATTTCAAAGAGGCTTACAATTTTGGACTCGAAAAAGAAGGCATGGTACTACTAATTGTGGACATCCCAAGAGATCGAATTGTACAGTCCGATTGGCTCCTATTCCATCGCGTGACAGTAGATTCACCCATTCGTTCATCTCAATCACTAGTCGTCG
Source organism: Marine Group II euryarchaeote MED-G33 (assembly GCA_949538655.1). Classification (GTDB taxonomy): domain Archaea; phylum Thermoplasmatota; class Poseidoniia; order Poseidoniales; family Thalassarchaeaceae; genus MGIIb-P. The sequence goes on along the minus strand of CATISE010000192.1, from coordinate 31,641 downwards.
ATTGTGATTTAGAAGAGAATCGCCATTTGATTGATGAATGGCTCTATTGGCACAATAATCCCGAACTTTCTGAGGAGGAAAGAGAATTGCGCAAACGCCAGAGTTGGCAGATTATTTTTGAGAATGACCGTTGGCCTGAAGGGGTTTACGATGATTCAATGGGCAACAGCGATGCATCTATTGTTCAAGGGGTGGCACCATTCATCACAATTGATGATCTGGTCGATGTTGTTTTCCAGACAGAATTCAAGACTTGGGATTTCCTAAGGCAAGGAGAATCCCTGAGTATCTATGGGACTTTAGAGGGGTTGTCAGTACTATTCCTAACCCGAAGTGGAATCACATCAAAACGAATTGGCTTGAAATCTACTGGGGCCATGTATGGGCATCAAAAACAACCCACAACAAGAAAAAGTCGTAATGGAAACGTGCATCGTAAGAAATACTTCAGAAAGAAGAGATCTGCAACATATGTGAAATTGAGAAGTGGGGATAATTTTAGATCAGCCGAATTGATAATCAAACGGGAGTAGAATCATTGTTCTTCTGAATGGTGCCGCCAAACCTCATCGCATCATCTACCGAAATCTTTATATAGGTGGTTGTCCGATTTCACTTGTCGTAACGACGAGGAGATTGAAAGAAAATGGTAAGAAAAAAAACAACAATGGACATCATCAATTGGATGCTGCACACAGGAGACGCTGGTCGAGTACTGCGTCTTCTTGAAGAACAAGCCGCCAAGGAAGAAGCCGAGCGAAAAGTGATGAAAGGACACAGCAAAGGGGAGGGGGAATGATGCACGTGGATCCTGATATCCAGCTCATCTGCGAAGGATGTGGTTGTGAGGTGCTCTACGAAATCGAATTTACCGGACGCTTGTTGTTGACCGCCAACGGGCCTGTCATTCGCTTCCCCGTCCTGCAAAACCGAAGGTGGGTCTACCGTTCTGCCCCTTTGTTAGAGGGTGACTTGGACATCACTTGTCCACAATGTCACTACAGCGGATTTCTCAGCGATGTGGTGGAAGACTTGGGGCCTTCCAACCGCAAGAAATGATTGGGTCATGGGCTCGCAGTGGGCTTCCCGCCTCGCTACCCTATGATTCGCCCCTCAATCGCAAACCCAGATAGAATCCCACTGTATTGACTACAAGATCGGAGATTTTGTTATCCCATGTCTCGTTTACAAATTCGAAAGGAAGAACCAATTCCAACAGTTCCCAGCCAATCGATAACACGAAGAAAACATACCAGTTGGTTAACAGAAATCGACCCACAAACGTCCATTGAAGAAAGTGACCAACCGACCATAGATTGAGAATGTTCATCTAGACACCTGATCCAATTGGGACGGCTATGCGTAATCGGATAGTGATGAAAGAGGTATGAGGGGGATGCCCGCACCCTCAAATGCTTCTTTGCCCCCTTCTTCTCGATCCACGATGCTGATGCAAGCCACGACTTCGCAGCCAATTTCACGGAGTCGATCGGCGGCTTTCAGTGCCGAGCCACCGGTGGTTGTGACATCTTCTAGAATGACAACACGGTCACCAGATTGAATGGTGCTTCCTTCAATGCCGGGCGGGTTTCCGGTTTTACGCCCACCTCTTCCTTTGGGTTCCTTGCGCATGATGAATCCGCGCAGAGGGCTGCCCACACCGGCTTTGGCAATGGCAATCCCCGTAAGAGGAACCGCGCCCAATTCCAAACCGCCGACCACGTCGACACCTCCGTCGATCTCGGCGATTGTGTGGTGGATGAGAACACCGAGCAAATGCGCGGATTCAGGATCACACATCACTGGCTTGGTATCGAAGAAATGTCGGCTTGTACGGCCCGATGCGAGTGTGAACTCTTCCGTGTCGGCACGTAGGTATGCCAAGTTTCGAACTTTCTCAATCAGTCGTGCTCGGGCATCATCGATTCCTGTGCTCTCTGCCATCCTTCTCCCCGACATGCGTCGTTGCTGACCTTCCATGAACCTTCGCTGAGTGTTGATACACTTCCTATGGAAGTGGTTTGCAGTCCACCCAATGCTTTAGGGCGGTCGCCAACCCTTGGGCGATGTTCGCACGGAGGGATGAAGATGTCGGAGGGAGGAGTGAGCCGCTCAGTCGCCCCATTAGACACCCTCCGCCTCGAAAATGAAATTGCAGCCTACCAATCGGATCTTGACGAAAAGTGTGAGGAACTTTACCAACTCGCGGGCGAAGCTCGATCAAAGGGCTTCGACCTCAAAGATGAGGTGGAAATACCTCGAGCAATCGACCTTGCAGATCGGGCCGAAAAGTTGCTCGAAGATTATCTACGGCCTACACCAGATGATGATCCTATCCCCATTCAAGATGATATTCGCACGATGCTCAAAGAGAAAGATTCCAGAGAGGATGCTGCCATCGATATGGCTGTTCATGTTGCATTGCAAATGTATGATGCGACCGCTGACGTTCGGAAAAGTGTCGATACTGGATTACGTGTTGGACTCGCCGTATTGACCGAAGCAGTTCTCGTCGCCCCCCTCGAAGGAATTGGTCAGGTCAGGATTCTAAACAATCTAGATGGGACTCGATTTGTTTCCATCGACTTTTGTGGGCCTATTCGAGCTGCGGGTGGAACAGCACAAGCATTGGCTGTCTTGATTGCCGATATGATTCGTCGTGCCCTCAAGCTCGAGAAATACGAACCCACCATGCCTGAAATCGAGAGGGTGAAGGAAGAGTTTGGACTCTATCGTGGTGGGTTGCAATACAAACCACCACCTGAAGAAATCGAGATGATCGTCAAAGCCTGCCCAATCATGATCAATGGTGAAGAAACTGAGAGCATTGAATGTGCAGGATACAGGGAGGTGCGCAATATCGACGGTGGTCGCATTCGAGGTGGTGTACTGTTGGTCATCGGCGAAGGATTGTGTCTGAAAGCGGCAAAAATTCAGAAACACACGGAGAGATTGCAAATCCCTGGTTGGGATTTCATTTCGACTTTCGCATCACGGAACAAAAAGGAACCCGCTACAACCGCTACAAAACGTCGTAAAATCAAGACTGATGATCGTTTCATGCGGGATATTATCGCTGGTCGCCCTGTCTTTGGTGAACCCAACACACCGGGCGGATTTCGCCTTCGATATGGTCGCCCTCGAACATCGGGGCTTGCGGCGGCAGGCGTCCACCCCGCCTCGATGCATGCGATGGGAGATTTCCTCGCAGTAGGGACCCAGATGAAAATAGAACGACCCGGTAAAGCCTGTGCAGTTGTTCCTTGTGATGATTTGGAAGGGCCGACTGTATTGCTGAAAAGTGGTCGATATGGCCGCATACAGTCAGCAGAGATGTGGGACAGAATACAAGATGATGTACTTTCTATTTGGGACAATGGGGAACTCATGATTGGTTACGGAGAGTTTGCTGAGAACAACAAACCACTGGTCCCTTCGGGATATGTTTCAGATTGGTTTGCTAGTGATTTATTAGAGATTTTAGATTCGGAAGAAAAAGTCGAAAAGTTTGCAGCAATACTTGGAGTTTCTCGGCGTAGATTGCCCGAGGGAATACCATCTACAGGTGCTTTTGATGAATCAACGGACGAACTGGAAAACCATCGCAGACAGCGAAGTTGGCATCGCGAACTGAGAAAAATGACCCTCGATTGGGAGAACATTGTTGAAATTTCACGACGTTTTCTGACCGCGATTCCACCTCCCTGGAATTTGTGGTGGAATGACTTGCCTCTCGAATTTGTCCCACCTCTAATCGAAAGCCTCCTCAAAGGAAAAATCGAAGCGGCTTCACATCCCGAAGATGGGGTGAAAACACACCCACACCCCGATCGAAATTGGATGCGTTTACCTGGAGCAATTTCAGGCTGGGAACCAATTGATCACACACCCGCTGAATTGCCTATGAGTGGTCAAAATCAAGCCATTCAGACCACACTTCGCAACACCATCCCAGAACAAATGCCCGGGCAAGTCAAATCAATTCCAGAATCTGTTCTCGGCAGTTGGCCTCGTGGAACACATCACGAAGAACATGGAGTGGTGAAATCGTCGTTAATGGTTCTTGGAATACCACATATGCACGATGGTGACGACATACTCATCATGCATGGGTGGCAACCTCTACTCGAAGGATTGGGGTTGCAAACTTCAGCGAATGGGAATCTAGCGGAAGTTCGTGTAGATGCTGAAGCACATCTGAAATCGAGACTCAAACGATTGGAGGATGCACACCAAACTTGTTTGGTTGAGAAAGAAAGAAAGTCAGACTTAGAACAACGACGCTCGACTCTCCGTATAGCGGCTGAGACAGCTGCACGACAGCGTGGAGAAACAATTGCTGCGACCGAGGAAGAGGGGAGGAAAGCAGCTGATGAAATCAAAGATGAGGGCACTCCAAATCCAACGGCTCTAGAGGCGGCAGAATCTCTCATCGACGAACATGTAGTGGATGGAGCATTGTGGTTGGTTCGAAAATGCAGTGACCTACGTTGGGTCGCAGCAGCACCTTGCCGGGTTGGCTGTAGAATGGGACGTCCGGAGAAGGCAGCCCCTCGAGAAATGAAAGGCAAACCACACGCAATCTTCCCGATTGGCAATGATGGTGGGCCGCAGAGATTAATCACGGAAGCAGCCAACAAAGGTACGATTTTTGTCACGATGGGCACCCGTGAGTGCACAAAATGTGGCCAACGCTCACCATTCACAATGTGTCACCACCGTCTGATTCCAGATGATCCCACAGAATGTGGTGGCAAAACCAAACCGATTGTCGATAACAAACCCACCAATGGACGACGGAAAGGAATCAATCAACAGGTGAATCTTCCAGCACTTCTCGAAACAAAACGAATCAAGATGGGGTTAGATCGAATCCCTAAGAAATTCAAAGGAGTCAAGGGTTTGACTTCTCTCGAGCGATACCCGGAGCCATTGGAAAAAGGAATTCTTCGTGCCAAACATCAGTTGCCCTCATTCAAAGCAGGCACAGTCCGATTCGATATGATCGATGTTCCAGTAACTCATTTCAAACCCAGAGATATCGGTACAAATGTTGAGCGATTGGTCGAATTGGGATATTCTCATGATATCGATGGTAAACCACTCACAAAGGCGGATCAAATCCTCGAACTCTACCCGCAAGATTTCATTCCAAGTCGCAAGGCTGAGGATTATCTCCTCCGGGCATCCGCCTTTGTCGATGAATTATTGGAACGCTTCTATGGCATGGATCCGTTCTACAATGCGAAGACTGGAGAAGATCTGGTGGGGCATCTCTGTGTCGGATTAGCCCCCCACACATCGGGTGGTGTGTTGACACGACTCATCGGTTGGTCTGAAGCCAGTGCCGGTTATGGCCACACACTGTATCATGCTGCAAAACGTCGCAATTGTGACGGCGATGAGGATGCCCTGATTTTGTTGTTAGATTGTCTACTGAATTTCAGTAGGGAATTACTGCCCAGCAACCGAGGTGGTCGGATGGATGCACCACTTACTCTTTCCACGCGACTTAATCCTGAGGAACTTGACAAAGAAGCTCTCAATGTTGACACCTCCTGGTGGTACCATAGAGGGTTTTACGAAGCAACGCAAGACCAGCCAAACCCAGTAGAGATCGCCAATCAAATGGATATCGTAGACAGACGTAAAGGTTCAATCGGAGCATTACGAGGGTATGGATTCACACACGATGCCCAATCCATTGATTCGGGTCCAGAAAATTCATCGTACAAGACATTGGATTCGATGATTGACAAAATGAATGCGCAACTTCTCCTGTGCCAACAATTGAGGGGAGTCGACGTTCGAAAAGTCGCGAGTCAAGTAGTTCAATCGCATTTCCTTCCGGATTTACGCGGTAACCTTCTCGCATTCACACGTCAAAAATTCAGATGTGTTCGCTGTGGAGAATCATATCGACGCTTCCCTCTCGCTGGGAAATGTATCAAAGATTCCAACCAATCACGGGGAAGGCAAGGCATGCGTTCTGGAATCGATTTCACACGCGGAGAGGCTCACCTTTGTGGAGGAAACCTCGCCCTAACTGTCAGCGAAGGTGCGGTTCGAAAATATATCAGAGTAATGCAACACGTCATCGAACATTACGAAGTTGATCCCTATACCCAACAACGGGTTGAGGGTTTAATCAATAGTGCAGATTCATTGTTCAAGAATGATCGAGTAACCGTGTTTACCCTGGATGATTTCATCAGTGGGTGATTAGCGCTTTTTCTTCTTGTCACCTTCATTACCGCTGAGCCGGCGCCACAAATCACCTACCGTACGAATATTACGATCTTCCTCGACCTTTCCAGTCAACCCTTCGGTTGTTCCCGGACCCAATGCATCATCCTGATCCACGCCGTCATCATCAACAAATGGATCCGTATCCCCATCTGCTTCAGTAGATTGAGCTGCAAATTGTTCGCGCATCCGACGCCGTTGCATTTCCATACTCTCGTCGGTATCTTGAGGTTGGTAACCAATCAAGTCGTCAACATCAACCGCATCTCCACCCGACATTGAATGAGCAATTTGCTCCCAGTCTTCCTTTTGCCGACGTTTGTGTAAGGGTAGGTTTCGAGACCGGGCTTCTTTGCGTCTTCGCATGACACCTCGCACGGCTCTGTCTGCAATTCCCAAAAACAAACCCAGTGCATTGGCGACGATGAAACCTTCAACGCGGAACGGTTCCCAAAGATGCATACCCAAGTCCATTTCAGCGCTTAGATTTCTTGAAGGAAAAACATCTGCACTATCTCCTTGGACGACCGATGTGTAAAAGATGTGTTTTCCAGAAGTCAATGACATGGCAAAATCTGGACAATCATCTGTGGAATTCCCCTCCCACACCGTGGTTAATTCTCCCGAAGGGAATTCATGCTGGATTCTGATTGAGACGACTGGGGAGGTGGAATTTTTTGGTTTGAAATCACAAGTCAAATCAACAGGTATTTGCCGATCTAAATTCATCATATTCGGAACATCAAGCGTGTATTTTCCATTGACATCTCTGCCATGTTCGTTGACTTCATTCACCGCAATCGCCTGTGATGCTTGCAACCAAATAAGGTTCAATAAAATCCAAGTCACGAGTGTTGCGATGAAACGTGTACGAGCATTCTTCTTTGCATCCTTCTTTGCATCCTTCTTCGGCTTCTTGCCATCAGCACTAGATTCCCTCGCCATCGCCTCATGAACCAGATTCACATTTTCACCCCCACAATATCTAGCACCCGTTCCATCCACTCTAATTTACGCATCTTTCGTTCAGGTACAGTTGCGCCCGTCCAGCGTCCAATGATGTCGGTTCGAAATCCTCTGAGACAGAGTTGGCTGGGGGAGACATTCAATGAAAGTGCTATACAAACAGCTCGATCACCATCGGTAAAACCACCCGGATTGTGCATACCCAATATATCTCCAGGAGTTTGGTGTGTCAGGATTAGAGGTGTATTGTGTTGACTCAAAACCTGCAAAAAACTTGTCCATTCGGGTATGTTGTCCCCATGTGCATGAAGAAAAAATGGTATTCCACGTTCAGCGGCCATCCTAAGATGAGAAGGGTCCCCATCTGCATCACTGACCACACATTGCAAAGCATCCCAAGCTACTGCAGGCACTTCGGTTTCTGTAAGAACGCCCACCGCTCCGTCGGCTGCAATGAGGCCATGCCCCTCCTGAATTGCAGTCTGCACATCCTCGACTTCGGCCGCAGCACCAAGAACTGTAATCGGTCTAGAAATCAACTTCTCTTGAAGTCGAAATAGGGTTTGCAAACGAGATTCATCGGACCAAATTGTGGACGATTGATTTGAGTTTTCACAGGCTTCTCTGAGTTCTCTAGCAGAGCGTGAATCGGCGTCTAATTTCCATCCGAAATGGGAACGGATTTCATCCTGAATTGAAATCAGGTCTGGAGAGACTGCCGGGTCCACGCTCACCGGAGGTATAGAGAGCCTTGAATAACCCTCGTTCACCCGGTAAATACTCCATGCCGATGCCATTGCAGCCTCCAGCCATCGGGGACCCCGTTGTCACAGCGAGGTATCCATTCCTCCCTCAGGCGAATGCTGCAATTAAAACACACATGGAAGTAAATCAAGTTACATTGGATGCACTGGTTGACACTGAATGGCTAGAAGTTGTCCGAGTACGGGCACGTGTACGCTTGGTTGAATCAGTTGTCAGTAAGGACATTGATGCGACGACCTCAATCGATATCCATACACCATACGGGCAGATGGTTGAATGTCTTTCATTCCTATACGCCATGGTGACTGTTTGTGCCTCTTTTGATGAGCGATTGTTGGCTCGTTGGGCTGAAGGAGAATCGAGTCGTGCAGATCACTTGTGGGGTTCCATAGAGCAACCAGAATCATTTCAGCGGCTGGCGGAGACCTACCTGAGTGGAGTGCGGATAGACGGAGATGGAAACTGGGAAGTCCCGATGAATGATTTTATCGAAATTTGCCCCAAAATTAGTGGTTCTTACTGGCGTTTACCCAACAGGCCAATCAAGAATGGATGGGTGACTCTGTCGCCTTATTCATCAGAAAATAGTCAACAACGTCTATCTCGGCTTCTCAAAGAACGAATTCGAACGCAGCTAATCAAGGAATGTCGAGAGAGAATGGAACGAATGGATGAGGCCTTTACTGGACGGATGGCAGGGGAAGTGGGGCGTATTGTCGGGCTCTTACAGCACCAAGCCACTTCAGAGGTATCATTCACCTCAGCCGAAGAAGGAGATTGGCCACCGTGTATGCAAGAGATTACAACACAACTCGCACAATCCGTCAATATCAATCACGTTGGCAGAGTGTTTCTTGCCAGTATGTCACGAGTGATTGGCCTCACCGTTGATCAAGCTCAGGCATTTTTTGTCAATGCACCCGATTACTCAGCGGATACAACACGCTACCAATTGAATCACGTATTCGAGCATGAATACACTCCTGCAGGTTGTCCAAAATTGCAAATCAACGCATGTTGCCCAGTCTCTCGGGGGGATGTGAAATCAAATCTATGCAGCCGAGATTGGATGGATCATCCACTCAAATATCTACGAGCACGTCAACGATCGAAGCATCGCGAAGAGCAGCAAAAAGCCCCGGCTCCATCAGAATAGGCGAATTTAGACGCCCCAATAGCGGCCGGTATCTTGCTTAGATTCCCACGAACGAACGCCGGTGCGAACCGCCCAGAATACAAACAGGGCCAGGAGGGTTTGACCCCAATCCGTCATGATAGTGGTGACGTCGTACTCGTAACCACCTCCATCCGTAATTCGGATTGCAACTTCCAGTGCGGCGGTTGCCATTGTCCACAACACGGCTCCGAAGGCGATTACCAATACCGAACGACCACTGAAGTTGCCTTTCTTCCATCGCAAAACCATCAATGAAAGCGCGAATGCAAGAGCACCAAGAACAATCCATGTCAATGATTTCTGTAATACTGTAAGACCCATCAAAATATTCGTCCCGCCACCGATGGCTTGGAATTCAGCATATGTGTCATACCCCTCGACGACAGCGAGCAATATGGCTACGCCCGTAACCGCCCACAATAATGAGGATAAAATCGCAGCATCTGCAGATTCACGCATATCGCGCATCAATCGTTCAAGCCGATCTTCTGCACCAAGACCCTTGAACAACAGATAGACACCGACCAATAATGGCATGGCTCCAATGATGACGGTGCCGTTTGGAAGGATCATTCCAAGCCCTAGAATCATCATGAAAACTGCAATCGGAACTAGAAGTCTGGCCCTCCAGCGCGGGTCCTCAATGGCTTTGGCAATGTAGTAGTAGGTTCCTTCGATTCCTTTCGATTGACGAACAATAATTTTCTCTACATGGTCGATGGAAAGTCGACTCGTAAGAATGGGAAGAACCGATTCATCTTCCATACCATCTGTGACCAATATTCCGCGATCCGGTTGAAATTCAGAGATTACATCTTCAAGTTGTTGAGCAATATTCCGATCGGATTTGATTCCTACACGTTCGTCACCCGTGAGAATAGCAATCTCAACTTCATCGTTTGGTTCTGCACCCTCTGCCAAGAGATCGTGTTGGTGCAATGCACCGAGGATTGCATTGGTATCGCTTTCTTCTGGATCTGCAATACCCAACCGGAGGGCTGCAGTGAGGACTTGGCGGCGACCAACAACGCTTCCACGAATGCCCGCTTTGACCCCCAAATCATTGTCACGATCTACCGTGATAACCAAGGTTCGGACCATATTGAGTGCCTCCTGCACCCCCTAGGGGGGTGCGAGTGTGTTTTCAATTGTTGGATAAATTGCCGCAATTAAGCCGTAAATGTTGATTCGGCTAGACAACTGGGACACGTGACCTTGATTGGGCGCGTAGCAGGGATGCCCAATGCAGAATTACACAATGGGCACATGACAGCCTGTTCAATTTGGGATTGACGACTCCGTCCTTCTCGACTCGGGTCATATGCGGGTCGGTATCTCGAAGCATCTTGGATGTAATTTGCAGATTGCCCTGAGGAAGTAGTGGGGGCTGGTTGCGCAACTGATGTTGTCGAAGGGACGGAACCACCGCTCTTCCAAGCATTGTATTGTGCTTCAACTTCTGCAGCACTCATTCTGTGATCTCTTCCAATCCGATCAAAGGAAAGCATTCGGTCATACTCATCCATGGCGTCAAGTTTCGCCAATACATCCGCTGGAAGCATGTCTCTCATGAGGCTTTGAGAATTAATTGATATTAGCGATTTTGACTGTTTGCTCCTCAAATCCCTCCAAATCCCGTCAAGGACTTAGATGGGGAGTCAATGCATCGAGTAATTGTTCCATCAATTGATGACCATCTGCATCTATACCTCTTGCAAATCGTATTGAAATTGATGTCTTCGCCTGGGTTCCTGAATTTCGAACCGCTACAGAGATTGGCAACCCCTCGAGGGAGCCATCCAGTAGTAGCAACGCCGGTTCGCCATCGACAGAAGTTCGTGATAGTGAGGACCCACACCATTTTTCTGCCGTTGTTTGAATCAATTCAGCCAGTTCATTCTCTCCAGTCCATCGTTCCCTAACACTGGGTTGAATTGAACTACGTTTTTTCCAGCCACCCTCAAATGCAGGTGGTGAACCCTCTTTACAAAGGGCTGCTCTGGCGAGGAGAGTTGCAAGTAGTGTGGCAGCACCATCACCAACAAGTGCCCACATACCGTCACTGTGCGGACAGGGGGTTGGCATGACCAAATGCCCAGAATCCTCAGTTCCAATCCGTTTTGGTACCGATGAAGATTGAATCCATCTCGTTTCTTGATTAGACCACAATGCTGCCGATAACCAGCGGTCACCGACTGCAGTCGTGATTGATTCATGCTCACCGAGTCGAGACAAATCAGCGGTAAGGCCAAGGTCGCTCTCAATACTCGCAGCCATCTTCCAAGTTCCTGAATGGGCAGCGATTCCAGCACGTATGATTTCATCACACATCCGATCACCATCTACAATCTGCAACCCATCCAATGTCGCTTCGATGAGCAAACAACGATCGCCATCGCCATCGAGCGCGGCGCCTACGATCTGCCCAGGTTGCCATGGCGGTAGGCCCTCATTGCCTTCCAATCGCTGTGTGATTGTCCATAACAATCGATGTGGGGAACCATCCATTAGAAGTTCATCAATCGTCCACTGAGCGGTGGGTGAAAAATCACCAGCTCCACAATCTTGGTTGATAGGATCTAAACGGCTACTGACTTCGATGGTATCCAATCCTCGTTCGCTCAACCCTTCTGCGAACCATTCCGTAGCAGCTCCACCTGAACAATCGAGCAATAATCCCTGGGGGGAGATGACTTGATCCCAGTCAAAACTTTCGAAGTTTACATTGAATAAATTTTCAAGGATCTGCAAGCGATTTTTCAATGCACCCCGGTAAAGAACGAGACCATCAATTTCATCCAAAGGTTCCACTTTTTCCTGGGGTGCTGCCAATCCACCATCTGCCAATTGCCAAGCGAGCACTGAAATTCGATCTTCAACTTCGGGCATCGATTTGAAACCTTCAGAATCAAAAAATTTCACACCCGAATCACTGGCTGGATTGTGGCTGGCAGTCACCATCATGCCCGCATCAGCGGCGCTTGCAAGGACCGCGTTGTGCAGACCAGGGGTGGGCAACTCTCCAACCCTAAGCGTGCGACAACCGGCTGCCCCCAATCCTGATTCCAATGCATCGACGAGTGCTCCATTTCCATCACGTCGGTCCCAGCCGATGATGACCAATGGGGATTCACCCACATCTTCGGTTAGAAACAAACCTGTGGCTTCCCCAATAATTCTCATCGAACGATTGCTGAGGATTCGTCGTTCAATCAATGCATTGAGGGCGCTCTCATCGTCGCCGTTAAATTGCTCTATTCGACCTCGAATACCGTCCGTACCGTGTAGTCGTGGCCGCGTCATTCCAATCACTCACGCAGAACACTGTTGGCTGGATGGCCACCACTCACAGTCACATTTGGCCAGACGTTACAACTGGTACCGAGAACAGTGCCCGGATTGCAAACAGCATTGCATCCAATCTGCACACCTTCGCCAAGGATCGCTCCAAATTTTCGCAAACCTGTATCAATCCCAAGATTGTGTATTCGAATTTGCCGACCATCATTTCGTAAATTCGAGAGTTTACAGCCAGCACCAAGATTGACGTGACGACCAAGGATTGAATCGCCGACATAGTTGAAATGTGGCGCTTTGGCACCAGGAAGCAGCAAACTGTGCTTGACTTCAGTCGCGTGTCCAACTACGGCACCACGGCAAATCCAAGAGTGACTTCGAACATATGCTCCATGTCGAACCTCGCCTGCAATGTAGGATGGCCCTTCAATATGTGAACTCGGACCGATCAACGAGCCGTCAACGATGTGAACAGGTCCTTTGGACTGGTCAATGGTCACAGAATCATGCAATCCACGAAGATTTGAACCTAGACCCTGAAGAAGAAATTCCAATTGAGTCGCCAAGCCATTTGGATTTGATTTGTCGAGTAAGACCCATGCCGGTTCATCATCGGGCATCCTCAGACCTGTTACCTTCCCACCCGGTTCAGAGAGGGACGGGAATAGAGCTGCGGCAGTGACGTCCATCAGAGGTCCCACTAGGGACCTCGCCTAAGGTTTTCCAGCCATTTTGGGCTCAAGACTGCGGCTTTGGGGCTGCAGCGAGCACTTCCTGACTGGTTCCATGCTCAAATTGTTTGAAATTTTCCAGGAACATATTCGCAAGTAGGTCGGCTGTAGAATCGTAATCAGCAACATCCCCCCATGTATCTCGTGGATTGAGAATCTCCTCGGGCACCCCTTCACAGGTTTGCGGCACCTCAAAACCAAAGCGCGGATCGATGATGAATTCTGTATCATTCAAGGTTCCATCCAGTGCAGCATTCAACAAGGCCCTTGTCCATTTGATCCGGATTCTCTTGCTTTTTCCATATCCTCCACTAACCCAGCCAGTATTGAGTAACCAACATTTTGTGCCATGTTCAGCCATTTTTTCAGCCAGTAAGTCAGCGTAAACGCTTGGATGACGGGGCATGAAAGGGGCTCCGAAGCATGCGGAGAATGTAGCCTGCGGTTCTTTCACACCAATCTCGGTACCGGCAACCTTTGCCGTATATCCGGAAATGAAATGGTAAGCTGCTTGATCAGGATTCAATCGGCTAATCGGGGGTAGAACACCGAATGCATCACAGGTTAGGAACACTACATTTTGTGGGTGACCCGCCATCGAATCTTCTGTTCGATTGTCGATATATTCAATCGGATAAGATCCTCGTGTATTTGCAGTCAGAGAGTCATCGGTGAAATCAGGGACTCCATCAGCATCGACGACGATGTTTTCTAAAATCGAGCCAGGCATCCTTGTCGTCGCGAAGATTGCGGGCTCATCTTCTTCTGAAAGATCGATGAGTTTGGCATAACAACCCCCTTCGAAATTGAATACACCCTTTGCAGACCAACCGTGCTCATCATCACCCACTAGTGCCCGATTTGGGTCGGCTGACAAAGTTGTTTTTCCAGTGCCTGAGAGTCCAAAGAAAACCGCCGTATTATCCCCGGTTGTGTTGGATGAACAGTGCATTGGTAAATGGCCACGTTCTGGCAACATGTGATTCATGATTGAGAAAATTGATTTTTTGATTTCCCCCGCATATCGGGTGCCACCGATGATGACAATTCTCTCTTCAAATGAAATGATGACGAAGGCCTCTGAATTCACTCCATGGGCTTCAGGGTTGGCATGGAAATTAGGAGCATGTAGAATTGCAAAGTCCATTGGCTCAGTCGCCAATTCATCCAAACTTGGACGGATGAACATGTTTCTAGAAAATGCAGCATGCCAAGCATTTTCAGTGACGACTTGAACACCCAGTCTTTCTTCTAGATCAGCACCACAGAACAAATTTTGAACAAATAATTCTTCTCGATCCGCTAGATATGAAGAGACATCTTGACGTAATTTGTCATACTTTTCCCAACTGATTGGAACATTGACATCACCCCACCATACATTCTTGGTTTTCGAATTTACAGATTCACCGAAGTCAACAATATATCGGTCATTGGGTGACCGCCCAGTTCGATCTCCAGTGACGGTTTTCAATACACCATGAGCGGTTAAAACACCCTCTTTTCTGCGGAGGGCAGCATCATACAATTCCTGCCATTCTTGATTCCAATGGATTTGGCCGTTGAAATTATGAATACGCAAATCTGCCAGTATTCCATCCTCTTCCAGATTCCGAGGGAGTATCCCAGCGGACCCAATCAGAGGGGGCTGCATATTGAGTCCGCCCCACTGGACCCTTATAGTGCATTTCCGTTAACGACGCTAAAGATTCGGCCCCCTTGGGGCCGTAACCAAACACCTTGAATTACATTCCAATACAGGGCGACGCTTATGCGACGAATGGATTGCTTCGTAATATGGCGGGGGATGAGGACGAAGATTCTGATGCTCCTTCCGAGGACAGAATCATCGATTCCCGTGCCTTTCAGATGGGCGGCGGCATCGATCTTAATGCCTTCATGACCACTGATGATTTGGCGTCCGCGAAACGACCTGCACTACCGGGTGGTTCCCCTACCGATGCAACCGCTGGGGTTGAAGTGAAAGGAGTATCGGATAGTGATAATCAATCGGATGATGCAATCGGTGAAATTTTCGAAGTTTTCGATTCCGAATCCGGTCCGAAACCTGGTGATATTTTAGCGGATGGGACTGTGTATGAAACGCCTGAATTAGACACGATTACAGAAATGGCGGTCGAAGGTGAACGCCGATTACATTGGGCCTTAATGGTAACAATGATTCTGGTTTACAGCCTGATTGGATGGCTCGTTGCTACAGCTCTAGAACCGGTGGTTGCTACGGCCGGGTTGATCGGCCTGGCGACATTGGGATTCATTCTCGGAGAACGTTGGGTTCCAGACAAGGGTATGCACATTCTCGGGGTGACATGGGTCATCATCTCAATGAAACTACTCTATGGTTTGGCGATTGATGCACACCACTGGGGCTGGATTGACACACCGCAATTGGGTGGGTCACTCATCGCACTTGTCGGCGTCAACATTTTGGTCGGATATCGCCACAAGCATGACGCGATTATGGCACAGGCTACACTCGTTTCTCTTGCACTTGCTTCTGCTGCAGGTTCTGTCGGAGGTGAGATGGGTGTTGCTGTCATGATCATGCTCGCAACCATCCTACTACACGGCTTGGCGTATCATCGAAAAAGTGGAAACCTTGCATCATTGGGCATTGCTGCCAGCCACCTGTGGATTGGGCTCCATGCGATTCAATCGGAGCCCCTTGAAATCGGTGCACTCGAGATTTTGCCACTCGCTGATCCGATGCCACTCTTCCTACTCGCTCTGGTAATTACTTGCATTAACGGATCGATGGCTGCTCGCTTCTCGCGTGCGGATAACTGGTTTAGCAAGGGAATTGCAATCAGCGGTCTGGGTAAGCCTGGATTGTGGGGGGTCTCTGTAGGTCTCGGGATGATTGGAGCCCTTCTCCTTCTGGCTAGCGGTCGTGATGCAACCGGTTACTCATTGGGCATCTTGGTTACATTACTCGCAGTATATGGTGGGTCGTATCTGGTCGTTCGAGGCGTCGATGCAATGGAGGTCCTGAAACCATTGCTCACTGCATTGCCTGTTTTGCTGATCATACTTGTCAGTCTGGAATCAAACTTATTTGAACTGGGACCAGTATCTGGATACGAGGTCTTCGCAGTTCTTGCAGCAATCGTCACGGTCGCGATGCTTCTCCAACACCAATCTAATGTTACCGATCGAGTACTTTGGTTGGGGAGCATGGTCCTCATTCTACTCTTGACCATCTTGATTCCCGCCGAGGCCGTATCGGATGGGGGGGATGAGGGACTGTATCTCCTCATTGGGATGACAGTGATTCATTTGGCCACGGGCGTACTTGCACTCAAGCGTGTATCACCCAGTATTGCTGGTGCCACCGTACTTACGCCCTGGCTGTGGATGTTTGTACATGCATTGTGGACATCATCATTGGAATCGTTCTCAGAAGCAAGGGATATCGATGTGGATTTATTGATTGTTCTTGAACCGAAATATGTTGCCTTATATCTCACAGTCGCCGCAATTATTCAGTATCCGATCAACCTCAAATTGGGGGATACTGGAGTCAACCTCGCTGGCAAATTGATGGGGGCAACCGAATTGAGTTCGCGTCTCCGGGATTCAGGGTTGATGCGTTTGTGGAATCTTGGATTGATTTCAGGTCTTGCAGTATGGTTGATGTTTGTCGATGGCCGGGATGACATTGGTTGGTACACTCTACTGGGTATTGGTGCATTGGTTTGCGTCCACGTGGCTGCAGAGGCCCAAGGAAAGCATCAAGGTAATCCGCGATTGATTTTATTCGCTCTGGCACTGACATTCGCTGTATTGCAATGGAATTACGGAGCAGATGCGTTTTGGATTCTCATACTGACCAGTGCATCGATTGCCATACTACTCACACGAGGCACAGGTGGTCCGACATCCCAATTGTTGAGTTTAGCGATGGGGTTACTGACCCTACAAATTGTGTTATTCGGATTGGATCACAGTCGGCCTTTCCCCCTACTCAATCCAGAACCGTTAGATCAAGTCATGACTGGATTTGTGGTGATTATCGCCTCTAGCGGGCTCTTGGCAATCTATCTTCCAAAAGCCAGAAACTTGGAGAAATTACTACCTCCTGCAATTGCTGTTGTTTGTTTGTTGAGCATTCAGATTTGGGCATCGATTGCAGACGGAATGCACGTTGCACAATCCATCCTTTCAATCGCTGCATTCGTAGGATCGGCCCTCTATCTAGCTGCTACGGGTGAATTGAGAATGGAACTTAAGCAGGTCGGGAAGCGCGATGCTAGGTTGGCTGAAATCCAGCATCGACAAGCATTGGCTGCCGCACTTGAAAAGGGACAATTAGGTGAATTTTCCGAACCAAAGTTGCTCACGGAAGGGGCGGTTTCATCATCTGCAATGACCGTAATTGGCGAAGAGCCCAAACCACTAGATGTACAACAAGGAGGGCATTTATTCCATTTTGCGGATGAAGACTTGGCAGCAAAAGCCACCGCTGATCGGACAGGAGTTATGGCGAAATCGCTCTCACAGGCCATCTCACGCGGTGGGATGAAGATGGCCGATGCTGAATTGTATGAATTGATCGATAAACAGCGTAAACGCCGCCGCCGCTCAGGCGCGCAATACAATTCAGATGAGATGGATTTGTTGATTGGCGATATCCATCATCGCCCGATCATTGTACTCTCATTCATCGCAGTGACCACCTTGGCAGCCTGTTGGGTTGCCTGGATGAATGGGCAGTTGAATTCAGGATTGATGCTAATGGTCAGTATGTTTGCTCTGGCTCTCACATGGGTGTCGAGGCAGAGAGCCAAAGTGCATAACCTTCGATTGCCGGATATCAATGGCATAGAAATGCCCTTCTTTGTCACCATGGGTTCGTTATCATTGATTTATCTCGTCGGTCATTTTGGACCACTAGGGAGTCTATACAATCAACTCGATTTGTTGGTGCTCACCTTCGGTCTAATCGGCCTCTCACTGATTTCATTGTATGGTCGGGAAGACCTTCCTTGGAGAATTCCGAGTGCCGTTGAAGGAATTGTCATCATGCTACTTCTCTCAAGGTTGACTGGGGCTGTACTGTTCAATGCCACGCCATTCCCGTTCACAATTGATTTACTAGATGGTTCTCATGGGTTGATCGATTGGCAGTTACCTTGGTTGTTCCATGAAGTTACGTTGATTGGCCTCGTTCTTGTTTGGGAATGGATTGAAGCATTCCGACGGACGAATGGTATGCCTGACCATAGAGGCGCGGCAGGACGGGGAAGTTTCGCTCTCATGGTCGTCATGATTTCAGCTGGACCTGCTGGAATACTCGCTGGAATTCTTTGCATGAAACGCTCATTCAATTGGAAGCAACCTGCCGGGGTGGCGATCTCTGTCCATGCGATTCTCGGAGGGATGTTTGCGTTCATTGCATGGACTGAAGGAGACGGGTATCGAAATATTTTGCAATGGACGATTTTGGCCACAGGTGTCACGATGCTATTCGCGCAGGTTTACACAATCTTTGCTGGTTTACCAAAATGGACAACAGCGTGGTTGTGGAATGCCCACATCCTCCTGCCTGTGGGAGTCTTTGCAATCGCTGGTTGGTCTCCTTGGGTGGTCGTCTGCGTCTTGGCCCTATCTCTGACGACTTGGGTTGGAGGAATTTACCAACTCAGGCGTGGAATGCGGGTGATGGGTGCGTTGGACCTAGTCTTGGCACTCTGCCTCGCTATGCTGATCCTCCAAAACCAAATCCTAGACCCAACCATGCTACTGCTCATGCTTGTCGCGCTTGGAATTGAGTTGGGAATCGTCGCTTGGTTGGGAACTAGGCACGATATGCAATTGGCTCAAGATTGATTTTCGTCCCTCTAAGAGGGACGGGTAATATTCAAACAGGTTGTGTATGTGACAATGTCGTGAGCGGCTCTTGGATTTCCGATCGGCCCGAGGCGGAAGAACACCCCGTCGTCCCAATCGGTCTCAATGAAATGGCGGTACCAAGGATTTCTATTCTCGCCAGTTTCGGCACCATTGCAATGTTGCTTTTGTCTGCTATTTGGTTGGGTCTAGCCGCCAGTTCATTCCTCAATCAGTTCGAAGATGCCTTTGCTGCCGTCGCCGAAGAAGACATCCAAGTCAATGGACGTTGGACTTGGGAAGCCACCCTGCTCTTCGATGGATGCGATGCGAGAGATGGAGAATGGGCATGGCCATCAAATTTAGCTGAACAGGATGATGTATTCTGGTTCCCTGGTGAAGTCGAATGCGTATGGGAACACCAAGGTGTCGGTGATTATGCACACTTGGCGATCCACAATGTCGATGATGAACGTGAGTTGCCCATTTCAATCGAAGTAAATGATGCTGCAATCTCAATTGATGGGAACGGACAAAGTGCAGTCACCTCAATCGATGCTGGTGATGCAATCATTATTCCACTGCGCCTTGAGACACTTGTTGAAGAAGCCCAATTCACCATCGAGATTGTCCATGTGTCTTTGCCAGCAGCCAAGGTCAGTTTGGATGTTGATATGTTTTCAGATGGTTCAGATCGTGACAGACATACAAGAAATGAACGAATCAGTGTGACCTACACTGTTTGGGATGCGGATTCTGATGAGCAATTGGATTCCGGGACCCTCCCAGCCACAGCTGGTGAAGATCCGATGTGCAACACAGAACCTCCCGTTCCTTGGGTTTGTTACATTGAAGGATTTGGATGGGGACTTGTTGGATTAGATGCCGATTTGCAGGAAACAATCACATTGTCTGGTACGAATCATCGAGTTCTCCTCCCTCCTGATTTAGCATATGGCAATAATGACGGGCATGAATTGCAAAACTCATGGCTCTTGTTCGAGTTAGAATTAGAGCAGATGTTAATCTGAAATATTTGTCTAAGGAACTTACGTAGAAAGTGGGGGTGATATCATGGCGGACATCAAACCGGTGGTCATGGTACCGGACGATAATGCACGTGCTTATGCCGATTCTAGCGCCCCCGCTCGTGAGGATAAGCACGGACCTGCATTGCATGCGACCGAGGAAATGCGCCGTTTGGCTACACCTTGGCCTGTTGCAATCGCGCGAGCAAATCTATTGAGGAACTGTGACATTTCAGAAGGTGCAATCCTTGATCCGGCCTGCGGTAGTGCAACGCAACTTGCAGCCATATGCTCTGCACTAAATCGACCCGGTTTGGGCGTGGAATTGTCTGGTGCGGCTGCACCTCTTGCTGCAATCAATCTTGAACGGACAGCAATCTGGGCTGAGCAAAATTGGGTTGACTCGAGCCGAATCCTGTGGGGGGATGGAACCGATGCCAATTCAATCCTACAAACGTACCAGCAAAACGTAGGGGCCACTTCTGCGATTGCATTGTTACACATTGACCCCGCCAGACCACAGGATGCACAACAACATACATTGGATGAAATGCAACCTCGCTTGGGGCATCTTCTTTCTGAATGGGCACCCCATCTAGGCACCAATCCTGCGTTGATTCTTGATTTATCACCACGGTTGTCAGACGCGCAAAGAATGGAAGTTGAAGAAATCGTTTCTTCCATTTGGAATGGCTTGGACATGACATGGCAATGGATGACACAAGGCCGTGGGCGCATTGATCGGTTGTCATTGTGGGTTGGTCCCGTGGCGGATTCACAACCAAATCGACTGATTCGTCTGTCTAAGAGCGGCGAAATCAGTATTCTTACTGGAGTGAAATCACAACCCGTAGTGGAATCTCATGCGATGGAGTTGGGGGATTTCTTGACGATTGTGGATCCAAGTTTGGTGGCGAGTGGTTTGAGCGAATCCTGGCGGGAAAATGCCGTCAAAAATGAAGTTTCATCAGCCTGGCTAAAACTCACCGGGAGACGCCCGAGTTTCATTAGCAGTGAAGCGATTTCAAATCAAAAAATGGTGGGGGGTTTTGTCCAAATTTCTGGAGAAATAGTTGGATTCGTATCAGAGGTATCATTTGAATCATTAAATGAACTTGCAGACTGTGCAAATGCTGCAGGGCTTACAAACCTCAAATTACGATGCCAAATCGATCCGGATATACAACCAAAATTACAATCTGCAATCGACCAAGAAATGAAGTCACGCAATTCTGATTTGACTGTGTGCCCCGGCTTCTTGACCGAATCCGGAGATGGTTATGCAATCTGCAAACAAGCCTAATTCCTGCCCCGTAGGGGCATTTGATTGCCTGCGAGTCGTTCATATAGGGGGGGCGAGTCGCGAGGATGCCTCACATGAGGCCACTGGGCGACCAGTGAACAGGGGAGGACCCAAAAATGGCAAAAATTGACGACGCAGAACTCGGAGCAGATTTCAACTACATCATCCGACTTGCTGACAGTGACGTAGACGGACTATCTCGAATTGGGATGGGATTGACAAGTGTGAAGGGAGTCGGTGTTCGCACCGCTCTTGCAATCTGCAAGATTGCCGGTGTCGATAAAGACAAACTCGGCGGCCATCTAACTGATGATGAGCAGAAGATGATCCACGATGCCATTGAATCATATCCTACAGAAGTTCCACTTTGGATGCTAAACCGCCAGCGAGATATCGAATCTGGCGATGAGTTACACCTATTCTCTCAGGAAGTTGGCATGACGCAAAAGGATGACATTGCGCGCCTTCGTTCCACCAAGGCATACCGTGGCCTACGTCACGCAGCAAGGAAACGTGTTCGCGGTCAGCGAACACGTTCGAATGGACGTACTGGCCTCACACTAGGTGTGCAGCGAAAGCAGTGAGATAGGAGGTGAAATGTATGGGACATCCAAAATTTGCACGACCAAAGTATGACACTCCAACCCACCCATGGAAGAAGACCCGGATTGAAGAAGAGCATGCGCTCAAAGAACAATTCGGTTTGAAGAAAATCGGTGGGATGAAAGAAATCTGGAAGGCCAAGTCCAAATTGCGCCGATGGAGACAAAATGCGATGAAGCTCATCGGTCGAGTCGACACATCAACCGGTCATTTCTCACGAGAGAAAACTGACTTGGTCGAATCACTTTATCGCCGTGGCCTACTCGGTGACGGTGCCTCACTAGACGATATTCTTCAGATTGATGTCGAACTCGTTTTGAGTCGTAGATTACAGAGCCAGGTTTACTATCGTGGCCTTGCATCTTCAATGCGTCAAGCCCGACAATTGGTTATCCACGGGCACATTGGCTTGGGAGATCAGAAGATGACAGTTCCAAGTTACATCATCTCACGCGATGATGAGAACATCTTGGGATATCATCACACTTCACCACTAATGGATGCAACCCATCCGATTCGTGTTGAAATTGAGAATACTCGATCCGCTGCAGAATATGGAGAGGGTGAGGAAAATGAAGCCCCTACTGAGGAGTTTGTAGCCGGTGTCGCTGAAGCAGCAGAATCTGCTCCTGCTGCCGAGGATACTGAAGTCAAGGAAGGTGATGCATGATGTCACACAAAGCCGTACTTCACATCTACAGTTCATACAACAATGTGCTCTTGACAGCAACCGATTTGACTGGTGCTGAAACCATTGCCAAGGTAAGCGGTGGCCAAGTTACCAAGAAAGGTAGTGATGCAGGTGGACAGTTTGCCGCAACAAGAGCTGCTGAGAGAATTGCAGATATGCTTCGAGAGAAAGAATTCACACAAGTCATCGTCAAGTATCGAGGTGTTGGCGGTAACAAATCACCCAACACAGGACCCGGGGCACAGGCAGCAATCCGTGCTCTAACACGTGCTGGAATGACAATCACTCGAATCGAGGATGTCACACCTATTCCTCATGATGGAACGAAGAAGAAGGGTGGCCGTCGTGGTCGCCGGGTATGAGACT
Organism: Marine Group II euryarchaeote MED-G33; assembly: GCA_949538655.1. Classification (GTDB taxonomy): domain Archaea; phylum Thermoplasmatota; class Poseidoniia; order Poseidoniales; family Thalassarchaeaceae; genus MGIIb-P. The sequence continues at coordinate 8,618 of CATISE010000192.1, read as the reverse complement.
GGAGGATGAAAAAATGGTTAAGATCGAAATTGTCGAAGAACGTGATGACCACGTCACTGTCCTTCTGAAGGAAACAGACCGTGCATTCGCTAACGCCTTGCGCCGAACACTCATGACAAACGTGCCGAAGATGGCAATCCACCGGGTACGTTTTGAATTGGGTACCATTGAAGACAATCAGACTGGAGAAATTTACGAATCCGTAGGTGCACTTCCAGACGAAGTCATTGCCCACCGTTTGGCCATGATACCCATCCCAACATTCCACGATGAATTTTGTTTCTTGGAAGATGACCCTGGAAATGAAGGGCTACCCCGCGAAGAATGGGGTACTCCTGCCAGCCAAATCATCTACCATTGTAGTGCAAGAGGAACTCCAGAGGGCCACCTGGTGACTGCTGGCGACCTCAATGTCTTGGGCGAAGACAAGTTACAGATTCCCGAAATCTATCGAGCCATCCCCATTACCAAGTTGTACACGGGGCAATATCTAGAGTTCTACGCATATGCTGTTCTCGGTGTTGGTGCAGATCATGCCAAGTGGAACCCGGTCTCCGGTGTATCATTCAGTTCGAGAAAGATTGCAACAATTGCAAAGCCTGGGAAGGCAAAGACGCTTTGGGATTTGGATTTGACAATCGGTAAATCTGATTTCAAAAATAAGAAGTTGGAAGATGTGCAAAAGGTAGAGACCCTCGTACGTGAACTACACCACGTCGGCGACGGGACTGCTCGAATCGAAGATTTCTCTAATGCCATTACATTAGAGGAAGTTCCAGGAGAATATCTCTTCAGCTTCGATACAGATGGATCTATGACTGCTCGAACAGCGTTCAGCATGGGATGCAAAGCGTTGGCTACACGATTTGACAATCTCTCCGGCCAATTGGCTGAGGAACTTTGAGTCATAGACTCAAGAGCAGCACCCCCTACGAGGGTTTGTGATGCAAGGTCGAGCCCGGGTGGGTGGTCATGTAACGCTGATTTTCAGTGTCCAAGATGATTCTGAAATTTTACTTGAGCAAGGAAGTCGGGGGGCTGGCTTGGCTTTGGATTGCGGAGTCATTATCGAAGCCAAAGCAAAATCTGGAAATGGATTACTCACAATAGAGGGAGATGCACCAGGCTCAGAGTTACACCAGTTGGTCCTTGAAGAACTCAAGGGACACGATTCCGCATTCGGTGATCATGATTGGATTTTATCTCATGAATGTGAGTTGCCCCCCTCCCAAGGATTTGGGCTTTCAGCGGCAGGTGCGATTGGTTGTGCTCTGGCCATTCAACGCGCACTTGGGGTAGACGAAGATTTGGCGCGTTCTCGCGCCATCCATGTCGCGCATAGAGTTGAACGACAATTGTCTGGTGGTTTAGGTGATGTCGCTGCACTTCATTCAGGCGGTGTGGAATTGCGATTGGAACCCGGTTGCCCACAATTACCAGATGGATTGGGTGGCCCGGGCGCCGTCCTCTCATGGTACGATGAGATCCCATTGGTTGTTGTTTGGAGAAAGACATCAAGTCAACACACCTCGAATTACATTGACGATGGTGAATGGAAATTGGCGATACGTGCTGCGGGTGAACATTGTTTATTGAAGCTCCGTGATGGGCAATGGGATGCAAGTAGATGGCCTGAATTACTTTCGAAAAGTGCTGAATTTGTAGAAAGATCGGGATTGTTAGCAGATTCAAATCGACTTGATCTTCTGCATCTGGTTGGAGGTGCACTTGCAGGTGCAGGTTTTGCAGACGGTGCTCTTGTTGCTCGACTTTGCATGTTGGGTGAAAGCGCAATTATCGTACCTAGCGAATTATCTCTATCTGCAGATTGGCAGGCCGTTGTCGTCGAGCATCTACAGATGCGTGGACTGGGTGCAACTTCAGCATCAATCGCTTCCGATGCACTCAATCTTCACTGAGACGTTCATCGTTTAGGCGTTTATTGTGCTCAATTAGTTCGGTCAAATCAATCGGACTTGCATCCAATAAAATGGCACCTCGTAACTTCAGTCCATCACAGAATCCATGACGATAAATAATCGCGCCATGCCCCCATTCCTCAGCATAACGATTCACCTGTTTCTGTGTTTTCTTTCGCTGGAAAGAAAGACCAGCACCGTAGAAGTGCTTGGCATCAATCCAAGCGACTGGGACGCCATTGATTTCGACATGATCCAGCATCAACAAATCAGGTGTTCTCACTGGTCGCCCCTCTGATTCTACTTGTTCTTTCAGTAATTCGGTTTGTGTTCTAAATCGAACTCCATTTGCAGTAAAATGATCACACAATACTTTCTCAAACAAATCTGCAGCATGATGTGTCTCGGCTTGGTTCACATGTGTTACACGATCTTCTGCTTCTGCTTTTCGGAATTCAGCCAAATCACGTTCATTGAGTTTCTTATCTGCTTCACGAAGCGTTTCTTTGATTCGAGTTTTCGACCAATTCCTTGCAGTTAGAATTGCACGGAATAAGTTGACTGGAGGGAAGTCATAGCGTTTCGAAAGTGAGAGAACGCTTTCGCCACCATCGTATTTACGAAGCATTTCACGGGCCCTTCTCTGTAAACGTCCATGACTGAATACTGCTTTCTCCTGATTTAGAGCAGCACGCAAACTCAATGCTTGCTCGAGTGAAATCGGTCGATCGCCAAGTTGTTCCGCGATCTCGTCAACACGTTCATCGTCTAGAAAACCGAACTCACCGGGTCTACAAACGATATCATGTACTTCCCGCTCAACATTTTTGGGAACGGGTGAAAGTTTCCAGCTGAGTTTGATCTGCTTAGGCGGAGGATCTAGATTGGAGGGTAAGCCCATTGCAGGGGGTGATCTGTCAAATCGTTCCTTGGCGCGAAGTACTGCTTCCTCATCGATTTGAGGCCCGTCATTTTTCTTAGAGCGCCCCCGCCGTCTTTTTCCTTTACGTGAAGAACTACCACCCTTCTTCGACGCACTGGATTTAGGGGCCGAAGAATCCTTTTTACGATTCGGATTTGAACTCACTGTTCCTCTCCAGCGAGAGAGGGTTCATGAATCAGAGGTAAGCAAACCATGTCGTCGCTTGGCGAACATATCGTATCCAAAATCCCGAAGAGGACGAGGGATGAGCCACAATAGAACGCCTGCAATTTTCCAATGTAACCTGAGTTTCCACAACATCCGACAAACTGCACTTGAACGAACAAACCACTGATCCCCATTCACGATGTAGACTGAATCTATTTCCTTGAGGTGAGCAGGGCATGATTCCATGGCTATATCACCCTCAGGGGAATCTTGCGGAATCAGCTCAAAGACACTCTTTGAATCCCTCTTCGAGATCCACTGTGCCCACCGATTACAGGTCGAACAAAACCCATCAAACAGTACCGTAGGCATTCGAATCACCCTCCCCAAGCCATACCAATCACCAGAGCAAGACCTACAACAAGAAGTTGGGGTAACACATATCGAAGTTTGAATTCGCTCATATCGAACCAGGCACTAGTCACCTCTTCACCTCTGGATTTTTTCTCTTTGGAATATGATATCGAAGGCCAAACAAAACACCAAATTATGAATCCCCAAAACAACAAAGCTCCAAGATATTCCTTCATAAACAATCAACCATACCTATTCATCATAGCCAAGCGATTCCTGGTTCAAGTGGCAGACTTGTACGTGCTTTACCTGCAACATCTTCGCCATCTCCTGCACGGTAGACTTGTACACTTCCAATATCCAGCACCTTGGCTATGAATTCAGTATTTTGATTCAGGAATTGCACTTCGTCATATTGGCTTAAGATGAGGGTTTTTTCTTGATCTCCCCAAGTGAAAATACGACCTCTACGTTTCTTTTGACCAACGACGATTGCACGCCAAAATTGCATGACCTCACCTTTCAATTCATCATCCTGGAAACACTGTTGTGTCTGTAGAAATTTATTGCCACCTTGCTTGAAATCAAAATCATCAGCGTGCATACCAATCGCTTGAGATGCGAGGGAGGATTTCCAGTCTTGTGCGGTTTGAATAATCACAGCAGAAAGATTACCATCGATATGGCGTTCAGCCAGTTCACGAACACTGCGTGCTCGGTCGATTACACGCCGGAGATATTCCTCTTGCGCCAACACAATCACGTCTTGTTCCGGAGTTTCAGATGTTACATCCATGTCAATGTCCGTTAGGGCGAGCATGGTATCTTCCCCCATCATATTCCACATTTCCTCTGCAATATGTGGTGTTGCTGGATATAGCATAGGAATCCAATGGGTCAAATATTCACGAGCAGCATTTGTGCTGATTCCTCCCCGACGTTGTGCCCATTGCCAATCTGCAACCATTTCAAAATGGCTAATCATGACTCCATCTCGAAGCCCAACGTTTGACATGCTGTCAACCCAGTTATTCCATGATTGGCGAGCTCTGGCAAGAAGCCAATCATCCATCGCCCCCGACTCAGAATCAATTTGGATTCCTTGATTCAGGGCAGTATGAATTGCTCTCATCTGTCTATGATTGGAATCAATTGCTGAATCTGACCAATCCATTCCCGCCTCTGGATTGGCACCGAAGAGAATGAACAGACGAACTGTATCCGCTCCATACTTTTCAATCATGACTTCTGGACTAACGGTGTTGCCCAAACTCTTGCTCATTTTTGCCGATCTAGAACCGAGAACGTCACTACAGGTCGGGCATTTCTGGCCAATCAAATCGACATGATACTCAACATTACACTTGGCACAATATGGAGTGGGGGCATTCACCATCCCTTGACAAACCAAACGAGAAAACGGTTCAGACACGTCGTTAAGTCCGGCATCTCGAAGCGCCTTTGTAAAGAAGCGAGCGTAAAGCAGGTGCATCACAGCATGCTCAATACCACCGATGTAGAGATCCACTCCGTTTTCCATCCAATAATCTGCATTGATTTTTCCAAAAGGAGCCGAATCGTTCTGTGCATCTGTAAATCGCAAGAAATACCATGACGAATCATAGAACGTGTCCATTGTATCGGTTTCACGTTTTGCGGGTAAGCCACAACTCGGGCAAATTGTATTCACGAAACCTTCGTGGGTTGCCAACGGGTTTCCAGATTGACCTTCTGTGAAAACAACATCAAGTGGTAATTCGATGGGTAAATCGTCTTCAGGTACAGGGATGACACCACAGTCATCACAATGAATGAAAGGAATGGGGGTGCCCCAGAAACGCTGTCGACTGAGCAGCCAATCCTTGAGGCGATATTGCACGGTTCCTTCTCCCATGCCCTTCTCTTCTAGAGAAAGAATCACTGCTGATTTTGCATCATCACCATATAGACCATCAAAACCAGGTAGGCCGGAATTGAACATCCAACCCAACCCCTCGAAGGCACGCCCAGTGACTTTGGGTTCCTTTCCTTCTTCTTCCGAAAGAACCTGTAGAATCGAAATATCGTATTTCTTGGCAAAGTCATGATCGCGTTGGTCGTGTCCAGGTACTGCCATTACTGCACCAGTTCCATAGGAAGCGACAACGAAATTACCTGCATAGATTGGTACTTTTTCCCCCGTCAATGGGTTTGATGCATATCGGCCGAGGAAAACCCCCTTCTTTTCCTTCAGCATATTGATACGATCGAATTCAGAAAGTTTTGCACATTCATCAGCGAGGGCCCGATAATCGTCTTCGAATTCAGTCCCTTCGACGAGGGATAGGCAAAGAGAGTGCTCGGGTGCTAGAGTTACGAATGTCACTCCGAAAATGGTATCAGGGCGTGTTGTAAACGCCTTGATGACTGCATCACTATCGATGATTGGAAAGTGAATCTCTGCACCATGGGAACGTCCAATCCAATTGCGCTGCATGGCCTTAACATTCTCAGGGAATTCAATATGTTCTAATTCATCGAGCAACTCATCAGCGTAATCAGTCATCTTCAGGAACCACTGTGCCATTTCCTTCTGGCGAACTTCACCTGCACATCTCCAGCATCGATTGTTTTTGACCTGCTCATTTGCTAGAACGGTGTCACAAGGGTCGCACCAATTCACCGGAGCCTTACGCCGTTCAACCAACCCCATCTCGTAGAACTTGAGAAAGATCCATTGGTTCCAGCGGTAGTAAGTTGAATCACTTGTGGCCAGTTCTCGACGCCAATCATATGAGAAGCCCATGCGTTTCAAATCAGCGCGTATACTCTCGATATTCGCCCAAGTCACATCATGGGGATGCCCTCCAATTTTGGTTGCAGCATTCTCGGCAGGCATACCAAATGAATCGTAACCCATTGGATAGAGCACATTGTATCCAGCCAAACGACGGAATCGAGCCATGCTATCGCCAATGCTGTAATTGCGAACATGTCCCATGTGCATTTTTCCACTTGGATAGGGGAACATCTCTAGGCAGTAGAATTTCGGCCGCCCCAAATCCACTTCACTTTGGAAGACTTTTGCTTCACTCCACGCAGCCTGCCAACGGGCCTCTATCGAAGCAGGATCGTAGTCCACCATTGACTTGCCCTCACGTGTGCGTGCACCGAAGGTGCACGCTCGGCCAATTGAGGCGCCCTATTGAAGGAACCGCTAATCCTGCCTTATTCGAGGGTAACATCGTAGTCGCTACTGTTGACCAAGAAGATTGCTTCACGTGTTAATTGGTATCGATACCGCATACCAACCTTTTCTCGTTCCACAAGTCCGAACTTCTCTAGAGTACGCAGATGGTGACTCACCAATTGCTGACTCGCCTCAAGACGAACTGCCAGTTCCTTCTGGCTCAGGTTCACAATGTCATTTTCGGTTGCATCCAAAAGTCGTAGAATCTTGCCCTGTAGACTGTTCGGGTCAGGGGTAAGCAATGGAACCGGCAACTCACCCTCATCCAATGTGGATTGAATACTGGCTGGATAAAAACGGACCAATCTTCCATCCTTTCGCCTCCAAATTGTTTCATCGGCTTGTAGGTGCTTGAGGTGGTGTGTGAGTTGTCCATTGCTCATCTCAAGCGCACCCAATAGAGCGCGGAAGTGAACGCCGGGGTTTGCTGTTAGATAACCCATAATCCGTCCACGCTGATATTCACCATCGTGTTCACCTGCGCGACGAACCATTCCGACCAAACCAATACCGACTTGGAGTGCGGGAATTCGAATCCATTCAGTGTTGCCCAGATAGAGCAGTGTCATCAGGGAGAGTGAAGTTGTTGCGACCACCGCTGCCGAAGTTGGAGCATATGTGACAATCTGATCAGTGACTGTTGGAGGTGGAGAGGCGGGAGTCACTGGCACAACGATTTCAGGAACAGTTTCAGTTTCATCCAATGTTCGTAGAATCTCAATCCCTGACCAGGCAGAACACTGTCCCATCGCTTCGCCAGGTTGTACCGAATAGGTGCCACTCAAACCTGGAGCTGGATGCCAATCGGTTTGCTCGAGATGGCGAATGAAACTGTGTTCAGTACCGACTGAATCTGTGATCAACCAGCAACCTTGGCCCACGGTGGTAACATACTCCCAATTCCCGGAAATCAGGGTCTCCTCAACAGTTTCTTCTGATTGGAGATCGACATTTTCCTCGGTCAAATCCTCGTCTAGAATTTCGTCAAGGGATTCAGAGATATGTGCTCCGTCGTAAGTGTGGGCGATTTGAGTCGTGAATGACGGAAGTGATGTGGTTTCTACGGTAAGGTGCCATGTACCTTGAATCATCTCAACACCATTTTCAACAAATGGTACCACAATAGTGGGCCATGTGTAGCTGGATTGAGGTTCAATGGCAATCTGGTGACCAGCAAATCCATCACAGTCTTCGGCCCAAATGCGCATGGGTGATGCGCCAGCCAAACCAAGTTGCAAATCGAGAGAACAATCTGTTGGCCAATAGAGGTTGAATGCATCAGTCCCAGTATTTTCAATGGTCAAGTCAAATGAAATTCTCTCTTCAAGACTGTCTGCAGCAAGCACGAACAAATTGTCGACGGAGAATCGGATTACTGAAGCATCTTGAGCGTCTAAGCCACATGCAGGGTTCAAATCACTATTGATATGTGAGAATGATTGGGTAGAAACGAGGTCGTGATCTGGTTGAGTCAATACAACCAGATAGTCACCATCCTCAATTTCACAACCATCTGATCCCACATAATCCCAACTATCTGAAGTCAAGATATGAGATGTTAGAGGTGCTATTTTTTGTTCCAACCCAGAGGGGGGGCAGGAACGAGCCCCTCGTGTATCGTAAACGATTTCACCAGAAGACGAGACGACGTGCATTTCAACAATACACGTATCTTCATACAACAATTTAGCTGGTGATTCAGCTGAATTTACCAGAGTATAAGACCAACTGAGACGCTCATCAGACTCAATCGAAGTGATGGGTGTCAAACTGGGTATGGGGCTGGTTGGTGTTCTTGTGAACATTGTATCGACGCTAGTGGTCGCCCCATTGACACCAGCCAATGTGAATGGGATTGAATAGTCGCCATCAGAGCTGTCACCAAAGCTCCATTCGACCCAACCCAAATGCAATTTTTCACCAGGGGAGATTGACCCAATACCGCAAGGAATGGATGTCAGGATATCGGTTTGTACCCGACAATTCTCATCAAATGGAAGTTCGATTGTGTTTGTTCCTGAGTTGA
>CATISE010000191.1 GCA_949538655.1 Marine Group II euryarchaeote MED-G33 | reverse complement strand
AGCACAGGGCAGGTTACCCACGTGTTACTGAGCGGTACGCCGAGTCCCTAAGACTCTCGACTCGCATGGCTTAATCGAATTCCAATAGCGGTCGCCTCCGGCAGGATCAACCGGATTTCGTGAGAAATCTCTCTGATCCTTAGGAGTCGTGTTATATTGGTCACTTGGTTTAACTTGTCTGTTCTGTATATTGACGAGATTGCACTAAATTTGAAAAAAACTTGTTTGTTTCCTACTCACTTTGCACACATCATAATGTGTATCGTTGTACAATCTTGATCACCTCTCAGTCGCCAGCTTGGCTGGAGACCGCACGTTCCTCGGCTACGTCTTGTCTGATGGGATCCGTCATCGCACGAATGCTCTGGTCCCAACGCCGTGACTCGACGTAGCGTCCCGCCGACCCCCCTTTAGTATTTGAACGTGACGAGTTGTCCAAACGGTCGAAATGGGGCACTGCGCCTCATTCTGCCCCGAAGAATTCACGTAGAACTGGATGCATTTCCATCGCCTGTTCTTTCTGAATTTGTTCATAGGTTCGAAGGATAATTCCGACGGCCAAAAGTAGACCTGTTCCAGTCGCATTTCCGACCGTACCCAATAGATCTGCACCAGCGGCCAAAAGACCGACGAACGCACCAGAAAACAGTGTTACTGGTGGAATATAACGCATCAAGATTCTCTCAAGAACCTTCGGATTCTTACGGAATCCAGGAATCTGCATACCTGTATTTTCGATTTGTTTGGCGACATCCTTGGGCCCCATGTTCGTCGTTTCAATCCAAAACTTCGCGAACATCATCGAACCCAATGTCATGACTGTGACGTAGGTGATCACGTGTAGAACGACTTGCCAGAGACTATGACCATAAGGGTCAGGAGACTGATTTAGCAATGGCAGCAGCCAATCACCTACACCATTCACCATAGAGGCATACCAAGCGAAACCGTCGGTAGCTTGCGTTTGACCTATGTCATACGACCCGAGATATTCGGCAATCGACCACGAACCCTGTGAACCTAAAATCGGGACTGTGGACATCGTTGGATGGCTCCAGAAGAGAAGTGTGAACATGTTGAGGTTGGCCAACAATGCAGCCATCAAAATCACTGGAATGTTACTGGCGTAGACCAAACGGATTGGGTATTGTCCACGGTGACCACGAACCTTTCCGTGGGTCAATGGTAGCTCGAGCTTGCTGCTCTCAGCATAAGCCACAACCAGGAACACAATCACGCTCGAAAATAGTGCGACGACAGCGTTCGGATGTGCGGCATCACCCAATAAGATCGATTCGAAACCATTGGCTGAAACCATCTCAGAGAAGGATGCTGTACGCAGGGTGTAGAAAATCATCGGTAAGGTCCCAGCGGGTGGATTTTCCAATGCGAATGCACCGCCATTGACCGACAACGGGGAAAGCGTTCCAACGAAGGTGGATTGCGCCACACCAGCTGCAATGAACAGAGATATACCGGAACCAATACCCCATTTGCTGACCATCTCGTCCAGCAAGAACACAAGTAGTGAACCAATGAACAACTGCCCGACAATGATTGCATTGGCCCAACCCTGTCCGAATTGACCGACCAAATCCAGATCAGCCTCAAGGAACCCATACACCTGGGGGATGGATTCAACTGGAATCATAATGAGAACGAGAATCTTCTGAACACCTTGATACAACTGCTTGTCATCACTATCGCCAAGATCTAATTTGATAATCTTCGCACCAGCGAACAATTGCATGATAATCGAACCTGTAACAATCGGTCCAATACCTAGGTGCATAATCGAACCAGATGCACCAGCCATGATGGCACGGAAGCTGCTGAATACGTCGATTGTAGCAGCCGAAAGACCCCAAATCATGACGTTGGTCATTGCGAAGTAAATGATTAGAACGAATGTGGTCGTCCACAATTTAGAATTGAAGCGAACGTGTCCTTCTGGCTTGGAAATCGATGGATAAACGTCAACCAAGCGCTTTAGACCGTAAAGACGGCTACTCTCTTCGCCTGTATACAATAGACAGGCCAGACAGAGACCTGCCATCAAACCCATCAGTATAATTCCAACCAGGAGATAACCGACCATGGCTGGGTCGACCCAACCCCAATAGGTGCAACCAAAGAAGAATGTGAGCCAAATTCCAGGCTTAAGACCACGACCAACATACTTGATATCCTGAATATTCTCTGGTAGATCTGTCGAAGTGCCCCAGATGATGAAGGCGACGTAAGGAATCGACAATGCAGTTCCGTAAAGCGAACGCATCTGATGTTCTTGGTTTGTACCAAACAATTCGTCCCATTGCCAATACAGCAATGCGCCCCAGTAAATGGCAGAGATGATTAGAATGGCGGGGACGTTGGGTCTGCGGACCATTTCTTTCCCTCCTTTATCCTAATCATTCAATGCGAGGATTACTCCTCTTCTTCCCATTCGCCGTCAGCAACGGTGACCGAGCCGCCAGCGGCTTCGACCTTTTTCACTGCATTTGCACTGACGTGCTCTACTGTAACATGGATGGCTGACTTGATTTGTCCAGAACCCAGCAACTTGGCGATATTGTGCTCAGACAAATCGATGCTGTCACTGTCTCCTGCAAGGTCGGCCAATTCACTGACGTTGCAAGTGGTGTGGCGGATACGTAGACTTGGATCTCGATTGAATCCATACATACCCCAATGACGAGGCATGTACTTGATTCGAGTCATGACACGGTGTTTGTTGAGACCGGCATTACCACGGCCACCACGCATACCTGCACCACGACCTGCTTTCTTTCCACGGCCATGGTAGCGTGAGCGACCACGGAATTTGTTTGTACGGGATACCATTTCTACACCTCACATCATACGGGCAACGAGTTCTTCGATCGCTTCGCCTCTAAAACCGAGTGCGCCACCTACTGTGAAGTGACGCTTGACGCCTCCCCATCCCTTGTTGCCTCGGGGTGGGTGTAGGCGGAAGACGCGCTTGAACGCCTCCATGTCCTTGACTGTTGCATCGCCGCTGGCAATGGCCTTGGCAAATGCATCAATCGTCTTGAAATCTGAACCATCCTTGACTGCGGCATCAGTGACTGGTTTGTCACCAACCAAACGGCCACGGTCTCGAATGAGGCCTGAGATGGCGTCAGCCGAAATCTCGCCCCATGTGACGTAATCCTTGACTTTCTGGAGCATTCCAGCATAGGTTTCAGACTCGGGGATGAGAACTGCATGGTTGACACGTGTCAAGTTGAGGTGCGCCATTGTTTCACTGATGGAACGCTCGACTGTGCGGTCACTGCGGACACGGATTACGAGCCAAGTCATTCAAGCACACGCCCCTTTACGATGTTGAGTGTTTCTTGATCACGTTGAGTTACACGATGTGCATTCAACTGCTTTAGAGCATTGAAGGTAGCCTTGGCGAAATTGATGGTCGTTCGAGTCTGCCCCTTAGAGCGAGACCAAACATCAGTCACGCCTGCTAGTGTCAGTACTTGACGGCCAGTGTCACCAATGACCAGGCCCTTTCCTGTAGGTGCTGGGAGTAGTGTGATTCGAGTTGAACCCGCTCTTCCTGTCACCTTGAATGGAACACTGGTTCCGGCTCCTTGACCAGATTCCCATGAACCATTTCCACGCTGAACTTGGATGATGTTCAACTTAGCATTGGCAATGGCCTTCTGAATTGTAGCTGCCCCTTCTTTGCCCTTGCAAATTGACAAGCCGACATAACCGTCTTTGTTGCCTACGCAGGCCATGACATTGAATCGAACACGACGACCACTGTCTGTCATTCGCTGAATCATGTTTACATTGATGATGTCATCTTCAAGCCCAGGAATCAGGGCGTCAACGATTTCCACTTCACGAATTGGCATCCCTGTTGCGAAAGCAGCATCGATAGTGATGATTTGACCACTCTGAACCATACGACCCAATCGAGTCTTTGGAGTCCAATTTCTCAACATCTCCATCGGATCTGGTCCGACGCCTCTACGGCGACGTGGACCGCCTTCAGCTTCTTCGGGTTGTGCCCATGCGGCCGCAATACCCGGTGCTTGTGGTGTATTTTCTTCATCACTCATCTCAGTTCGCCTCCTCAATTGCAGCCTTTGTCTTCTCGACAGCACCTGCGATGCTCTTGTCGATGTGCTCTCCTGCGAGACGCTCATCGCTGGGGAAAATATCCTCACTGTGTGGGACCCAAAGGCCACCGTCAACCATACCCTTCAGGGCGGCGAAGACTCGGTTGCCTCGAGTGGATGCTGCCAGACCAATGTCGAGAACTGCCTCGTCATGCCCTGACTTCTGAACCTGCTTTGCAAGTGCATATCCTGTGCAGTAAGCAGCAGGAACTGATTTTGTAGAGACCTTAGCAGGCCATGCATATTTTCCACGTAGAGATGAACCATCTGCTGCTGCGATTACTTGGTCACCCTCAGCATCGTATCCAACGAGTTGGCAAATCACTTGTGTATTTGTCACTCGAACTACAGCACGTGGAGTTCCACTGCGTAGCAACTTCAGACGACGGTGGTAATCTGTTTGTCCAGTCGAACGGCGCTTGTACCGGCGACGTTGGCGCTTACCCTGAGCCATCACTCATCACCTCCGAGTGAAATGCCATCAATTTCCATGTTCGCCTTCATGTGGGCGATGGAACGGTAAGATCCACCCTTGGCCTTACGGTAGTAGTAACGGTATTTGGCTGCTTCAAGTGTGCCATCTTCGCGCATACCCTTGAGGGTTCGACGCTGGCTTCGAATGGTGCGCATCCATCGATTCTTCTTTGGCAAGCGCGCATTGGAACTACCCTTTCGAGAACCGTGTCCTCGGCGACGACCCTTGGCTCGCTGTTCGGCGAGTTTTCGAGCACGGACACGACTGGTACCCTTGATCGGACGAGCCTTGATCAGACCCTCTTCAATCAATTCGCGGATATAGGACTTCTGAACAGCACTGGTGACTTGGTCAACATATCGTGGATCTACCCAAATACGATTGACACCGCACTTCAAAATTTTTGCAGCCATTTTCTTTTGGTTTGTAACCTGCATCAGACACCCCTCCTGCGATTGAGTACACGAATGCCCAACTCATCTGCACGTTCGTGGATTAGAACACGCTTTCGTCCACCGACTGTGCCACCGACGCGGGCCGCCTGAACAGCAGGGTCGATGTCATCCAAATCTTCGGGACGATGAACGAGAACTTCCTGGAATCCTGATGGGTGGAAATCACGAACTGAGGCGATCTTACCATATCCAACACGTGCCATGGGTGAGCGATACCTGCGGTTCTTACGCTGGCTTGAGTCATCACCACGGGGTTTCTTCCAACCTGTTCGAGAAAGACGCTTGTAGCGGAACCATTCTTGACGGCGGAATTTCGGTTGAACCTTCTTCTGAGCTTTTCGAGCATCGAGAGCGGCTTGTGTTGCTTCGTCAAGTTGAGGCTTTTGCTTGGCGACGTGGAAGTAATCCTCCTCCTCATCCCAATCCTCGTCCTCTGAATCATCCCAGTCTTCTTCTTCGATGTCTTCGTCTACTTCTTCGACAACATCCTCGTGGCCCCCGTCCTCTTCGAGGCGGGCAATGAGGTCGGCTTTCTTTCCAGAAACAGGTAGGCCTGCTTCCTTGAGGAGTTCCTTGAGTTCGGCAACAGTCATTTTACTATAATCGCTCATTCCTATCCCTCCTATGCCTTATCGACGATATACACGCCATCTTGGAACACTCGTCGATCACGGCCACGAATGCGGCACGCACGTTCGATGTTCGCACTGGTCTGTCCGACCTTCTCTTTGTCGGCGCCAGAGACCACAACTTCGGTCTTGTTCTCGACCTTGACCGTGACCTCGGCTGGTGTCCAGGGCAATTCAGCCCGTCGTGGGACACGCTCTCCGAAGAGATTGTTGATTGTAAGTATGGAACCCTCGACCTTGAGAGTCATTGGGAAGTGAGAATATACTGCCTTCAATCGATATTCAAAGCCTTCTGAAAGTCCCTTGTTCATGTTACGCAGATGCGCAGCCCAGGTGCCTGAGAGGGCCTTTTCCTTGCGACGTGGCAAATCACAGAAAACTTCTGGATTCCCATCGTTCATGGATACGCTGACACGTGAGTGAATGAATTCACGTGAAATTGATTTCCCGTCCTTGGACAGTGTAACCATTCCTTCAGAAATAGAGCAAGTTACACCTTCGGAAAGTTCAACGATATGCTTGATATGATCTAGCTTCACCATGTTTCTCACCTCAATATACGTAGGCCAGCAAACGGCCACCGATTTTCTTGTCCTTCGCATCATAGTGATGCATGACACCATCATTGGTGGTCATGATCAATAGACCGAAGTCACGTGCTGGAAGATAACGAGATTCCCACTTATCGAATTCAGCGCGCTTCACACTGTGCCGGGGCTTAATCACACCACAGCGATTGATTCGACCGATGAGTTCGACTCGGAAAGCATCTCCACGGCCATTGGCGATACGTTCGTATTCACCAACATAGCCAGTCATTTGCATGATTTTGAGCATGTTGTCTAGTAGTTTACTCGCTGGAGCGAGGGAGACTTCGTAATGGCCTGCTTGCTCCGCGTTGTACATTCGCACGAAAGCGTCACTTAAGGGATCAAATTGCATCTCATCACCACCTCAACTAAATTTCTTGAAGCCAATCTGGGGGGCTACGTCCCGGAAACACTGACGGCACAGGCGAAGGCCGTGTCGGCGAATCATTCCACGCTTGCGTCCGCAACGGCGGCAGCCAATTGTTCGACCGATTCTTTCTCCATGATCTCTTGCCATGCTTCACTCCTCCAATACTGTAAGGTCAAATCGACCTTGGAACCATTCTAGACTTTCCTCACGTGATACGCGGTGAGATGTGCCGACGCTCGCCTTACGACGGCGACGGCGACTGACACGGTGACCTGGACGTTCTAGGACGACGTTCACATCCATCCCAAAAATTCCAATCTCCGGATCATACTTCATCTCGGGGAAGTCGGTGTAATCTCGAATACCAAAGGAAAGGTTTCCTGAAGCATCCCAATTGTATGAAGGCAATGTGTTCTCACGGCACCAGAAGGCGTCCTTGAGGAACTTTTCGATGTGTTCGGTTTCTCGCAATGTGACCTTGCAACCGATTGGGGCACCTTCACGGGTCCCCAAATCGCGGTTGGTCTTCTTGGACAATGTTCGAACGGGGTCAAGTCCCGAAAGCAAGCCTAGAACCTTCTCCGCGAGAAGAAGACGATTGCCACCTTCACCGACACCGATATTGACGGTGACCTTGGTAATCCGAGGTGTTTGCATTGGGTTTTCT
>CATISE010000190.1 GCA_949538655.1 Marine Group II euryarchaeote MED-G33 | reverse complement strand
TTTGTTCTTGAGCCCACCCCATGCATCAAGGAACATACGCCAAGACGCTAGGATAACACCAATCATTGTCAGTGACATCAAAATATTCCGATTCAGATTAGGAAAAAGTAGGACTGAAATTAGAATTAGAATCGCAGGAATACTAGAGACGAGGCGCCATTGTCCTGAATCCAAACGGTGATTCTCCACCTCTTTCAGTAATGGATGGGACCCAATGATTCTCTCCAAACCACTTTCAAGTTCAGTAGAAATTCCCACATCGATATCTGATACAATTTGTACCTCTACATTCGCATCTTCAAAGCGGACATCAAGAATCGCGGGAATTTGTGTCAACAGCATTCTCAATTCGGTTCGATTGACATTGTTTCTCTCTGCAAGACCTGTCGCTGTGACGCCTTGGATTCTTTGCCAGGGCAAATCTGGTTCATGACCAAGACCCTTGAGAAGAGAGGACACCTTTGCAGTATGCCCCTCTCCAAGATCGATCACAAATGAGGCGGTTCCCATGGTTGCTGAAATGTTGACCTTTCGAACACCCGGCAGACGCTGTGTTGCTCGTTTTGCTTTGGCCGCGCAATCAGGACAATCCATGCCTTTAATGGGCCACTCAAAGGTATGGACGCCATCAATTTCAAGAGATAGGTTTTCATCCACTGTGATTGTTTTATTTTCAACTAGTTCTACACGTGGTTTGAGGCGATCTTTGACCGCGTCAACTTGGACTGAGATGCCTTTGGTTAACTTGGTAAATCGCTCACTTAATGCAACTTTCTGAGACTCTGAAATGGCTTTTGGAAGAGGCTTTGCCGGTGTGGAATCATCAACCTCATCCTCTACAAGGATGAAATCCTCCGATTCGTCCATAGCACTGCGAAAGGTAGCCGGGGTTTGAACCTCGCTATGGACAATATCCGATATTATTCAAATTGAATTTTTCAATTGGAAAATCAATTTTCCAATTGGTGCAGGGGGCAGGATTCGAACCTGCGAAGCGCTTGACAGCGGATCTTGAGTCCGCCCCCTTTGACCACTCGGGAACCCCTGCGAGGAACCGGCGACTGATTTCTTGATGTTCATTCTTCCTCTTCAGGAACATCCCCTAAACCAGGGGGTATAGGTGGTGGACTTTCGTCCGGAAATTCATCTGGTGGTTCAGGCCAATCTTCCTCTTCATCATCCCAGCCTTCATCGAGGTGTTCATCTTCATTGCGGAGCCAGAGTAAGGCTGAACCGAAACCCAATGCAGTACAAACTAGTATGAGTAAACTAACAACCAATGGGCCATCACCAAATACACGCTCAAACCAACTCAGTCCAGCCCCTTCCTCACGTATGGGAGGGATATCGATTGGAACTCGAGATTCTTCATTTCCATCGAGGATGATGTAAATCTGCAGGTCTCCTTCTCTCCATGCCTCAAATTGGAACGATAGCAGTGTTGCTTGGCGTGAATCAAGTGTGACATTTTGACTTTCTAAATCGATGATTTGAATAACAGAATTCGACCTTGACTCCCATGCCCAAAGTCCTACCGATAGACCACCCTCTAAATTACCAAGATTATTGATTCGAACATCTACCCGAATGGTCTGACCCACTTCTGGAGCAGGCGGGTATACCCAAATTGAAAGTAACTCTGGGGTGAAATGCATTACCTCAAGCGCAGGGATCCGAGGGGCTTCACGAGACCCTGGTCCCTCGATTGAATTGCCAGCTAAGTCCTGTCCTTCCACCCAAACCAGAAGAATATCTCCCGGGTGGATTTCCATATCTGGTGTCAAATTGACATAAGTTGAGTAAACCCAAGAAGTTCCCGAATGTACACCCAATCCCAAATCCCTCTGTCCTTCTGAACCTGCAATATCAATTCCATCTCGACGGAAATTCCAATGCAATTCGAGAATTTGTTCACCCATTCCACCTTCATCTTCGATGGTGAAGGATACCAATTGATTGGCAAGTGAATCTGACCTGAGTTGAACCAGACTTGTAGATTGAAATTCAATCAGTGGCCCAACATCATCGACAGCGACTTCGAATACCATATCAGGTAGACTAGAATTCAAACTGCTCTTGTTTGCTAAACCAAATTGAATCAAATGAATTGGGCCAGGCCAATTGCCTGATTCAAAATCAATGATTGCAGTAAAACCTGAACCATCGGAGTCATATTTTGACGAATATGGTTGATCTCCCCCTTCAATATCTATACGAATTTCTGATGATGGGGGCAATGGAATCGCGAGTGGTGTGTTCGTTTCACGATGTACTACAGAGGCTTGTAGCGACATTGAATCGCCCGGCTGCAGGTTGAGTCGGTTTTCATATGCAGGCATTGAAGGTGATGTTAAATCACGTACTTCATCCACATTCCACATTAACCGATTGTCCATTGCCCATGCAAGATGTTCTAGATTTGTTGCACCACTTGAAACCAACTCCCCTTCTTCAATCATCTTCAATGAGGGGATCCAAGCACCTTCCAACCAAGCCTCTGGTGCGTGGAAATCGATAGCGAAGGTTAGATCGACACGATAGGCGTCATCGCCAAGAGATTCGGTAATAATATTCAGTGGAATAATCGAACTTCCATCTGGAGCAATCAATTGCTGTTGCAATGGATTGTATTGTATGACGCCTTGTCCATCTCCTGAAAGATCTAATTCGATTAAATCAATTGAATTTAGCCCATTTCCATCTTGGAAAGTGAATGAAAAAGTGTGCGCAATACCCTGTAGTAGAGACATTTCCTCATGACGGTTTAAGCTGATTGAAGGAAGAGAAACTTGAGTGGGTTGTTGAGTTTCAATAATCATTGTCGCCAAATCTGTATCAAAGCCAGGACTACCAGCATCAGAATATGTGTATCCAGCAAAATCGCCACCATCGATGTAACAAGATATTCGATCACCATCATCCATTCCTGAGATACTAACCGCTGGGAAATCAACGCGAATGGTTCCACGAGGTGAACCACCTAGGAATTGTAGTGATTCACCATACTCATTCGCATCAGGAATTCCATCTTGATCAATATCATCGTAGGTTTCAAACCAACATCGCAAATTGACAAAGGATTCTAGTAATTCTTCGTCATGAACCTCAATCCAAAATGGCACAGTTCGATCAGGTGACAATATATTGCCGTCAGCCAATTGCCCCCCATCTGGTGTGTAAATCATCAGTGGACCAAGTGTAGGAGTGGTAGAATCAATCTGGACTTCAACCGACAACAAGCCACCAGAAGCATCCTCTGCACCCAATGTGGGCGTACCGGATGGACCAATCTGTAAAATCCATGGAGACAGGGTCACATTGCCTGATTCGTCTGGTAGAGCGATACTCGCTACAAATCCACCTTCACTTGTGCTTGAACCAATGGATTGCAATGTCCCGTTAGCATTCTCAAGTTCCAAAGCAACACGGTAGGCATCTGCAGAGGGGTGTTGATTTGCCTGACCTTCAAATCTTACGATTCCAGACACATCGATCATCGAACCAGACTTTGCATGGAGAGGATATCTCGCATCCCAGGTATTCGACAATAGTCTCGATTGTTCATCTCGAACCTCCCAGGAGATGACTTCAAGATCATTCTCCATCGCTTGATGGTTTGAACCACCAATCATCGCATGCCCAGGCCCAAGTGTGAACCCGTTGGATTCTATCGCCTCTGCCAATACACGAATCCAATCCTGGTCATCAAAGGCCCATTTTGTATGGAATTTCCACTCAATCCCATACGTATTCTCACCGACAGTAATCACATTGATTGATTGAAGTGACATTTGATCAGAACCAAACAACTGTGTAGCAATGGGTTGACCTGACAAGTCATCAATATGGGCTTCAATATCGATACCTGCGCTTGTTTGTAATCGCAAAATAGCTGCATCCAACAGGCCTCGGTCGAAAAGATGTGTGTGATGGGTTTCGATTGTCACGTTTTCATCAGGGACCATGGTTCCAACCGGTACAGTAGTAATCTCGTTAACAATGCGCTGAGCGTGTGAAATTGAGCCGGTGAGACCCACACCACCCTGACTTGCTTCTAGAATAATTGGAATTTGCAATTCGCCGGAAACGATTGTTGCTGGCCCTGTTCCATTGATGGCTTCTGCTTGAATCTCACGGAGGTTGGAACCAAGTCCTGTGATTGAAGTTGTAGATTGCCATGAAATCCCTATGCCAATGTAGTTGAAATATTGCGAATCTGACTGATTTTGAATTGTGGCCATGGGATGTTGCAGAATCCGAATTTCTCCGGCTTCCATCGAATCATGGATTCCATTTGCCCATGTCCATGTAATGTCGGCACCTGCATGAAGTGCCATGCCCTCATCAAGCATTATTCCCGGCGAAACCCATTGAGATTGTGTGGTATTGTTTTGATGATGGCCATCGTACCAACCAAAAGCACCGTACGGCTCAAAATTCCAAGACCAATCAATGATTCCATCCCCACCTACATCCAGTGTTCCATGATTCATCGGCGAACCGAGGTGTCCCGTGAATGAGGCATAGCGAACCCAGCCCCCTGGTTGAAGTTCGATTGAGGGTCGAATATTGACAGCTGAATGTGGTAACACAATACTCTGATTGTTTAACATACCATTTGCAAGAAGGGTACCTTGGCCATCCCACAATTGGTAAAACGCACCTGCTGATTCAGCGACGATCATTACCTCTTCAATAGGTGCATCACCATAAGCAGCAGAACCTGAGATTCGAATGGTATTGAGAGTTGGATTCGAAATATTACTTTCGATTTTGTCATGAATCAACGAAGAAGGAATATTCCATCCATTGGTCCCATCACCAGTGTTCAATATTCGAATTGCCCCCGAATGTAAACCAATAATTCTGGGGGTTAATTGGTGATCATTCGTACCAAATTCAACTTGGATTCGATACGAATCATGATGAGGAAGGGCTGGGAAGTCGAGATTATCTGAAGGGAATGAATTCGTCAGTCTTGTCCCATTACCATCAACCAACGACGCCCTTAACCATGCACCATTTGGCACACTTGCATCAATATCAATAGATGGTGCAAAACCATGTGGATTGTCTAAAATCAAGTCACTGGTCCAAGACCCATTTGATTCAAACCAATCTACAATCACACCTACATCATCGATATACCAACCATCTAATTCAATGAATGTGTCAGAGAAGTATGAGAAACGAAGCATGACATCATGACCGCCAAAACTGGACAAATCCCCCTCTACATGCGTGAATGATTTGTTGGCTGAACAACCACCTCCTTTCTGGTTCGATCCATCCCACACCCATTTCTGATAGAATGGAGATTGGGCATTGTTCCAATGCTGCACATCGTAGAATAGGGGGATATCTTGGCCATAGATTTGCCATGATGTTCCATTGTCTACACTCGTATAGAGTGCTCCACCATCCCATCCCGGTTCAGCACAGATGAAATGGTCGAATGAGACCCTTGCACTGGCGCCCAGTGGAATATGATAGGATGGACTGATTAGATGTGACCAAGAACTTGCTTCATGCCGGTTATCGAGCCCCATTGCAACACCTGTTTGACCACTTGGCCAAGATGAGGGGCCCCATCCACTCGCATTTGAAACGGTACCAAACTCCCAAGCCTGACCATATGGGGTTTGCACATGCCATCCATCTGCAATGGATGGAGCTCCTTCAAACGACCATGTTGTTTCCCATGGACCGTTGTTTCCCCAATTACTCAGATACTGCCACTGATCATAGGTCCCGCCTGGCAAGAGGTCATGCCAATAACCACCATTCGTTGTGAAGTTTTCAGACCACATGATATCGGTAGTTCCGACCTGTGTACGCGTGATACTGATGTCATCGATGAAGACGCCTTCTGGTGGGTCCAAAGAACCGCCATATCCAGAAGATGGCATTTGATCAGTTTCAACGATAATACGAATCATCAAACTACCATTGCTTGGAACAGTAAAAGATGATGGGAATGGATGAGACACTTCGATCCATCCACCTGTATCCTCCATGATTGTCTGACCTGCAATGGTCAATCCATTGGGACCAGGGATCCCCCCTACCGGAGACATGCGATGCCAAGATATGTTGTCACTGGAAACCCGAAACTCAAATTTGTCCCACGAACCACCTTCCAAATCAAAGTCAGTCCAATATCGAATCATCCAAGCACCAGATGTACCTAAGCTTGTATTCAGTTGGACTGGAATGGTTAGATGGGCATGTGCATCGGCAGCATACTCACCGATTAGCGAGCCGTGGAACCATGACCCTGGTGTTTCACCATCATTGGAGATTGTGACTTCATCAACATACCAGCCTGGTCGATCAACCATACCTGTTGGGTCGGTCCAGACGATGAATCGATGTTGCATCCCAATTGCACTCGAATTGTGTAGATGTGTAATATCGAAGGTTGAATTGACCCAACCACTTGCATCAGGTCCGCCGAAAACACCGAAACCAGCACCATTGGCACCATTTGGAACCGGTGCGGATGAGGAGATATTCCAATTGTATCCACCAATTGGCTCGACATAGTTCCAAGTTACACCTCCATCCAAACTGACTTCTACCCAAGCACCGGATGACCCAGTACTCTGATTTGTGTGATGGATGTGATACCAATGGTTGAATGAAAATTTCCAATGGTTGGCCAAACTGGGTATGGGACTAGATGGTGAAGTGAGCCAAGCATACGTGCCTGCAGGTAGAGGATCTTCGGGTAGAGTTGCAGCAATCAAAGACCCCTCACTCGCGAGCGATGGGATGAGCCCCCCTGCGGCTTGCCGCGCGCTGTAATTCATTGCGAATGCGCCATTGAACTGAGATGGCTCAGCCATCCGCCATACGTCTGCGGAACCACCCGTCGTGTATTCTTGGAATTGTAATGACAAGGATTCCAAATCATCAAGGCGGCCGACTGTATGGTTGACACCAAGTGTCAATTCGTGTTCAAACACTGAATCTGAAGCATCATCAAAGGAACCATGGCTGAAATTTAGAGAAGGGTCGTTTGCAATCCAATGTGTTCCAGTCCCTCCATCTCCATTGGCACCAGTAGTCACATTCACCCAACCATCCAAGATCGTCGAATTTACAGGGATTTGGAATGAATCCTCTGTGATATTGGAAAGAGTTCCATCGCCATTTGATTGGACTATGACCTCTGAATCACCGATATAGGGACTCTCAATCGCTTGGGTGAGAGGTGCAAATAGCATCAACAGAACCAGTAGCACAGCGGTTCGCATGGTCTCACCTCAAAGGGTCCACCTTCGGCCATGGGTTTGAACACAACGGATGTATGTCTAGAGCGCCCGTAGGGCGCTATCCAACTGAATGGTTCATTTACCGGCACGGAGGAGAGGCAGTTTGCGGTGAGTGGATGGTCAAGCAAGAAGTTCTACAGGGCCCTCAATTAGAAGCGGTAGAAGCACAACTACATGCACTTTTGAGAATGCAAGCAAAACATGCACTCCCTGTAGATTTACCACGTCCTGATTTCTGGCAAGTTTGCTCGCAATTACTTCAATCAATTGAATTACAGTTGGCTGAAATCAACCGCGCAGAGGGGTTTTCACCTCGAACACAAACACTCACTCGCCGTCAATCGAATCTTCGAAGGGCTATTTCTGATCTAACTCGACATAGATTGAATGCTTTTGTTAATCACGCAGCACTCTCCA
This sequence comes from Marine Group II euryarchaeote MED-G33, assembly GCA_949538655.1. GTDB lineage: Archaea > Thermoplasmatota > Poseidoniia > Poseidoniales > Thalassarchaeaceae > MGIIb-P. The sequence goes on along the minus strand of CATISE010000190.1, from coordinate 2,349 downwards.
ACCTTGCCAGTACTCCTTTTGGTGATGCTTCTGAAGCTAGTGCAAATCTAGCTTCTGTAGATTGGCAACGTCAAGATGGTGCTGAACGGGCTTTCCATGTTGGTGTTTCAGAACTCATCGAACAATACAAACGAAATATTTCGTGGAATGGATTGCAGCAAGGAGTTCTAAATGCGGAGATGATGAAACAACCTACTACACCTGCTGGTAATGCCCAACTCGATCAATTTGTAGACAATCCCGAGGGATTAACTGGGCAAAAACCACCGGAAATAGAAACCGAAGATATGAGTCAAGTTTGGATAGACCCCGAATTTGATGATGAAGATCTCGTTTCAATGATGGAGGAGTATCCGGAAATGACTGATGCTCAGGTGGATGAAATGCCTGAGAAAAATGAGCACGCAGAGGTAAGTGGGATGATGCGCCTTCGAATCCTAAGGGATATGCCTGAACCGATTGTTGACGAATCAGGAGAAGATATTGAACTCCTTGAAGGAGATTCTTTCAATTGTGGTTCACTAATGGCACAAACTCTGATTGCCGCTGGCTGGGCTGAAGCGATTACCCTCGAATAGAGGTGTTTGTTTTTGATTAAGCAACTGTGCGTAGGCTCAGTTCAATTGTGACTGTGTCAGGGATTGGAATTCGCATCACCTGACGGAGAGCGCCTTCTTCCTTGGCACTGCCAATCACCAACTCTAGGAGTCGCTTGTGAATTCGCATCTCCCAGTGATCCCATGTTTCACTGCCTTCACCATCGGGTGCCTTTCTGCAAGGTACAACCAAACGACGTGTGGGCAATGGGATTGGGCCACGCAACTGAACGCCTGTCTGCTCACTAATATTGCGAATGGATTTACAAACTTCGTCAATATCAAGGTGGTTCTCACCAGTTAATTTGATGGTGGTAACCGTTGGCATTGCGCATCCCTTTTCCGATGGTTTGAATCAGTGTGAATCTCACTTCTTCTCAATCTTCATGCAGACGCCTGCTGCAACCGTCTTACCCATATCGCGAATTGCGAAGCGGGAAAGTTCGGGGAAAGCGTCCATCTGCTCGATTGCCATCGGTTTGGTAGGCATAAATCGAATCAGGCAAGCATCACCAGTCACAAGGAAAGCCGGATTGGCTTCCTTGCCTGCCTTGGAAGTCTTCTCCAAGAGCTCGACGAAGCGAACTGCAACCTGAGCTGTGTGCGCGTGGAACACTGGTGTGTAACCCGCTGCAACTGCCTTAGGGATGTCCATCAATTGGATCTGACCAACGAAGGTCTCGTCATGACGGACAAACATTGGTTCATTGTCTGTGTATCCTGCAATGTCACCACGGCGGATGTCTTGTGCAGATAGGCCACGAACGTTGAATCCAACGTTGTCACCAGGCTCTGCCTTGTCAACCATTGTGTGGTGCATCTCGATGCTCTTGACCTCAGCCGATTTTTGGCTAGGGTTGAACATGACTGTCTTACCTGCGTGTAGGATACCGGTTTCGATTTTACCAACAGGCACTGTTCCAATACCGCTGATCTTGTAAACGTCCTGAATAGGAAGTCGTAGAGGGCGATCAGTTGGCTTTGGACCCATCTGAATCTGGTCAATGCACTCGAAGAGTGTTGGACCATTGTACCAGCCCATGTTGTCACTCTTGTTGTAGAGGTTCTCTCCTAGGAAAGACGAGCAAGGGACCATTGGAACATCTGCTGGGTTGAATCCAGCCATCTTGAGTAGATTGCTGACTTCTTCCTTTACACTGTTGTACTTGTCCTCACTGTAGTCGACACCAGAGATATCCATCTTGTTGATGTTAACGATTAGTTGCTTGACACCCAATACGCGTGCGAGGAAAGCGTGTTCCTTGGTTTGCGCGTTGACACCGTCGTTTGCTGCAACGCAGAGAACTGCGGCATCAGCCTGACTGGTTCCAGTAATCATGTTCTTCACGAAGTCACGGTGACCTGGTGCGTCGATGATGGTGAAGTAGTAGTTCGGTGTGAACAGTTCCTTGTGAGCAACGTCGATCGTGATTCCACGCTCGCGCTCTTCCTTCAGTCCATCCATCACGTATGCGAGACCGAATCCGGCCTTGCCCATTTCGGCAGCTAGCTTCTCGTTCTTTTCGATAACGTGGTCTTCGATGTGTCCTGTGTCGAGTAGTAAACGACCGACTGTGGTCGATTTACCGTGGTCGACGTGACCAACGAATACAATGTTTAGGTGCGGCTTTTTCTTATCTTCCCACTGAGATCCCATCTTGAGTCCTTCCTTTGAGCGTCCCGCCGACAAAACTCCTCTATATGAAGGTATACATCGCGATTGAATCCAATCAATATCACTCAAAAGCAATAC
>CATISE010000189.1 GCA_949538655.1 Marine Group II euryarchaeote MED-G33 | reverse complement strand
TCATCCCGTCGACGAATATCTTGGAGTAGTGGGTGCCTGCTTTTCTTGTGGAGCGTCAAAAGAGTGGGCTTATCGACTTCCATGGCCTTTCGAACCACTTCGACGAACAACTCACTTTCAACACTGAATTTTCCGATTTCATCGATGACAAGAACTTCGTAATCGTCCATGGCTTCTTGAATTGCAGGGACTGCAACACGGTCGAGCGCTTCAGGATCAATCCCGTATCCGAGGATTCGTGTTCTGGAGTCAATGTTCTTGTGCGCCATAATCGCTTCCTCTCCGGTTTGGAAATTGATACACTTGAATCCAACCCTTTCGCCGTTTTCACTCACAGGTTCACAACGCATCCCGCCGAGTAATTTTGCGGCAGCAACATCGTCGCCACGAGCTCGCATTTCTTCGCGTCTTTCTTCGTCTAACATGCTGACGACTTTTTCCATTACAGCGGATTTACCACTGCGGGGTAATCCCGTAACACCTATTTTTGGATGTATTCCCATCTTCCAGTTTCACCTCTACGTTTGCAGATGTTCGGATATGGTAGTGCACCGCTTAATGAAGGCTTGGGCGATATGGTTTTTTTTTACCGCAATCCAGAATGCAAAGACCGGATGTCGGAATCTAAGCAAATTGAGGCGAAAGTGTACTTTCTGATGGAGGCAGAGGCAGCATTTCCAATTCGTAGTTGTTCACGTTGTTGTTCGCCGCCCAAGCTCGTGCCCATGCATCCAATCGCTTGTCGTTAAGCAAATCACAAAGCCACGATAGGGCTGATTTGAGATTGCCTCGCTGATCGGATAGGCGGTCAGCAACTTCTCCAGGCAACTCGAGATGATTGACTGAGTTTCCAAGCACACAGCCTGCGGGAAGGACTACCCATCGCAAGCGGCGCATTTGTTGTGCATTGACAATGGCTTGACAAGCAAGTCGGGGATACTTTGGAGCCTGAATCGGGCCTCGCCATTGAGCCTGCTTCCTTTCAGCGGCATGCTCATCGATTGAAGAATCGAAAGATGGATGGTGTAGCCAGATACCTTTTGTCTCATCATTTCTGAAGTGGATTCCACGAATGAATGGTGTACCCCTGCTCCCCTTCTTCCAGGGTTTGATATCTGCACTCCATGTCGTTTGGTCAACTTCACCGACACGAACACGTAGCCGACTCTCTCCTGCCAACCAGTGATGAGATTCAGCCAATCGTGGTAGATCAGCCAAGTCATCGATGATGGTTAGAAGTGATTGTCGGTCATATCGGTCTCGAGGTAGCCTTGGAACCGCCCATTCTTCACGGCTCCATCGTGCCCAACGCTCTCGGTCAAGATTGAATCGTGGAACATCCTTGTCCAATCCATTCTTGGAGCAAAGCTCGTTTGCTTCTGCAGGACCTTGACAAATTAATTCCTCAGTCACACCATCAACAGTGATTCCGAGAATGAGAACACCTTGTGTTACACCAGTGAAGAGTCGGGCCGATTCGGGGAACGTCCAGATTCCAGTCCATTCGTGGGAATCGACAAGCAAGCGACGCAAAGGCGCGCTGCTTTGTTCGCGTAGTAGACTGTCAGGAACGATGAGACGAACTCGCCCACCGGCTCGTACAAGTTGCAGACTTCGTTCCAAGAACAATCGGTATAGGTTTACATTTCCTCGTAGTGTACTGAAGCGCAGGGAACCGTCTCCCTCTCGAAGACTTCTCAATTCCTCGCCAAGTTCCTTTCGCAGGGCACTTCCATCCGGGTGTCCACGGAAGCGATCTTTGATTCTCAACCAAGGAGGGTTGCCCATTAGAATCCGAGGGGATTCATCCCATGGCCAATCGTCTCTGAGGGCATCGCCGACGCGCACCACATCTGCGAGAATTGATTCTGCTTCACTACGTGTGAGGTACCCTTCAACCGGCTCATCATTTAGACGAACCAGATCTGCACGGATGGCTGAAAGCAGCAAACGCCGTCTTGTCATTTCAGCAGCAATCTCACAAACATCGAGCAATTGCATTGAGGACAAAAGAGTGCGAGTATCTTCAGCACGCTGTTCAAGGGGTACATCGGAAATCTTCTCTCCGTGCCACTTGAGGATTCTTGAGGGGAACAATCCTCCACCGACGGCCGGGTCAGCAAAGGGAAGAGGGACACCGGTTCGCGTTCGCGCACCCATGGCGATTTCCTTTTCTGTTTCTTCATCGACTTCCGCTTCTCTAGCAGCGTTATTTACGCCATTAATCGCTTCGGCTTGTGCCCTGAAAGCAGGTGGAAGAGCAGCGAGATTAACGTTAGATGGTGCTGAAGTGTTTGCTCCAAGCACAACATCAGATTTCAATTCATTCGCAATGATTGCGTCCGCGAGTCGAGTCGGTGTGGGGTGTGCTCCACGAGGACTTCGACCATCTGCTTCAGCATCATGTCGACATAGAAGATGATCCAAAACGTGACCTGGATCTGTGAGCAAACTAGCAGGTAGAGTTGGCCAATCACCAGGTAGTTGACTCGCTTGTGGTTGGTGTGTTCTGAGAGCTTCTTCCCAAGCATGAAGCCAGATATTCATTTGTTCGATCCTGTCTTCACATTCTCGATCTAATCTTGCATACCAACCGCTCACGTTCCCACGCATTCTGGCCCACCCAATCTCTCCGCAGGACCTTCTGAATATCAATCCGTCGCCCGCGCGCGAGCACGTATGCGCGCGTTTGCGCGAGGGAATAAGCCCGCAGTATGCCGTTTTCGAAAATCACTCTAGTAAATTCTCATCTCCGGAGAGATTGACGCCGAGGATGCCCCGGCCACGAGCCATCCAGCGCCACCCATCTTCGACCCATCCGAATAGAGAATCCAACTCTTTCTTGCTAACACCGCTGGCTTTTGCGATTTGTCCAATCACTTCCAGTTCGGCTTCATGGTAGTCCCCATCGACAGCAGCGATAATCATCGAATCTCGAAGAACCACTCTACACGCATCCTCTGTCAATTGATCAAGCAATTTGCCCAATTCGTTTGGTTCGGTGAGTTGAGGTCGTAATTTCTCACGTTGTTTGGGGCGAATCATGGCTCGCCCCATCGCCGCTTCAATCGCAGCGCTCTCTTCGCGCACGAGATCACCGTCTGCAGCGGCGACATGAATCAGAATTCCGACATAGGCTTCGCGTGACCGTTCATCCAAGAGATCAACGGCATCGGGTAGCACGAGGCAACGCCTCAACCATTGAGGAGATCCAAGCCTTCTTGCATCCAGTCGTATCCTTTGAGAACCCAACCGAGTAGATTGTCGACAGTTTCAGATGGGAGACCGACATGCATGGCAATGGAATCCAAAACCAAGCGTTCTTCTGGATCCACGTGACCATCAGCAGCGGTCATGAGTGTTGCATCACGTAGTGCAAGGCGGCCAGAGATGGGTCCAAGCCCTTCTAGACACTCTCCAAGTGTTGGTGGATCCTTGAGATAATTTCGAATTTCCTTGCGCTGACTCGGCGAGAGAAGTGCAGTACCAAGGCGCTGTTCAAAGACAGCCATTTCATCGATTGACAACTCGTCATCAATGCGTGTAACGTGTGCGAGAAGTTTGGCGTATGCGAAGCGCTCGGATTGGGGCAACTGGTGTAGGGTGTCTGGGAGCATGACCCTCCGAAGTTGCCTAGGGATGATGAACCCTGCGCTACCGACACCATCGCAAACATTCAATCATCAAGGGTCTCAACATCGCTTTCTTTGCCGGTAAGAACGCCCCTAAGACGCGCATTATCGGATTGCAATGCATCGAAAATATCGTAGTTCACACCGAGTTCTTTTGCGAGCACTCGAAGTGCATTCGAATCCTTGGGCAAACACTTGCCACCGAAGCCACGATTGAGTCCAAAGATGGGGTCCATGTGACTGGGTCCAATGGGTTGGGCTTGTTCAGCGGTGATGATGTCGCGAACCGCATACCAATCCTCCCCTAATCCTTCACAGATATCGTACATTTGATTGGCGAAGATGACCTTCACAGCGTAGAATGTATTCTTCGTATATTTGACCAATTCAGCTTGAGTGGGGGTGACTTGGAACGTTTGGTCACGCTTGAGGACACCCGCTTCACGGTGTTGTTGGAACACGCGCTCTGCCACATCTGCATGATGAGTCCCACAGACGAGAATATCCTGGTTTCCGAAATCTTCGAGGTGACGACGTTCTACAAGGAATTCAGGACTATATGCGATTTTGAGATTTGGGTATTCTTCATGATAGCGTTGTGTGGTTCCAGGGACTACTGTACTCTTGATGACTGCAGTGAATCCATCAGGAAGATCCCCGAGAACAGATTCAACAATCGAGAGGTTGCACGAACCATCTTCCGACATGGGGGTTGGAACTGCGATGTATGCCATGTCCACGTGGTCTGTAACATCGGCTAGAGTTGTGCCACGTACAGGATCGTGAATGAACAAATCGTGAGCATCCGCAAACCAATGTTCGATGGCGCCGCCAACGATTCCTGCACCTATGATTCCGACCTTCATGTCCATGCGACAGACAACCCCTCCTAAATCTCTCTGACAAATTCCAGAAATCTAGGAGGGTTCCGAATAATAATTGGTGCATACATCCGACGCATTAATCGATGTATTGATGCTATAATTGATAGGTCAACTGATACCCCCCCGCTGTTAATGGTTCGTTGGCGCTTTTGGAAGAGCAATTCGCCAACTACCATCATCAATCCAAATTTCAAACACAGCCGCGAAGAAGCACGACGGCATTATAATGAAAAAAACTATGATTTAGCAGAACCTTTTTTGCACAAATTATTGGAAATCGATGGAACTGATGAATGGACATTAGATGTACTATCTCGTTTACTGATGAATACTGGTAGGCATGATGAAGCAATTCCTTTGTTAGAATCTCTTTGTTTACCGGGTCCAGATTTGTCAGCTTATCGACACAGATTAGCCCGCTCTCTCCAGAATGCCGACCGTATAGATGAATCAATAGATCTTCTCAAGGACATGATTTTTCAATCGGAAATAGAGGATGAAGGGTGGGAGTTGTTGAGCCGTGCACTCAAGAAACAATTCAAACAGGATAGAGTTGACCTTTTTTGGAAAGAGTTAGCAGAATCTGAGGTCTCGTCACCTCATATCGATATAGAAATGATAAGAATTGATTTACAAGCATCTGAATTGACAGCAGCAGCTCATAGAATTCAGAGAGTCACCATGTTGGCTGATGATATTCAATTATCTGACAAGTGGAAACTAAAACTTGTGAACGTCCTGCTCGACGAAAACGCCCCCTTAATTGCAAATCAAATCATCCAGGGGATACCAGAGAAAACCCCCGAGTACACAAAGACATTAATCAAAATCAAAAGAGCACTTGGTGATAATGATGGAGCAATGGAAACAGCTCTTGCAGCTCTTGGTGAGAAGACGGATCATGGAGTTATGTTTGCAGCATTGCGATTGGCATGGGACTTAGGTTCAATGGAAGATGTCGTCACATATTCTGAACAAATCATTATCGACAAACCAAGGCAACGAGTCGCTCATCGCTTTCGGCTTCGGGCATTGGTTAAGATTGGAGATGTTGAAAGGATTGAAAGCGCAGTTAACGACACTCTGGAATCTCTTCCTGATTTCATTGAAGCGCACAGGGTAATGATTGATATTGGATTCCATGAATTTGAGGATTGGAGTTTTGTCATTGGGCACTGTAAAGCCATACTTGAAATTGAACCAACAGACCGACGGGCCCTTTGCCATCTCATCCATTCCCAACTAAGGTTGGGCAATTTTGATGAAGTCAACAATTTAATCAGCAAATCCACAGAAATACATCCTGATAATGATGAAGTCGATTTAACTTCGGCCCAAGCATTCTGGAAAATGGAATCTGGGAATCATATTCAGAGAATCAATCGAATGCTCGCACGTCACGAATTGGCATCAATCCATAGTGTAGCAGATAACCAAAACATTTCAGTTGAGAACTTACGATGTGATGCCCCCCCATCTGCATTGACAAATCAACCTCTCGTGACAGTGATTATGACTGTATATGGCCGAGATGAATATCTGGACGTCGCGATAAGATCTATTCTGGACCAAACACACAAAAATATCGAACTAATTGTGGTTGACGATTGTTCGCCAGATGGCGCTTTTGAATATCTCAAAGAAAGAGCATCGAGTGAACCTAGATTGAAAGCCATGCAAGTAGAGAAAAATGGAGGGACCTACTGTGCAAAGAATTCAGCTATTTCAGTTGCTCGTGGCGAATATATTGCATTCATGGATAGTGATGATTGGACGCATCCACAACGCATTGAGCGCCAACTTTCTGCAATACAAGCCACCCCTTATCGCGCGGTCTGCCATTCATATTTCAGAGTAAATGAGTTTGGAGATATATTCTACAAAGGAGTCGGAGCCATTCGTTTGGCATGTATCTCTTTATTTGCAAAACGCAGTGTATTTGAGAAAATTGGTTTCTTCGATTCGATGCGAGTGGGAGCAGATACTGAATTTATCGAGAGAATAAAAGCAACTTTTGGAGATGATTCGGTTTTGCACGATCCAATTCCATCGATGTTCATGCTGAACCATAGCACATCGCTGACAGGTGGCGGAAGATTCCAAATTTCTTGGCGTTCAATTACTGGACCACGCCTTGAACACCACTCATCATTCAAAGCATGGCACAAAAAAATTCGACATCAGGATTGGACTCCTTACGTTGCACACCCATTGAGAGTCCGACCATATGAAATCCCTGCTGAGATGATTTCAGGGGATATACATTGGACTAAGGAGATGCCATTATTTTCTGAATATATTCAAAACCGCAATGAAAGGTGGTGGTCAAGTTCCCAATCAGCTCCTTGGCAGGGTCAATTATCTGAAAAATCCGCGGGACTACTTTGGGCCAAACAGCAGGGGATTCAAACACCGGAAATCTTGTGGTCAGGAGATAATCTTTCAGAAATGCCTTCACTCTCAGATCTACCTGATCGTGTAGTGATTAAACCCAGTAAAGGGTTCAGTTCAAACAACGTTCTTTGTCTAGATAATCGAGTAAATGTTCTGGATGATATTGTTTGGACCGACGATCGTATCCAACAGCAATTCAGTTCTGATGAATTTTTGAAAAGAGTAAAACCAACTTGGATGGTTGAGGAATTTTTGAGACCAGAATCGTGGAGTGAAGATGAGAAAATACCTAGAGATTGGAAATTTTATTGCTTCGGTGAAGAAATTGCTCTTATCCATGTAGTTTTAAGAAATTCAACTGTGGATAAATATGCAAATGTCCACCATTATTTTTCACCGGATTTGAGACAATTTCAGAGGCGTATATGCAATTCAAGACCAGTACCTGATGCCCCACTATTTTTCCCTCAATGCTGGGATGAAATGGTGAAAAAAGTCAAAATGCTTGGCAAGAAACTAGGTTGTTTCATGCGGATTGACATGTATGCTACTGATAAAGGACCAGTATTTGGTGAATTTACACCGACACCTGAAGGCGGCGAGGGTTTTACCGAATGGGCAGACCGATATTTAGCTACTTTTTGGGAAGGCGAAGAAGGTGTGTAAGGTTGAATAATTTGCTTCATTCCGCAAACATATGGTGATGTCGTGGTTAGTCGAGAATCTAAAATCCAGCGTCTCGAGAGGGAATTGCATCGTATACGCACATCACCCTCTCTTCGCCTTGGATCAATAGTTACAGATGCAATGAGAAGACCTTGGTTGGCTCCATTTTTGGTTTTGACATTACCATGGAACATGTTGATGATTGGCTTGGAAATGTTGGGTAAGAAATCACCCCCAGCAGCCTTTGAAAGAGTGACTCAAGACCCCACATTATCTGAAAGAAATTGTGTTGTGATATTTCCCACCAATGGTGTAGGGTTTGGCCATTTCACGCGCATGCTCGCCCTCGCTAAACATATGAAAAACGAGGACCCTACGCTTGAAATTATATTTTTCACAACAATGCCGACACTACATTTACTCAAACCATATGGGATCCCCGCACACTACATTTCAGGGTCCCCCTACTTCGATGAAATGTCAACAATCGAATGGAATGGACTTCTAGAGGAAGAGCTCGCAATTTGTTTTGAAGCCCACCGCCCGAAGCAATTCATTTTTGATGGCGCCTTCCCCTATAGGGGAATGTTGCGGGCAATAAAGGCAAGACCCCACCTTGATTCTATTTGGATGAGAAGGGGAACATTTCGCCGAGGTAAATCAATTCCCGTTGATAGCATCTCACATTTTGATTTAATCATACATCCAGAGGACAGCATTGCAATGCAAAGTAGCGAGGTTGAACACAAAGTCCCTAGCATTACATGCCCCCCGATTACACTAATCGAACCCAGTGAACAAATGTCGAGAAGTCAGGCACGTCGGAGATTAGAATTACCTCAAGATGCAATTGTTGTTTACGTACAAATTGGAGCGGGAGAAATCAATGATATCAACAGCGAAGTACGTCTTACAGTTGATGCATTGACAAAGAGAGAAAATGTGCACGTCGTCCTCGGAGAATCAATGCTTGGAGAAAGATTTGATATCGATTTACCCAGAGTTCATCTGCTGCGGGATTATCCAAATTCTTTGTATTACAATGCTTTTGATTGTTCTATTCAGGCCGGGGGTTACAATTCATTTCATGAGGTGAGAAGATATGGGTTGCCAACACTATTCTATCCAAATTTATTCACAGGGATGGACGATCAACTTGCTCGCTGCATGGCCGCCGTTGACGAAGGGTGGGGCCAGGTTCTGGAGGATAGAGACGAAAAGACAATCTCAACTGCGATTGATGAGTTGTTGAGTCGGTCAGGTAAATCAGAACCACTTGATGTAGAAAGTGGTGCGATTACTCTAGCCCAACAATTGGTTAAGCGATAATTTCACTATTCTTTACCAGTGATTTCGTAGTAGGTACGGATACTTTCTGTAGGATCACCAATGCAGTGTATTTTTCCTTCATGGATGAAGGCAACACGGTCACAAATTTCACGCATTAGAGCAAATGAATGACTCACAAGAACAACTGTACTGGTTGATTTGACCAGTGAAAGAATACGCTGCTTACTCTTTTCTCTAAATTGCGGGTCACCTACTCCAAGCACTTCGTCAATAAGCAAGATTTCTGGCTCAACTGCACTGGCAATTGCAATTCCCAAACGAGCCCTCATCCCACTCGAGTATGTGCGCAAGGGCTGATCAAAAAACTCCTCGATTTCACTAAACTGAATGATATCATCCATCATTGAATCCATTGTTTCTTGCGAATGTCCAAGAATACTTCCGTAAAGGTGAACATTTTCACGTCCAGTCAAATGTTCATTCAAACCAACTCTAACACCAGCCAATAACGAAGTTTGTCCCCTTACTTTCACATTACCCTGATCAGGTTGATAGATTCCAGCCGCAACGCGTAGAAGTGTACTTTTGCCCGACCCATTCCTTCCGATGATTCCGAGAACTTCTCCCTGATGCACATTCAGTGAAATGTTTTTCAATGCAATGTAACTCTTTTCGGTTGACTTCTTTTTCCAACCCAATAACGAAAGTATACCGGAAAACAGACCCCTTTCTTTCGGGAAATGAAGTGCAACATCATTGATTTCAACAGCATTGTTCATAGGTACTTCACCACCCTTGCCTCATAGTACTTGAAGATCGAAATTCCAATTATTAGTGCTGAAATTGCAAACGTAATTGAATATCCTATTTGATTTCCCGGAATGGTCAATTCAGAACCATCTAATCCCTTTCTGACCAGTGTTATTGGAACAACCATTGGGTTCAATAATACCAAATCAAGCCATTCACCACTGGCACGATCAGAAGCCATTTCGTATGTCCACATCACAGGGGATATGAAGAAACCAGCCCGCACAATGAATTTGAAAAGGTGTTGTACATCTTGAGAAATCGCATTCAGTGGAGCGACCAGCATTCCAACACCTATCGCTAGGATTGTTGACAAAAACAAACCCAATGGTATCATCCAAATGATTTGCCATTCAGGTTTGACATCGAGATAAATCATGATAGGGATAACTGCAAGTAAAGACGTACAAGAAATACAAAATTGTGCAATAACAGGAGATACTGCCAAAATTTCTCTTGGAAAATAGACTTGCTTTATCAAATTCTTTCCTTTTGTCAAACTTCCAACACTTGCTTGCAAGCTTTTACCAAAATGCCCCCAAACAATCACGCCGGTAATCACATGCAGGGGATAGAGTTGATCCGGCCTTCCAGCAAGAATCGTAAACAATGCATAGTACACGATAGAGAGTAATAGTGGTTCCAAAAAAGTCCAACCAAACCCAATTATGGCCCGACTGTACCTGCTCTTGATATCTCTCCGAGCAAGGTTTCGAATTAGATATGCATCATTATACATGGTTTCAAAAAACCGTCTTGGACCACCGAATATTGAGACCGAAGGATTCGGTTCGACAAGTGGTAAATCATCACTCACGGGTGTCGCAAGAATACACCATTCTTCACACCATCGGACTTTCTGGGCCCTTTGGCTTGATACACAAGACCCACCTAGGGGTCCCGTGGCTCGTATTGTGTCAGTGGTCTCAAATGGCTGCATATCAGACCCTCGTGTTCTCCGCGAAGCACAATGGTTGTTTGATGCAGGGCATGAAGTAACCATCCATGCTTTTGATCGTCTTGAAAACTTACCTCTAGAATCGAATTATAACGGAATCAAAATTATTCGTCATCGAGTTGGCTTTACTCCTTATGGGGGCACATGGTCTACCTGGAGGGGATTGCAACGTTTTCGTAAATCCGTCATAAATAGCGTCAATGAAATCGATCTGTTACACTGTCACGATGCAGACACACTATCATTGGCAAAAAAAATCAAAACCAAGCGAGTTCTTTTTGACATGCACGATTTACACCATACATGGGTTATGATGAAAAATCCAAAATCGTTTTTCCGAAATATTGCATCCAATCGGATGAAGAATCGAATGCTAAGACAAACTGTATTGGCAGATTCAATTATCACATCATCATCATTTTTTTGTGACTGGCTGTCCGATAAGGGCATCAAATCATATCCGATAGAGAATCGTATTGATACACAAGAAACCATTCCTAAACCATCCGAATTTACAATTGGATATTTTGGGAAAATTCGGGAAGAGGCTGCATTCAAATTATTATTTGAAGCGATAAAAACACTGGATAAAAATGATCGTCCAAGAGTAATGATTGCTGGAGATGGCGTATCAAGACAAAAAGTAATTGAAATGATAGAAAGATTTCGAGAATTAGACATAGTAATTCAAGATGCGTTTGAACATTCCGATTTACCTAGTATGATGCGCGAAATTTCAGTGATGTTCGCCATGTATCCTCCACAACGTGGTAATATTAGGGAAGGGGCCCTCCCCTCCAAAATGTTTGAAGCAGCAGCATTTGGACGTCCTTGCATCGTCAACAAAGGTGTACCTATGGGCACAATCTGTGAAACTGAATCATTGGGCAGGTCAGTAAGTTGGGGCGATATGGTTGAATTGGCAGACGCAATCCTCGATCTAAAAGATGTGAATGTTGAATTACAATCAGATGCTAAAAGAGAGAAGGAACGATTTTTGCAAATCATTGATGAACTCAAAATCTGAAATAGATGAAATCAACAGTTTCTGCTGGTCTGAGTAAAAATGCTAGGGACAACATAACTCCAATGACCAATCCCCATATCAGTGGATTCCGATTCGCAATCCAATGCTTTAGACCACCAATTTTCCAACTTACGAAATGGCCTATGAAGAACAGAATAGCGATGCCCAGTGTCAAAAATTTAATTTCTGGTAATGATTCATACATTTCAGTAGTGTCCCAATGCGCATTTATCCCAACAAATGTTTTGAGAGAAGGGATTAGAATTGCCGTTTCTTCAACTCTGAAAACAAGCCATGTCATGAACACGAAGTATTGAGTGACAATCCATCCGATCAGTGCAGAAAATTTAGGTGATTTCTCAAATGCTGTCTTGATGATTCTGAGTTTGATAATCCCTCGATGCCCAATGAGAAGCAAACCATGCAGCAAGCCCCACAGAACAAAGTTCCACGAAGCCCCATGCCATAATCCACCAAGAAGCATGGTCATCATCAAAGCGAAGAACATCACACGAGGGCCATTCCGACTTCCTCCGAGGGGAATGTAAAGATAATCCCGTAACCATGTAGATAGGGAAATATGCCACCTCCTCCAGAAATCTTGTGGTGATGTTGCTGCATAGGGGGAATCGAAATTTTCGGGCAATCGAATTCCGAACAACAAAGCCGATCCAATGGCAATATCTGTATATGCAGAGAAGTCACAATATATTTGAATCCCAAAAGCTAGAGCACCCCACCAGATTAATCCAATATTGTCAAGAGGGACCCCTTCGACAAAAATTTCGTTAACATGGATGGCAACATTATCAGCAACAATCAATTTCTTGGCCAAGCCATACACGATGAGTGTTAATCCAAGACGAAAACGCATTGGATCTGGAGTCAATGTTTTCTCAATTTGCTCCTTGAAGTGTTCCGATCGTACAATCGGCCCAGCGACAAGTTGGGGGAAAAATGCAGCATAACAAG
>CATISE010000188.1 GCA_949538655.1 Marine Group II euryarchaeote MED-G33 | reverse complement strand
TACTGTTGGTTGTTTTTCCACCTGAAGAACGCGGCAAAGCGATTGGAATCTGGGCGGCCATGGCTGGCGTAGGAGCTCCAATCGGCCTGTTGCTTGGCGGATGGGCCGTCGAAACATATGACTGGCAAATGGTATTTTTGATCAACGTTCCAATCATTATCATCGCCTTGGGTGCAGGTGCCATCATCGTACCTCGTTCCAAAGATGAACAAGGTCGCCCATTGGATATCATTGGAGCATTTCTTTCAGTCATTGCACTCGCCTCTCTTCTCTATGCCATCATTGAGGGTCCAAGTTTGGGTTGGACGGACTCTGAAGTGCTGGGTTCATTTGGGCTGAGTATCGTTGCAGGTTTTTCCTTTGTATTCTGGCAGAAAAGAGCAGAGCACCCCCTACTCCCTCTAGAATTTTTCAAAAATCCAAGATTCACCATTGGTCTGATTGCAATTGCCATGGCTTTCTTTGTGATGTTCTCATTCATGTTCATGCAGATGCTACATTTCCAATTGGTTCGGGGACACTCTCCCTTTTCTGCGGCTCTTCGTTTCTTTCCCTTGCCGATTGGTTTGATGCCAGCAGCTGCCAATAGTGATCGTTTGGTCGCAAAGTTCGGTCGCAGCAATGTGATTTCAGTTGGATTATGTTTGGTTGCAACCGGTTTGTTCCTGTTTACATTGGTCACCATGGATACCAGTTACTTGCAAATTGCTGCAACCTTCTTCCTGCTCGGTCTCGGGATGGGTTTGACAATGGCGCCTTCCACCACGGCCGTCATGGATGCAATCCCTGAATCCAAGGCCGGTGTTGGAAGTGCGACCAATGATGCAAGTCGTGAGGTTGGTGGGGCACTTGGGATTGCGATTGGAGGAAGTGTTCTCAATGAAGTGTACCAATCGAACATTCTGATTCCCGAATCTTTTTCGGCACAATCGTCCATCATTTCCGAATCTTTCCCTGCTGCGATTAAAATCGGAGAAAACATGCTAGCCTTGGGCAACTCAGATGGCGCGCTTCTAATTCAATCAGCCAGGGAATCGTTCATTGAAGGCATGGTCGCAGCATGCTTGGTGGCTGGAATTGTTGCCCTTGTGGCGGCCATCATCGTGAAGTGGAAGTTGCCTCAAGACATGCCCGCTTCCGAAGAATGACACAGTTCACGAACACGTTCCAATTGGACTTCATTCTCAACAAGACCATCTCTCTTGAATGCAGTTCCAACAATGCATGAAGATGCCAATTCATAATCAGAAACAGTTTCATTTCGGACACCTGAACCCACAATCAGTGGTGCCTCTGGAACGGCCAGTTTAACCCTTTCAAGATCGCCAACCTTTGTCGGTGCCCCTGTCCCGTTTCCAGAAACGATTAGGGCATCTGCCAGACCTCTATTCCAAGCATCCTTCGCCTCTTGTTCCAAAGTCCAATGCTCATCAAAAGGTGAGGCATGTTTCACACCTACATCAGCCAAAATTGCAATATCACAACCCAGTTGTTCGCGAAGGCGAAGTGTTTGTGCAGCCTGACCCTCAATCAACCCTTGATCGGTAAGCATGGCACCAATGTGAACATTGACTCGAATGAATGAGGCTCCAGTGGTTGCAGCAATGGCCATAGCAGCATGTGGGTCATTGCGAAGAACGTTCACCCCTACGGGGACATGACTCAATTCAACGATTGCTCGAACGATTCGAGTCATTGCAGAAACAGTTACTGTTTCGACTTGTTTCAGAAAAGGTACATCGCCGAAATTCTCGACCATGATGGCATCAACACCTCCGGCAAGGAGTGTGTTTGTGTCTGCCAAAGCTGCGGCCTCAACCGCATCCAAATCTCCAGTAAAATTAGGTGAACCTGGAAGCGCTTTGAGGTGAACCATCCCGATGAGCCCTGTGGGTATTTTCATTCTCATCGAATCACCTACGAGTGCTCAGCCTGTAACCAGCGCCAACAGGAACGCAACCCTTCTTCCAAATTCTGAAAGGGGTTCCAGCCCAATGCACTCTGTGCTTGCGAAATATCGGGAACACGTCTCCTTGAGTCGCCTGGGTGCCCCACTTCTTGGAAATAAATTTCAGAACTTGAACCAGTAATCTTTAGGCAGAGGTTGGCCAAATCTTCGATGGCAACCTCCTCAGGATTACCCAAATTAAATGCGGCTCCAGTCAATCGAGACCCATCAAGGCCTTCATCCAATTCACCCGCGATTCGAATCCCTTCAACTACCTCTTCAACCCACGAAAACGAACGGGTTTGTTTCCCATCACCATGAATGGTAATCGGCTCTCCAAGTCGACATTGTTCGAGGAAAATACCGGTCACTTGTCCATATGAATTACCGGGTAATCTTGGTCCATAGGCGTTGAATGGTCGCACGATTCTCGCATCCAAACTACTGTTTTTTACCGCGTGTTGAACTAGAACTTCACCCAAGTATTTACTCGCGC
>CATISE010000187.1 GCA_949538655.1 Marine Group II euryarchaeote MED-G33 | reverse complement strand
TTAACAAGACCCGCATCATTACCCCGATTCGATACACAAAAATTGATTTCCATTAATGTCGTGATTGATTTACCCTAAATGATGCTGATATATTGGAGTTCAACACCATCCAATACAGAAGTGGTATGGCTAGTGCAACCAACAAAGCACAAACGTCATGACCACTGCACACGGACCCGGGTTTGGGTGAGTTGGTGAGCAAACATCACATTTTGTTCATACCTTCGTGGTATCCGAGTTTAGACGCCCCGCTTTTGGGCACCTTCTTCCAAGAGCAGGCAGCGATGTTTGCAGAAGTCGGTCACAAAGTCGGAGTTCTTCATGCGAGATTTCACGACCTCCCCTCTGCAACTTGGCTGAAAGGTCCAATAGGACCGGTTACAATTACCGAGGAGAATAACATAACAGTCGTCCGCTCCAGTAAACGATTATTCCAACCCGGGCCACTCCATCGAATCCCCCAGATTTACCAATCCTCCGTCCGCTCACGTGAGAGGCTGGCCCTGAAGATGTATGATGCGTACAAAGAGGCCAATGGCCCCCCAGACATCATCCATGCCAAGTGCACAATGTGGGGAGCAATCCTTGCGAAAGCAATCTCTGATAGAGAAAACATCCCGTATATCGTGACGGCTGGCGCGAGTGTATTCGCAAGAGGAATCGTTGGGCCGAGGGAACGCAAGACCGCAGCAACCGCGTTAAATTCGGCAAACCGATTACTATCGGTTAGCAGTACATTGGCAACCGATTTGGAAAGAATACTCAAGATTCCAGCGACAGAATTCACCACCGTCTCCAACATGATTGATCCGAATAAATTTCCATTCACACCACTGCCTAAGAATGAAACATTCACCTTTGGTTACATGGCCAATTTGGTTGCCGATAAAGGGCACACCACCTTACTACAGGCATTCAAAGAAGTCCCATCGGCAAAACTCCTCCTTGCTGGAGGGGGGCCACTAAGAAAACAATTGGAAGAACTCACAATCACACTTGGAATTGAAGACAGAGTGAAATTTGTAGGACCAATCGATCGGGAAAAGGCATGTGGGTTTTTTCAAGGGATTGACGCATTTGTTCATCCAAGTCGATACGAAACATTTGGGATTGTTCTGGTCGAAGCACTTTCCACCGGCAGACCCGTTATCGCAACTCGCTGCGGGGGGCCAAACGACATTGTCCGAAGCGAAGACGGTACACTGGTCGACGTCGATGACGCCACAGGCCTAGCGGAAGCAATGCGCAACATGATCGGCATGGATTGGGATACCCAAGCAATGCGTGACGGTGTTGAAGCGCGATATACGAAAGCAACTATCCGCGGACAATTACTGGATATTTACGACACAATCGTCTAATCGAATACTTTCAACTGTAGGCCAACACCAGGCGTATGTTCAACAGCCCCAGGTCCCAAATCAACACCATCCTCTGCACATACCAACAGGTTTCCACCGAATCCTGCACCGAGCACCTTGACGCCCAACACACCCTCTTTCCCACGGAGTTCAGCAGCAATCAGTTCCATCTCATCAGTATGTGTCCCAAGGAGGTCACGGGTATCATTCCACGAGGCATCGAAGAGTTCTGAAATACCATCTTGATTTGGATTCGCAAGGATGGAAATGAAGTCTTGAGATCTAAACA
>CATISE010000186.1 GCA_949538655.1 Marine Group II euryarchaeote MED-G33 | reverse complement strand
TTTGATTTTACTTTGGATAGTCATGGGTTTTGGAAATGCAATGTCTTGTGGTTGGCAAACCACATGTTGAATGGGTACCCTCGCTATTGGGAGAAAGCAACTGTTGCCTCAAGTGTGACTTGCAATCTAGCGTGGCTATCTGCAATTCCAGCACTGGCTGTGATGACACGTTCAGCACCTGTTCCAGTGATTGTGATCTCGGACAGAATAATTTCGACGCCTCTCGCCTCACCGTGACGCATCAGGTCATCTGCAACCGATTGGGCTGCTGCAGTTGCGGCTTCGGTCTCATTTGAGCCAGCAGCATAGAGGGTCGCAGATCGATTTTCGACCAAGGGTTGCCAAGCAGCCAAAGTTTCGGCACTGGTATCCAAGACTGCATCTTCTTGGGCATCATACGGCTGACCCAAACTCGCGGTTCGGACCGTGTTCAGAGACATGGTAAGGAGAGCGAACATGAGGATGAGGCCAGTCATCAAGAGCATCTGACCTCTGTCATCGCTGACAAGCTCTCGACGCATCATGCGCCACCTCCCGTATGCCAAACTTGGAGACTGACCGTCCAGACATGTCCACTTTCATGTACCAAGTGATGTATGGTCAATGAACGACCTTCAGGTTCTGATGTCGTCCCATGTGGTTCCAATGGACCCGCATCTACAGCCAACCAACAATTACCACGAATCGAGGCAGAGAGAGAATCAAGCATCGATTGACATGTTACATCCTCATCTTCTGTTGAAAGCATCTCGGCCAGCAGAGATGAATAATTTGTAGCATCCAATGGAGAAGCACCTGCAAGACTGTCGTAGGCATCTTCCGCCGCAAGATCCAGAATACCATCACTTGCTGGCGATGTCGGGTCTGGAACCTTGAGTTGAAGAATGAAAGTAGCCGTCATGAAAAAGAGCCAGAAGAGTGTGATCATCTCAAGGATATGCACCTGAGCTGATTCGTCAGCGCTTTCGCGTCGCGAAACCATTCGTCAACCTCCTGTGATTGGGATAAAGCCGATGTCTGGACTCATTCCAACTCCTTGTGGAACACCAATTAGAGTTGGGTTGAATGCGGCTAAATTGAACAGAAGCAAGCAGATTATCATCATCATTCCGGCGTGCTTCATTCCGGTTGAAAGACGACCTGTGGCCATGATTCCAGCCATTGCACCGTTGCCCAAGGCTTGTGCAGTCACGCCATAGAAAAACACCACCAGGAAGAAAAGAGGGTCGACCGCATTGATCTGCATATTTCCAATCGTCTCGCTTTCGCCACCACTGTTACTACTTGCAATCGCGGGAATAAACACGTTTGATAGAACGATAATCACGCCAATAAATACAATGAAAGATACCCAGATAACTGCGATGTAAGACCCGATTGCCCGAGCACGTTCACCCTTCAAGAATTGAATTTCGCGACTATCGTTAGCAGCTGTCACAAGAATATCTGAAATTTTTCCACCCGCCTTGTTGGCTTCTGTTACCAAACTCACCGCACGTTGGACCAATGGAGTGCCGACTCGATCTGCAAACATCTTCAATACATCACCAAAAGCGATACCCCACGATAATTGATCCGACATTTTCTTGATTTCATCGTTCAGCGCACCATATTCAGAATTCGCCAGCGTCCGAACTGCGAGAGTCATCGAAAGACCACCTTTCCAATATTCGGCCAAGTCTCTCAAGAAGTCGGGGAACTTGTCCTCAACCGCCTCAATTTTCTTCATTTGCCGATCGGAATAAACAGCAGCAGGATACACCATAATGAGGAATCCTAGGCCAAAGAAATTGACGAACATCGTCGGCCTAAGACTCAAGGGTCCAAGATTGACTTCAGGACCCAACCAGAGTGACTTGTTGTTCATATTTTCAGGAATACCATCCCATGAATCTACCGTGACTGTGAAATCAACTGGATTCAACACTGCAGCACTATCGCTAGCAGATGCTCCGGTGAAGACCACCCACAATTGATACTCTCCACCCGGTTCTACATGTGGAACGGATCCGGTACAAGCAGCATCGTTGGCTACACACTGTATGGTTAGAATATGCTCTCTTTCGTTGGAACCAGTCGCATAGTGGTAGACTGTCATTTCAAACTGGTATGACTGGTAGGCATCTGCAGTCGCAGTCAAAGTCATCTTTTGCGGTGGATGTTGCTGAAGTTGTCCATTATCGATGAGTTGATTGGGCCTCATTCCGGGCACATGGAATGATTTGGCCTGTCCAGGAGCTTGGACACGATCCCAGGATTCGGACCAGATTTCTTCTTTGGGCTTTTCTTCTGTCAACCAACAAGTCTGGTTGTCATAGTAAGTAGGACCGGATGGATCTGTAGCATCGAATGAATCCGGACAAGCCATATTGATGAATGCTGGGTTTCCATTGGCTTGTGGCAATACCAAGCCCGAGTTGGTTAGCCAAAAGCCCAAACAACAGATGCCGAGTAGCATTCCAACCAACAATATCGAAAGGAATGTCGATTGTGTATTGTCATCCTTCGGGAGTTCAAGATTCACCCGGATTTTGTCTTTCTTTCGTGCCAACTTTTCACCCCCTCACATTTTCTGTTCTTCGCTCATCAACCAAACCAAACCTGAATAGGCAATGTGAATCATTGGAAGTACACCCATCACAATTCCATACACCATTCCTTCACTGATTTGGCTACCCGCACCTGACACCCAGAACATAATCACAAGCATGACGATTAGGAACAGAGGCATTGCAACAGCGACCACAACGTATGATTCGGCCATGAGTCCAAGAGATTCTAGGAACACGGTTAAACGAATTCTGTTTTCTCTCATGTAGTGCTCTGCACGGTTTAGGAAGTACAACTTGAGATTACCACCACTCGAAAGAGTGCCCACCATCCCTTGGAAGAACTCTGTAGCCCATGGAGATGCCGCGCGGTCAACAGCATGTTTAATCGCAGTAATCAAATCCATTCCAAGTAGAGAAATATCACGATAAATCATGGCTGCGTCATATGCGATTTCACCATAGATTTCTTCATTCGCCGCGAGTGATTTGAAAATCTTCGTGGGTGTTGCATTGGCAGCGGACATTGCAGCAGTGTATGATGCAGCATAAGGCAGGAACTTCTCAAGGCGGTCACCTCGGGCTGTCTTCTCTCGTTGTGCTGTATTTCCAAAATACTTGAACGCACCATATGGCATCAATACTCCAAATATGATCACAATCATTGCTTTGAGTGTATTACCTAGAGTTTTGGTTTCATAAAATGGACAGCCTCCATATTGACTTCCTGAA
>CATISE010000185.1 GCA_949538655.1 Marine Group II euryarchaeote MED-G33 | reverse complement strand
TTGCGTTCTTCAATTCGGGAGTTCCTCTGTAGTGAGGCGATGTACCACCTTGGTGTCCCAACAACGCGAGCATTGTCGTTGGTTACAACTGGGGAAGATGTAGTTCGGGACATCATGTACGATGGCAGAGCCGCGCCTGAACCTGGTGCGATTGTTTGCAGGGTGGCGCCAAGTTTTCTGCGCTTTGGTAGTTTCCAAATTCACGCAATCAAAGGGAACTTTGACACACTTAGAACACTGGTCGATTACACCGTGAAACATCATTTCCCACAACACAGAACGGATAGTGATGAAGGATTACTTGAATGGCTCAAACAGGTGGCAGATGAAACAGCTCAGATGATTTCTCATTGGATGAGAGTTGGCTTTGTACACGGCGTGATGAATACAGACAATATGTCCATTCACGGACTGACCATCGATTTCGGACCCTATGGTTGGCTTGAAGATTTCAATCCCGATTGGACACCCAATACCACGGATGCAGGAAGAAGGAGGTACAGATTTGGTCATCAAGCAGAAATTGGGCAATGGAACTTTGCTCGATTATTGGAAGCGGTCAGTCCATTGATGAATGAACCCGACCAATTGTATGCGGCACTGGATTTCTATGAAAAATCGTTTACCAAATACAACAATTCAATGTGGGCAGACAAACTCGGTCTAGGAGAATTTGTCGAGAGTGACGAAGATATGATTACCGAATTGGTATCGATTCTGCAAAGTGTCGAGACGGATATGACCATTTTTTTCAGATTGTTATCTTCAATTAGTGAACCACAGATTGAACAACTAAAATTTGCATTTTACGATAAAGAAAACATCCCTGTCGATGAATGGAATCGTTGGCTAAGTAAGTGGTGGTCCAGAGTTGATGGAAAGGCTGATCAACAAAAAATGAAACAGGTGAATCCAAAGTATGTCCTCAGAAATTGGATGGCTCAATTGGCGATTGATGCAGCAGAGAAAGAGGACTACACTGTTGCAAACGAACTGTATCAATTGTTGAAGAATCCGTATGATGAACAGCCTGAATTTGAAAGCGATTGGTTTCAAAAACGGCCAGAATGGGCTCGGAATCGCGTGGGTTGCTCGATGCTTTCTTGCTCGAGTTGAGAATACATTACATCTACAAGACTACAATTCGGCGCCGCAGTTCATGCAGTGCTTACCTTGGGAAGGCGTCAACCCACCACACGTATTACAGGTGATGTAGTTGTGAAGTTCGAGGACGGCCTTTTGCTTGATCATCACCCAAGCGACCCAGGCATAGGCAACTGTCAGCAACACGAACAGGCCAACGATGGCATCAGTACCAAGAGAGAGGAACTGAACACTTAGAGCAAAGACGAGGAAAACACCGGCAGAAAATGCATAGACTGGCCATTCCAAGCGCATGTTAGGCGCTTCGACTACATGTATTTGATTTGTATTCAGAAAGGTGCCATTTTCGAGTAGACATCAGTAGGCTATCGAAGGACGCTACCCTTTACTCAGGATAGAATGTCTGTAAGACTGTCCCGGTCGATGGCTTTCCGAATACAACGTGCAACTCGTTGACCTGTGGAAAGTCCTGGCTCATTGATATCCGAATATGGCGAACCACCAACAGCAACGTTAGAACCAGCCACAATTCGAGCACTGACCTCAAAAACACGGAATTCAAGTTTGTCGGTTACTATCGTCTCAAGACAGAACGGTCCAATCATCCCCCGGGCGCCTTCCTCCAATTCAAGCGAGGCTGCGACGGCGCCCTCGCCCAAACGGAAAGCTTCGGGAAGTAGGGATTCACGTAGAACAGCAGGGGTATTTCCTGTGACGACGAAAGATGGTTCCAAACCCATATCACGAAGATCTCGTAGACCACCCAACTTGTAGAATTCGTCGACATTGGCTTCGTCACGGCGATCGATACTCATCAATTCAAGACGTCCACAATTTTGGCCTTCTCGGCTACCCATGCCCTCGACTTGATAACCATCGTCGGCGATTGGATCGAAGAAGAATTGGAAGTAGTATCGAGTCCCTAGAACGTATTCTTGGATGGTGAATTCCTCTTCCAAGTCAACGTTGCGCCGGAAGTCACGGAAATTTCGCGCGATGAAGTAACCCCGACCCCCTTTGGCTCCTGCATACTTGACGATGACGGGTCCGTTGATGTCGTGTGGGTCTTCAATCACTTTCGGCATGGTGCAGCCACCGGATTCAAGCCATTGGCGCTGCAACTCACGACTACCTTCCCATTTCAGCATCTGGCGATTGCCGAAGGTAGGCACTTCGAGAGCGATGAAATTGTCAGGGCGGAGATATTCGACCAGAGAACCGTGTGGGATAATGATGACATTGCGATTTCGCAACTCCTCGGCCTTGTCTAAAAGTTCGAGATAATTGTCCAGAACCATCCATTCATCTGGTTCAGCCCCTGGGAATGCTTTGTACATCTTTTGGCGTTCTTTACCGACACAAATACCGAGTGTTCGGAAGCCTTCCATTCGAGCCCCATGAAGAATCTGAAGCGATGAGTGCGAGGCGATTACACCAATCACGATCTCGGCTGGATTGTACGCCGCGAGCCATTCTGGCAGGTGCGGATGGGTGTTCGCCATTAGGGACGGCTCCAGTACGCGGTAATTATCGGTTACGGAAACTGCATCCACTCTTGTGGGGTGAGGGGGGAAAAAATTCGTATGGTTG
>CATISE010000184.1 GCA_949538655.1 Marine Group II euryarchaeote MED-G33 | reverse complement strand
CTTGTAAATCGACCAACTTCGTGACTGTATCCCAATAAATCGACTCGGGTGGCCTAACACTGGTGAGAATGAGTACAGGTTGGGCCGAATGAATTTCACGACCCACTGTGAATTGGTGAAATCTTTGAGTGAACCAGTCATCCAAGCACGATTCGAGTTCCTGTTTTTCATTAGTCGCAATCGATGCAGCAAGAGCCGCATTACCCCGTGTTCTGCGAGGGGCAAATGGCCAGAGTCTAACGAGTCGAGGGTCTTCAATCAGAAATCCACAGTTGTGAATATGAACCAACAAATCGTTGAAATCATGAGTCGTGCAACCAAATTCTCTCTCATCTGTATCGTCAAGGCCAATCCAGAATGTCGGGGAATCCCCGACGGTCATATTTCCAGAGCATCACCATCGTCTTCGTCATCTAAAAGCCTGTCAATGATTCCCGTGATACCTACATTTGCATTAACCCTGAAGCCGCGTACTCCATGTTGGTATGCTGCACCCATATCCGCATCACGGTCGCCGGCCATAAACGAACGTCCTTCGTCAAATCGTTCGGTCAATAAGTCCGAATTACGGGTGACTTCTAAGGGCATACCACTGAGTAATTGGCGGGCAACTTGTAGCATACCAGGGCCTGGTTTTCTAACTGGGCTGTTGTCCCATGGTGCGTATGGTGAGTACAAAACCAAGTCGATGTGGGCATCGCTATTTTCTTGGAGTAAACCATCTATGACTGCCTGATTAATATCTGCCAAATCATCATGCGAAAACATACCGCGATTGACTGGTGATTGGTTGGTAACAACGACGATCCGGTATCCGGCTTTTCGAAGAGCAGCAACCGCATCACCTGCACCTTCTAAGAGTACTAATTCGTCTACATTTTTCACATAATCTTCTCGACCAATATTGAGGACCCCGTCCCGATCCAAATATGCGATTGATCCATCCCAACCATCGAGTGATTCGACTGGATCATTGATTTCAGCACGATGCCTGCCCGGGAGGTCCACATCGACACCTCATGAGTGGCTGGGCAAGCCCCTACTGGCTTTCACTGCCTCTTTTACAATGTGATTAATGATGAGTTGTAAGTCCTCAATCCGCTCCATTGAAGTTGTATCGCATACAATCGCAACATCTGCCATTTCTGCAAGGGCACCCCCATTACCAGATTTGTAATTGCCCGTAATTCCTACCGTTCGGGCACCGTTCTCGGAGGCGAATGTAATTCCATTGAGGACATTTGAGGAGTTTCCACTACCTGAATATCCAACAACTAAATCTCCAGCACTCAACCATGTTTGCAATTGACCGACGAAGACATTTGCATAGGATGTATCGTTGGCCCATGCGGTTAATGCTGCGATATTGTCAGTATGCGCAATTGTGGGTAGCGCCAATTCTTTGCTCCAATCACCGGCACTGTGACTAGGTGTCGCAGCAGAACCGCCATTTCCAATGAAATGGACCTTACCTCCATTGTCCATTACCTGAAGCATTTCAGTGTATAGTTGTCCAACAGATTCTCTTGAAAGTGCTTTGAGGGCACGTGACAGGTCTTCGATATACCCGTCCATGAATGCACTGAAATCGAAGGCGTCTTCAGTCATGCGACTCAACACGGCGTCGCAGCGAGCCTATATGTGACTTGCCGACCTGTGCAGTGCATGGAGGACATCGTTGCAGCCGGTGTCACTTCGGTCGGCCAACTTTTAGGTCTTGATTTTGGTCAAACCAACCTACTAATCATCACAATCGGTTTGGTTTGTTTGGGTTCGGCATTTCATTCATCCAATATGAATGCACGTTGGCTATCGCCTTTCGGTTGGATTTTTGTTGGAGTCTATTTTTACTTGGGTGCTGAACATTATTTCGAGATTTCTGATCCTGTGCTTATTTTCATGTCAATAGCTGCACTCCCCGTATGTATTGCATATGGCGGATGGGAGGCTATCTTGCTCAAAGAAAATCGTAGAATCGAATCCATGGATTGGTTGAGGGGTGCTGTTTTTTGGGCAGCAATGCCCTATCTCGCCATACAACATATTCCAATGTTCAACGCTGGTGTTGTTTGGTTTACAGCTTGGAACACTTCACTGTTTTTACAATGGACTGGGGCAGGCGATATTCAACTCGGACAGATGATGGTTGACCTTGGTTCAAGTTCTGTGACATGGTCTAACTGGGATGGTAATAGATGGTTACTTACTGATTCACTTGGGGAAGGTGGTTTTTACGTACCGATGATTCATGCAGATGGGACTGAGGTGAATATTGGATTTGTTCTAGGTTGTAGTGCACTTCAGTCAATGATTGTATTTGTCGGGGCAATAGTGGCCCTGCGTGGCACTCCATGGCAGCGCAGAGCACGCGCATTGGTGATTACCATTCCATTGATACACATCCTGAACGTGTTTCGAAATGCAGGCATTATTTGGTTGCACGTCGAATACAATTCCAGTTGGGATCTAAATGGCATGAATATTTTTGACTTCGGCCATTCCTACGCCGCCAAATTTTTCAGCCTAGGTGCAATGTTCCTAATGGCCTTGGTTTTGTTTGATCTTTTACCCAAATTGCATAATCATGTAATCACAGTGTTAGATCCTCTTTTCCGAGTATTTGGATCTAGTTTGACCAAGAACTCATCTTGACTTAAGACGATCTAGAACCTTGCCTTTGAGAGGCATATTGTGTTCCCAGGCGAATTCTTTCATGACGCGCAGCGCTTCCTTTTCCTTCTCTGAGTCGCCAACGAAATCAGTGACTTCAATCACAGAATTTCGAGTATTAGCCTTGAATGCAGCAATGGGTTCCTCATTCCAAAATACCATGTATGCACTACCAAAACCAAAACGTTCGCGCAATAGAGATTGGAAATAAGGGAGAAGAGGGTCAGATGGGGGCAAAACAAAATCTCTCATGGGTGCCAATTTGTCAGCATCTTCTAAGAGTTCTTTTCGACCCCAACAAACTTCATGCAAATCATCAACTAGGAAGCCTTTGATGAGATACCCTTCCTCTTCAAACTCGTGTAAAACACTGGATATTTGTTCAGGTTTAAACGGACTACCAGCCAGTTTCTCAAATTGTTTGAGTGTAATGACTGGATATTCTGAAACCATTTCCCTCAGATATTCCCGCTTAACTTCCCATGGCTCCTTTCCTTCAAGCAATCGCACCGTTTTGAATCCACCACGATAGTCTTGAACTAGATGTCCAGATCGGATTAATGGTTGTACTAATTTTCTGAATTCGGCCCGTTTCATCGCATAGCGATCCATGAATACCTTCGCATCTGAATGGCTTGAAAAGAATTCTAAAACGTCAAGCAAGTCTTCATCGGCGGGGACACCGCGCATCCTCAACAGCCGCTGGAAATGCTTGTAAGATGCCCAAACTTGGTGATTTCGCAGATTTGTCCCCTGGTGTAGTTGTTGGCTTGCGGCCATCGATTTCAGATCAACTCGGAACATTTCACAACGTCCGCGGAGTGCGAAGTCATCCCGAAGTTCGGGAATATGTTCCATTGCCAGTGTTTCATTCTCAAGCCGGGTATCTTGGTGTAAGCGGTGGTGGTGGAAAAGAGCCCTAAGAGTGATTGATCTCGGCCTTGGATCAACGACACCTCCGCGGATGTAACGCTGGTTATCACCCATTGATTTAAATCCTAATTTTTCAACAATTGCTTGTATGTTTTCGTCACAATCATGAATGGGTTCACCATTGAATGCATGTAGGACTGATACGTCAACAAGTGTATCTTTGTAATTGTCCAGCAACTCATCAAAAATTACAGCGAATTCATCCAGATATGCTAGTGGCATGTGTATATCCTTGATTTCTAGGTAATCGTTTACTTTGAACATCAAAATTCGACCGACTGGATCTACCCCTTTGAAAACAGGATAATACCAACCCTGCTTGAGTACGTATCGAACTTCCTGAATAAAGCGTGAACAAAAGGGATCAGATTGAGATAAGATTCGTAGTTTCCGATCCTCTCTTTTCGGCCGATGCAATGATTGAGCATCAGATGGAACACAAAAGAAATCTGTTGGATCGGGTTGCAAAGCAGTAACCCTGACAATGTTACCACTTGCTTCTAAATCACGTAGAATTTCAGCGAGCAATTCTACAGGGTGGCTGACGAACAATCGAAGTGAATGCAATTTAATGGGCCCAATTCTTTTGATTAGTTCCGTCAGAGCTTGTGGGAACGGCATGGGGTCATAGACATCATGCACTCGATGGAATAGTGACAATGAGCGCTTGCGATCTATCAATTCCTCAAATTGCTTGACAAATATCATCTGGCGCTCCATATTCGATAGAGAGTTACGAGCATCTCTGTGAACGTGTTTGTATTCATCTGTTCTTGGAATATCGCCAACGATATCGCTCCTTTCGACATTTTGTCCAGGTGGAATTTTTTTCGACAACTCAGCATCCATATCGGAAAACCAAGGTTCAGGCCGCAGACCAAGGAGCATGGGGATCATTGATTTGGTAGTGTAACCGACACGTGAATGCAACAAACGGCCCATGACGATGTCGGAATCATGTTTCATATCCTTCCAATCAGCGAATCTGAAATTTTCAATGCGATCGAGTAACTCTTGCATTTTTGCAAACATCACATGACCGTCTTCAAGTGCAGAGATTGGATCAGGATATTGTTTGAATGATTTCGTCAAAAGAAGATTCTGTAATTCCCGATATTCGATGACATTATCTTCTCCACCAGTGATGATATGCTCATCCACACGAAGAATGAATTCGCCTTCTTCTGTTTGCTTAAAGAACCCAATCGAAACAATATTTCTGACTTCAAGTTCATGCAACAATGATTCAATTTGTGCTTTTGGGAAAGGAAGACGCTCATCCATTTCGTCTAATGTTTTGGGCCCTTCACTGCCTAGCATATCGACAATTTTGATTCGGAGTGCTTCATGAGGGTCCATCAATTTCGCTGAATTCCATGATGTTGGATTAAAACCATCAAAACCTGTGGCGATTTCATAGGTCAAACCTCCTGTATACAACTCGCGCAAATCATCCAATTCCTCTGCACCCTTGGTTGCCAAAACACCGAGTGTCCCGTGAACTTCAGCCATTCGAATGGAGAACCATTTGTCGTCAATTTCTGTGGAACCAGAACCTCGAATTTTAGTAATTGATTCAGATTCGACCAACTCGGTAACCCAACCATCAATGGTGGAATCTGGAATATCTTTGAGTTTTTCTTGATAGAGCGGATTTTTGAGATCTGGATGTAAGCCACCGCCCTTCTCCATCAAACGCAAAAGGTCATCTGCATCTTCGGGGATTTTCGCTTTATTCTCAAAGTATTGATTTAGCGCCTCATCATCTAAATCTGTGGCTCGTGAACGCCCACCCAACAATCTACGAAGAATTTCAGGATCGATGTCCTTCACCAAGTATGCACGTGTGCGCATACTGAGTAAGTCCTCAAATGCAGCCATGTAGAGATTCATACCTAGAGCACTCGGAAGGGTGACTCTTGAATGCACAATTCGTACTCCTCCATCATCCATTCGATTGACGAAGTTTTCCAATTCCTCCATATCTAAATCTGTGTGGAAAATTTCGTTTTGCGCCTCGCGTATCAACAAACTGTCTGCATGCTGACGATGTTCTCGAAAAACCTTCTCAGACTTTTGCTGGAATTGCTTCGGACTGACTTCATCAGCACCAATCCTGCGCGGTACGATGAGTGAGCGCCCGGATACTTCCCTGAATCGTTTTGCAAACAACTGACTGTCCAGCAAATATCTCTGCAAAACAGCATCACGCTGATTGTCTTTGAACATGGGGTAAATCTGCTTGGTATCGATTTCCTGACCTGTTTTGAATAGGAATGAATTCTCATCGAAAGACATTTCGACAACATGGATATTGTTCAAGTCACACAACCCTGCCATGAAATATCCAAGGGCCATATTGAATGCTCGACCTCTGCAAGTTGTGATGATGTAGGTGGGAACAGGAGAATTCATAATTTGTTCAATCAATATTTTTTCAGGGCTTGGCACCTGTATAGAATCGATTGTGTGTTCTTCGAGAAAACGAGCCAAGGATTCAGTGACAGGGTCAGAGAGACCATACGCCCCAGACAATAGCAGGCGTGGATCCTTGCCTCTACGAATGGTTGTCACAGTCGCATTCAATAAATTGAGAACAGCCTGTGACAGTTCACGTGTTCGACTTGCAGCTTCACCAGACCAAGAAGGAACGGTTGGCCGGTATCCGGTCACAGGAGTGACGCTAACACGACTCGCTTGAATCCGATGTACGCGATAGGTAGAGCCCCCCAGTAGGAACACATCCCCTGGACGAATATTCTGAACAAATGAAGAAGATAATTGGCCAATCATGGACCCATCTGCGCTGAAAACAAGGTAGTTATTATCTGGAGCAATGGTCCCAATGTTCGTGTAGTAAATCATCTGCGCATAACCACGCTTACCAATGATATTTTGCTCCCAATCAACCCAAACTCTCCGTTCATCCTCTAGCAGATCTAAAACTTCAATATAATCATCATAGGAAAGGCTTCGATAAGGGTAAGCTGATGTGATAATTGCATATGCCTCATCCATATCAATTTCACCACAGATGGTCAGACCAATGATAAATTGAGCCAATACATCAAGACAATTTTTTGGGAATCTCAATAAATCCATTTCCCCCGCCATAATCGCACCTTGAAGAGCGACCAACTCTAGTAAATCATGGGAGGATGTTGGCAAGAATCTGGCACGCGGAATACCCCCCACATGGTGCCCAGCACGACCGATCCGCTGCAATGCGGTCGCAATCGACCCTGGTGAGCCCAATTGAATGACCATATCGACCGAACCGATATCGATACCCATTTCAAGTGAGGACGATGAAACACAACATCGCAATTCCCCTCGTTTTAATTTCCGCTCGACCTCCAATCGAATTTGCTTGTCCATGGATCCATGGTGTCCCTCGACTGCTGCAAGACCCAATACTCGCAATTTTTGTGTAATAATCTCAGTCATTTGTCTAGTATTCGCAAATACGAGCGTTGTCGTATGTGCCTCAACAAGATCTTTGATGATATCGACATTGTGATCCAATAATTGTTTGACCGGTACCTCGCTGAATTTTGGGTGTGGAAGGAGGATATCCAAGTCTAACTCACGGACTTCGCTGACCTTTGCAATGTGTACTCGAGATGATTCCTCATCATCAAAAACCGGCATTGGAGCATTTGTTTCTGATTCTCGATCTTCTGCTTTGACAGGGACGAGGAAATGGGCAACCTCTTCCAGTGGCTCCATTGTAGCAGATATACCAAGTCGCTGAACAGGATTGGCGATGAGTGTATCCATGAGTGCCATGGTGAGGGCCAAATGAGTCCCTCGTTTTGTCGGTACGAGAGAATGCATTTCATCGATAATGAGCCACTTCAAATCATGCATCAATGGTCTAAATTTCTTTGATGCTAGAGCCAATCCAAGAGATTCTGGTGTCGTAATCAGAATGTGTGGGGGTTTCCTGAGCATTTTTTGGCGTTCAGACTGAGGTGTATCACCGGTTCTCAATCCAACTTTAATCTCCTGGGCACGTGCGGGCAGGAATCTTTCTTTGATTTCTGTCAAAGGACCGATTAGGTTTCTCTGGATATCATTGGCTAGGGCTTTAATGGGTGAGATGTATACGCAGTATACCTGTTTCTCTAATTTTCCATCGATTGCCAAACGCACGAGTTTGTCTATGATGGTAAGGAAAGCAGTCAGAGTTTTACCCGAACCTGTTGGTGAACAAAGTAGGAGATGTTCGCCATCGATAATCGATGGAATTGCCATCTTTTGTGGATCGGTAAAATCGGGGAACTTGTCGATGAACCAGTCACGAACGGGTTGAGATAATTTTGACAATAATACCTCGGTCTCTTCATAGGAATCCAAGTATACTGTATCTGCCACCAGAAATTCCTCCTATTACGCGAACTGTAGCGTAACGGAGCGGTATATCAACGATTCTGTCATTTGATGATAAATCAAGTATTATTTTCATATCGAGAAGTTATGGAGCGTTGAAATTCACCATCATGGCAAATTATTGGCCGATTGCTTGATGTGGCTTGCGCTCACGCGCATAAATGATGAGGGACTCGCATGCGCGTCTTGAACGCCTTACTAGCATGCTACGGAGGCGAGGTGTTATCCTCCCTGCCTTTGAAATTCATGGTGGCGTTGCAGGTTTATTCGATTTTGGACCTATTGGAGGGCGTTTGCGTAGACGATTGAAAAATGCATGGTTAGAGCATTGGTCATCTCATGGCAATATTGTTGAAATCGACAGCCCCACGATTACGCCCGAATCTGTATTGATCGCCAGTGGCCATGTAGGGGAATTCAATGACTATATGTCTGAATGTTGCGCTTGTAATGGTGCTTTTCGAAGCGACCACTTGGTTGAAGGATTACATCCAAACCCTGATATTTTGACCGCTGAAGAATTGAACTCAATTATTACTGACAATAGTATACCTTGCCCAAGTTGTGGTACAGCGGAATGGAAACCACCACAACCGATGAATCTAATGTTTGACACGCAGATTGGGGCCATGAAAGGTGGTCGTACTGCCTACATGCGGCCTGAAACAGCCCAAGGGATGTTCATGTTATTCCCAGCATTGTACAGGCATTTCAGGAACCGGTTACCATTCGGTGCTGTTCAGTCCGGAAAGGGTTACCGCAATGAGATTAGTCCCCGACAAGGTATGATCCGTTTGCGCGAATTCAATATGGCTGAACTTGAATATTTCATCGACCCTGAAACCAAACCAGCTCATGATTTCTCGAAGTGGAATGATGTGACATTCAGTCTTGTTCCTGACCCTGAATTTGGGGGGCCAGTCGAAATGACCCCTGGTAAAGCCTCTGACGAGAATATCATCCGGCACCCCACCGTTGCTTGGTTCATGGCTCGCACATGGGATTTCCTTGTCGATGTAGGGATTCACCCCTCTAAAATTAGATTCCGACAGCATGAGGGTACTGAAATGGCACACTATGCTACAGATTGTTGGGATGCTGAAATTCATGGGTCGTATGGCTGGATTGAATGTGTTGGAATCGCACACCGAGGATGTTACGACCTCGCTGCACATGAATCAGCTACAGGTGACAAAAACCTGCGCGCTTGGCGACCATATGACACCCCCAAGGTTGTTGACAAAACCATCCTCGCTGGAATCGGTTCTGTAATTGGTCCTGCTTTCAAATCAAAGGCAGGCATGGTCAATTCAGCACTTGAAGCACTGGATGATTTGCCAAAAAGTTTCCCTTTCAAGCTCATTCTTGATGATGGTTCCACGGTAACAATCGAATCTGAAATGGTCGAAGAAAAACATATTCAGAATACTGAGCATGGCGAGTGGTTCCTACCACATGTTGTAGAACCAGCATTTGGAATCGATCGAATTTTGTGGCATGTTTTAGATCATGCCTTTGAGGAAACCGAAAAGGGAGGGGAAACATATACTGTTTTACGATTAAGACCCACTGTTGCCCCTATTGATGTCGCAGTCCTTCCATTGATGGAAAAAGATGGTCTACAGTCCATATCAGAAGATATTCATCAACTAATTTGTTCAACAAAAAATCTTGCTTCATATTATGATGGTTCAGGATCTATTGGCCGTCGATATGCACGTGCAGATGAAGTCGGCGTACCATGGGCGCTGACTATCGACCATGAGACACTTGAAAATGGAACTGTTACGATTCGTCGTCGTGACGATGGTAAACAGATACGA
This sequence comes from Marine Group II euryarchaeote MED-G33, assembly GCA_949538655.1. GTDB lineage: Archaea > Thermoplasmatota > Poseidoniia > Poseidoniales > Thalassarchaeaceae > MGIIb-P. The sequence continues at coordinate 18,277 of CATISE010000184.1, read as the reverse complement.
AGTCAGCCTCAAGACATCATCACCGCACTTACTACCAATACAATTGACGAACTATTCTAATTCTCAATGTTCAAAGGGCGCCGCTGTTCGCCCTCTGTCAATGGCTGATGTCGATTCCCCCGAGGACTGGACTGAACGCTACAGACCTAGGGCAACCCGGGATCTTGAGGGAAATGATACTCAGCGAAAGCGAATTCGGAATTGGCTCACACAATGGGGCCGTGGCATCCCTGACAAACGAGGAATGTTACTATCGGGCCCCCCAGGTGTAGGTAAAACAAGTCTCGCTACGGCAATTGCAAATGACATGGGTTGGGATGTCATCGAACTCAATGCGAGTGACCAGCGAAATGCTGCAGCAATTCGTCGTGCATCTACGGGCAGCGCAAATCATTTCACATTCAGCATGGATGGTTCGTTTGGCTCCGAAAACAATCGAAGAACCCTAATTTTACTCGACGAGGTGGACCACTTGTCTGGCACATTTAGACAGGCCAGTGAAAAACGAATTGCTGCGACCTTGGGGGCTGGCCTCGATTCAGATGAGAAAAACCAACTTAGAGGTGATAGTGGTGGCAAAGCGGAACTGCTCAAAATGCTGCAAAATACCAAACAACCCGTACTGTTGACTTGCAATGACCCGATGCGTTTGTGGGGAAAAGGTGGACAATGGAGAACCACGAGAGATCGATTTTCAAGATTGGCTGAAATTATTGAATTCAATCGAGTCTCAGATAGTGCCCTGAAGCGTATCGCAAATCGCGTCTTGGTTGCTGAAGGCGTCACTGCTGATGCCATTGCAATCGATCGACTTGTGGCTGTGAACCCTGGTGATATTCGTGCCATTGTTAGAGATTTGCAAGCAATTTGTGCAACATCACCAACTCATATCGATGAGCAAGCAGTATTAGAACAAATTGAGATGGGCCAACGTGATCAACAAATCGATTTGTTCCCTGGCCTTGAAAAACTATACAGAACACTAGATTCGAAAGAGGCTGCTAGATTGAGTCTGCTATTGGATAAAACTCCGGATGAATTCATTGCATGGGTAACTTGGAACAATGCCTCTGTAATGCGACAACCAGAGAGTTGGGCACGTGCTTCGAAAACTCTGTCTATTGCTGCACAGTCGATTTTTGTTCGATATTCAAACCTCGCATATCGTTCCTCTTACTGGGCGGGGAACTTGGGGTCATTGGCTGCCAGTGTGGCATCTTCTGAAAAACGTCCTGATCGTTTCTCTTTGCAATTCCCCGCATTCCTGAGAAGAGGTAACGAGGCATGGCGAAGGTCTTCGATTGTCGAACGTCTAGCGGAAACATGTGGTGCGAGTGAAATGGCAGTACGTGAAGAATTGTGGCCAGCTCTTCGTGCAATTTCCAGTGACAAATTGAATGGTGACCCAGATAATTTTGACATTTCACTCGCATTTGGTCTGTCTTCAGGGGACCACCTCGCGTTACATGGTTTGCGTGCCAACCTAAAAACCAGTAAATTGCTCGCTACGAAATATGACGAAGTACAAATCGTAAATGCATCTCCTGGCGTCCAAAGCGACTTGCAACAAATCGATGACGAAATCATTGAAGTTGCTGAGCAGACCACTGAAGATTCGGCTCAGAAATCTCTGGACTTTTTCTAATTCTTGTTTTCACTGCGCCAAGTTCGAGGATGGAATAGCACCAATACAGTGAGTAGTTCCAACCGTCCTGCCCACATTAGCAGTGAAGTGTAGAATAGAGAATACCAATTCAATCCTGCCCACGTTGATGTAGGTCCAAATGCACCTAAAGCTGGACCCGTGTTTCCAAGCGCCGCAAAGATGACTGAGAGTATTGTTTCCAATGAGTGAGTCGGTTCAAAGAATGCCAAAACAATAAGACTGATCATTGCCAATGCTGCCCACGTGGATAGCATGCCAATTACAACCCACATCCTTGAATCTTCAACCACTTCATCATTCATTCGGACACTGATAATGGCACGTGGTTGCACCATCCGGTGAATTTCACGTCGGGCCAAAACAAACGCCAACCGAAGTCGTAGAATCTTCAAGCCACCACTGGTGGAACCGGCAGATGCACCAACGACCATTAAGAACAGTAAGACAAACAGTGAGAGGACTGGCCAACTTGCGAAATCAGCACTAGCATATCCTGTAGAAGTACCAATTGCAGCAGCCTGGAATGCCCCATGGCGTAGAGCATCGCCCCACTCCCAGCCTGCACTATACACGAGGTTTAGGGCAAAGATGGTCCATGCACCTGCGAGAACGAATAAGTAAACACGCAACTCCTGGTCGTTAACGACTTTCGTATATTCCTTGAGTAGAATAAAATGGAACAGCGTGAAGTTGATGCCTGTGGCGACCATGAAGAATGTGATGATACCCTCGACGAGTTGACTATCAAAATGCATGATGCCAGCATCAGTCGTTCCAAAACCCCCTGATGGCATGGTGGTCAATGCGTAATTAATGGAGTCGAACCAACTGAGATCTGCCCACAATAATAGCAGTAAAAATTCCAGTAATGTAAGGCCAATGTAGATGCCCCAAAGAGCCTGTGCGGTTTCCTGAAGTCGAGGTCTTAAGCGGCTCAATGACGGACCGGTGAGTTCAGCACGTGCAATCGACATTCCACCTCCGAGTGCACGACTAAGAAGCAGCATACCGAGCATGATAATTCCCATTCCACCCAACCATTGAGTTGATGAGCGCCAGAACAGGATACCGTATGGTTGACTTGCAATGCAATCTTCTACACCCTCACATATGGGTGAAGCATAGGGATCGATTGTCGTAGCGCCACTGGTTGTGAATCCTGACATCGATTCAAACCATCCGCGAATCATACCACCAAGAATCTCTTGGAGCGTGCCCCCATCCCCATCCCAGGTAATCGGACCGTGGAAAGTAGGACCCAACCAGTATGGTAATGCACCAACTGCGACGATGAGTGGCCAAGAAAGAGCGACGGCTGCAAAAGCCTCTCGATCACGCAATCGTTCTGCAGTATCCTGTCTTGTACCCATTCGAATCAAGATGGTTCCTACAATTGTACAGAATAGAATAGGCGGTACGAAAGACCACAGGATCACTGAAACCGCGTCGTGCATGATGTAACCAATTGCTCCACTGATTGCAAGTGGCAATATGAGGAGGATTAGACTCCATCCTGCAACGAGTGCAATGACGTCTGTCCGCATAGTCAACGCTCCAAGATCTTCTCAACAGTAGATACATCATCGGCTGAGACGAACAGAATCAGTCGGTCGCCAATCTTCACTGTCATGTCTTCTTTTGAACGGAACATGACTCGGGAACCTTCAGAATTCTCTCTTTCGACGAAGGCGATACGGAATGAACCCTTTTTCTCAATCTTTGCAATGGTTTGACCCAGTCGACTGTGCCCTTCGAATACAGTTGCACTCATGGCAACAATTTCTGGAACCGATGGCATCAATTGGTAATGGCCTGGGACTCTGCGATGCACTTGCATTAGAATGGCATCAATCGCCACACGACGCTCAGATACGGCATAAGTCAAACCAATCCGTCGTACAACTCGGGCAAGAGCCGAATCATCAAGTACCAATCCTGTTCTTACAACACCAATATCCGCTGCACGCATTGCAATAGCGATATTTTCATGATCATCTTGTAATGCAGCAATGGCAATATCGTGCTCTGCCAATTCAATTTCACGTAACAAATCTAAATCGCCAAGGTTACAATGAATAACGTCCAATCGCTTGTGAGCACCAATCGATGAACCCACCAGTTCATTTGCAGCTTCAAGATGCTCGTCCAATACCGTAACCCAACAACCTTCACCAAGGTATTCTGTTGCCAATTGTCGACCGAGTGCTGTGGCTCCAAAAATGGCAACACGTGGTGTTTCTGGGTAGGGTGGCTCTACATGGCCTGCCGCTTTTGAAATTCGTTTGAACGTATGCTCACCGATGGTTGCGAATACCAATCGGTCACCTGCTTCTACGAGAGTATCATCATCCGGTACGAATGCGCTCTTGCCCTTACGGCAAAGTGTGAATGCTTTGGGTAAGCCATCGATTTTATCTTCTGCTTGCCCGAGTGTAAATGAGGCCAATTCAGTTGCATTGGGGGTGACTTCGACCTCTACAATCCATGCATCGCCCCCGAGTGGAAGCACATCATTCAAGCTGGACGATTTCAGACCTGCTGTCAGTCGATCAATCGAGGCTTGGTGAGGACATATTGCAACGTCCACTCCAGACCAACGCGACAATCGATCAGTCTCACCAGCAATTAAATCTGCATCGTGGATTCTAGCAATTGTCAGCAATGATGCGCGATTGGGGTATTTTTCAATCGGAAGTTCCTCTTCGAGAAGATCTCTCGCTAATGCGCATGAAAGCATGTTTCTTTCATCACTACCTGTAGCAGCAATAAATACCTGTGCGTCACGAATGCCGGCTTCCTTCAGAATTTCGCGGCGGGTGACATCACCTAGCAAAACAAACGCATCAATCGATTGAGATTCCTTAATTGCGATGGGGTCTGAGTCGATTAGAACAACATCCTGCCCTTCATTGTAAAGTGCCCTTGCAACACCTCTGCCGACCTCGCCAGCTCCACCGATGATTATGCGCATATGCGTTCCTCCGGCATCCTTTGGGCCCGTCCTCTCCCTCTTAACTCCTCACTCGCCAATCCGCTCGGGGACCCTGTATGTCCCACCCATTATTTCGGGCTCACCGATAGTTTCCCAAGACTCTGTCCAGCAATTTGCACACCCGATAGACAATGGTCTATAGAAATCATAGGCTGCTTCACCGAGTGCACTTGGTGTTTCGATCCATTCGGTCATCGTCGTTGGGGCGTGTAGTAGCCAGCGATTGTTGACAACATCGACTTCGCCTTCGATAAAACATGAATCAAGCGCAATACCTTGGGAGTTACACCAATCGGTGTCAAATGGCAAAATTGTATTCGCCCAAGCATGCGGTTCCCAAGTACTAAATTGACCATCGGTCATCGGCCCAAATTCATACCAAGCGGGAATATTTCGAGTTCTTAGTAAACTCATCCAAGCATTGGACTGCTCATCACAATCGCCGCGACCATCGTCAATGCAAGATGGGCCCCCTCTAGCAGGTGCCAATCCTTGGCTGTAAACAATTGAATCTCTGATTTTGATAAAGGCCGCGTGGGCAAATGCATATGGGTCATCTTGAGAATCGCCAGAGAGGCCACTTGCGATTTCATTGGCCAATTCAACAACAACACCATTTGTGCCATCGATGGCCCAATTTCGACTGGGGCCTGGATCTCGATCATACCATTCCTTGTGAACACCAAACTGGTCATACATTGTATTCAGTTGCCCTGATCGCTGGTAATCCGAGTAAGTTCCCGAATTGCTGCTATCCATAGAGAACCCTAGACTAGACCTTGGGGCTTCGTCCGGAGCCCTGTCCCCACCCCACCATGTGAACGAACTTCCAACCACGTCATATGTGACGACCAAAGTGATGAATTCACCAGGTGAGATGTCACCTTGCCAGATTACGCATCGACCTACACTGCATCGATCTGAGTTTTGACCTACAGGCGGCCAAAATACTTCAGATGTGGAATCCAATGCAATCGCATCATTTTCAATCAGATATTCGTTGTCTAATGGAATAAGGACAAAATTTTCCCCACCATCTGTATGAACAACCATTGAGGTGATATCTTGTAGAGTAACCACTGGATTTGGAGTTCCGTCTGCCAACTCATGCCCAAACTCAGAATGGCCAAAATCCGTCCGCAAGGCCGGAATTGGGAGTTCATAGTTGAACGATATTGGCTGAGAATGGGGATTATACAAATTGACGTTCCTCTCGGCTGTATAAGTGGCATAAACAGGATATTCTCTTGCTGGTCCGAATTCATCTAGGATCGAATCCAGCCACTTTTCCAACTGGTTGGAAATTCGCTCTTGGGCCGGTGTGAATAAGAAAAGGAATGCAATAGCAACAACAAGTACCATGGTCCGGACATTGCTTTTTTTCTTCTTATCTCGACGTCTCCCCCCACGACGTACATTGAGGCCAGGGGGTGGCCCTCTACGAGCGCGGTGAACCAATTCCCCACCTGGGATTGGTGCCCCAACCCTGACTGTCATTCCGCGGGTCCCAAGGACGACGCGGCCACAACTGTAGCAGATATTCGAGCTTGCCGGGTTCGGGCTCATACAGTAAGGACAGCGAGCCATTCAACCCTACTGGAATGAGTAGCCCCTTCAATGTTCGTGGTGCGTCCCTTAAGGGACGCAGGTTCATTCAGCCTCTTCTTCGACGCCGATGGAGCGTACACCGGTCGAAATACCCGTCCGCTGTAAGCGAGTCCATTCTTGTTTCATGCGTGGAGAAAGACCGGATGGAAGCCAGATTCGATCTGCTGTGTTTTGCCCCCAAATAATAAGAGCAGGCAAGACGAAGAGTGCGATTGGATATGTTAGCCCAAATGCAATGAATATCAGTAACATTGAGTGAAGAAGCATTGCTTTGAAGGCTGGTTTGAATCTTCTTCCTTCTAGAGCATTCCATCCTTGCCATGATCCAATAATTGCCATTGACCATGGTACTAGCGCTGCCAAAACAATTCCGAACACGAGGGAGGATATGCCAAAACCTGTGACAATAAACCCGACTCCAGCGTTAGTTGTCGAAATCAAACGGTAAATCAACAATACGACCAACATCGAACCCAGTCCCAATCCAAAAGTCCAACCTGCAGTCGGCTGACCGTTCAGTTGCCTGACCCCTTCCCGGGTAAGCAAAAACATGGTCAAAAGAGAGAGTGTTAGGGAGAGTAGTAACAGTTCCAACAGAGGGAACCCAAGATTGGTCCAAAGTGGATCGAGCACCAAACTCGAGGCGGCTGCCTGGTATACCGCCCCTACAAAAAAACCGTACAGAAGAAGACGTGTCGCAGTAGGAAGGTCGTAGAATCCGACCATTTTCGACATACCACCCCGCCATCCAATCCATACACCGATTAGGCCGATGGAGGTTGCAACCTGTAGTTGCCAGAGAGGAATGCCAAGATCTACCACACCACCGCCTCCCTGAGTCCCTTCTTATGCTTGTCCGGCCCTTTGGGCCGTTCCGTGGGGTTCTTACGAGAAAGGTGAGAGGGCGGGTCGATGGCGCTCGAGGGTTTGAAGGCGGGGATCTTTGGGGCGGTCAGTCGCCTCAAGGGAAAGCGTAAACTCGATGAAGCAGAAATGAAGGAGTTGTCGAAAAGTATCCGAAGGGCCTTGCTTGAGTCGGATTTTAACGTTCGTCAATCCAAGGAAATTACAGCACGGCTCGAAGAGCGGATGGTCGAGGAAGAGCCGCGTCCAGGTGTGACATTGCAAACACACGCCATGAATATTATTTACACAGAATTGGTTAGATTATTGGGGCCTCCAAAGGAAATCAGACCTCACAACCAAACGATTCTGATGGTTGGTTTGTATGGTCAGGGTAAGACGACTACCACGGCGAAATTGGCAGAATGGTGGCGTCGACGGCATGGCATTAAGGTTGCAGTCATCGAGGCAGATGTACAGCGACCAGGGGCATATGCTCAACTCCAACAATTGCTGGCTGATTCCCCTGTTGAGGTATATGGAGAACCTGGAAACACGAACGCGGAGGAAATTGTTCGCAACGGACTCACCAAGGTTGGAAACGCTGATGTCGTAATTGTCGATACTGCAGGTCGTGATCGCCTTGATGATGAATTGCAGGCCGAATTGGAGAGAATTCACAAGGTTGCAAATGCAACTGAGCGCTTCCTCGTGATTGATGCACAGGTTGGACAAGCTGCAGGCCCTGTTGCTGCTGGCTTCCACGAACTTGTTGGAGTGTCTGGAGTTATCGTCTCGAAATTGGATGGAACTGCCAGAGGTGGCGGTGCTCTATCAGCAGTGGCTACTACCGGTGCACCAATCGTTTTCATTGGTGAAGGTGAGAAAGTTTCTGATTTGGAAAAATTCGAGTCTGATCGGTTTATTTCTAGGCTCTTGGGCATGGGAGATATTCGTGGTCTGATTGATATCGCCCCCGATGCTCTTGACCAAGAGGAAGCAATGCGCCTAACCGAACGCATGATGTCAGGTCGATTTACACTCAATGACATGTACAAACAAATGGAAATGATGGCGAAGATTGGAACGATTGACAAAATTGTGTCGCATCTGCCAAGTTCATTTTTTGGTGGGATTGGTTCCATGGATCGCAAACAAAAGGAAGAGATGCAGGGCAACTTGGAACGCTACCGAGTCATCATGGACTCAATGACTGAAGAAGAAAAAAATGAGCCCAATATCCTCAAATCCGAGCGGATTCGAAGAATTGCCCGCGGTTCAGGTGTCAAGGAAAAGAATGTGCGAGAACTTCTTGCACAATGGAATCGTTCTCGTAAAATGATGAAGGGCATTAAGGGCAACAGGAAATTACGTCGCCAGATGAAGGGTATGATGGGCGACATGGATGACATGGACATGCCGATGTGAGAATATGGTTCGCAAATTTGCAATCATTGGCCATAGAGCTCCATCATCTGGGAAAATTAATCTCAATGACTTGGCAGGTTCATCCGGAAGGATCGATGTATTGGCAAGGGCTGTGAACACAGCATTGTTTCTATCACATGGAATTCGAGAGGACACCGATTTGACACTACATCTCTTGGGAGGGCCCGGTCCAGCACGACGAATTTGGTTGGAAGGATCTCGCATTAGGGGCGTATATCCTGATGAGAGGGCCATCGCAGGCCAAATCGGCAAGGCGTTGAAGGAACCAAGTCCAGCCATTGGACAATTTACCGAACTTCACACTGGATTTTGGCACTCAGGTGGGGGAATTGAGCAGACCATCAGTGAATGGAAGAAAGAAGGAATACGCATCTTTGTACTCGATGCTGACGGAATTCCATTCTCTACCAAAGAGCATGGCTCCGAATCAGTCGGCTTTGTTCTATCTGATGACCAACCTTTTACTGAGGTAGAATCGAAGTGTCTCGATGCTTTTGAAAAAGTTTCACTCGGTCCAACTTGGTTGCAAGGAAATGCATGTATTTCGATTTTACACCACTACTTGGACTTGGATTAGCAAAGCCACGATGGGTATCCATCTTCATCTTCTGACAGGGCTGCATGCAGGATTGAATCCGGTACGTTAAGCGGATGCGTTTGAGGCCATGTTGCAAGAGGTGAAATGACAACATTTCCTGCCATTAAGCCGGAACCGTCGGTTTTGGGTATTGGTTCGTCTTCAATTGATGCAGCTCCGAGAATGAAACCATCATTGTTCCCAGTTGGTTTCGTTGCCCCATGATACCAACGCGCCCCCAGTGGAACGGTCTCTACAACTCCATTCCACACATGTGGTGTATTCAGATTGAGAATGAGGTCACCACTTCTGAATGCTTCGCGAATCCGTTCGTCCATAGGCATTTCTGGATCACCCCATGGTTGGTGCTTACTCCCGCGGGTCCTCATCAGATTACTCGGTTCAGTATTGGCTACCAAGAGGGCCCTATCGATCAATTTCAGTATGGCTTCAGTACCCACCGAAAAATCCTCGTGTAAGTATGTACCAAGACTCAAAGCAATGGCAGGAAGTCCATACAAACCGGCTTCACGCGCCGCTGAGACGGTACCTGAATGGATGACGTCGAGGGATATATTAGGACCGAAATTAATTCCCGAAATACACATTTGAGGACGGATCATTTGGGCCCATGATTCGAAACCTTGGTCGATGGCTACGATGGTACAATCACATGGAGACCCATCCAAGCTGAATATCCGAACTGGCGGTCCTTCTGAATCAAGGCCTAGCGTCTCAGCCAAATCATTTCGATCATTGAATGCCATCTCTGTTCTAAGTGACAAGCGCATGGATGTGGCGGACTGCTCTCGTGCGGGGGCAAGGACGGCAATAGGGTGACCTCTACCATGCAAAATTTGGATTAATCTGTGTAATCCCGGAGCATCAATACCATCATCGTTGGTCAAAAATAGTGGTTCTCGCCATGCCACGAATACACCTCAGTCCCCGGGGCTTATTTCTGGTTCTTGAGTTAATCTATGATTGGTACCAACAATTGCCAATACCATTCCAGAAATCATGAATGGACCCCCGACCCAAGTCCAAAATCCAGGGACATCTTGAACACCCAATACCCAACCGAGTAAACTTCCAAGAAGTGGTTCTAAAACAACACATACCGATATTACGAGAGGTGGCAACCAGCGTAAACTCGCATTGATTCCTGTATGGCCAGCCAAACCGGGTCCTAGAGCTAGATATGCCACCAGGAGAATCCATGATACATCAGTCCAACCAAACACTGAGGAATCCACGATTGTCGAATCGATTGACGCCCCTTCAGAAAACATTGCATGTATGGTCAAAAATATTGCAGCGGTAGCGGTCACTGGGAAGGCATAGAGGAATAGTGGCACCTCTCTATTTCCACGTAAATATCGACCTGCAGCCAAATATCCAACAATGGCAATCGCCCCTAAGAAAGCCGCAGCATCACCAATGAGCGTCACATTTCCTGTGCCAGCATCCTGGATTGTGAGAACGGCTCCCGTTACTCCAATCAACGCCCCCCACACCTCCCACCGATGCGGTTGAATTCTCAAAGCAGCCATCCCTCCAACTATGATGAGTGGGTGGGCCGTAACAAAGAGTAGACTGTGGGCAAGAGATGTATGGTCCAAGGACCAAACCCAACTCCCAAAATGAATCCATAAGCAAATACCTGAACCCAAAATAATCAGTATCGATTTTTGATCCCATACAAATGATTCCCGACGCAGTTGCCAGAGAAATAGTGGGAGTAAAACAAGACTTGTCGCTTGAAGTCGCCATGCTGCCCGAAGTAATGGAGTCACATCAGACATCAGTTTGAACACTGCACCAGCACTCGAAACAGCAATGACTGCAATTGCCAAAATAATCCACGCATGAACCGGGGGCGCCCGGGATTCTTGCAAGACAATACCTCACGATTCAGAGGCCTTTTGGCCAAAGATTCCAGCGCGCTTGAACAGATAATAAATGCCACCAAAGATGATGATATTGATCAAAGTGAAGCCAGCCAAGCGAACAATCCAATATGACCCACCTAATCCTTCAACCAATGGCAATTCATCGATTACTGCCAAAATTGCAGCCTCGACTCCAAAGAATGCCTCCCCCGTCAACGCCCCAGCAGCAATCATGAATGTTGTCAAGAGAATCAGGGCGCGTTTCTTCTCCGCTAGTGCACTGCCCTCTTGTTCACGAATCTCATCGATTACAGGATCCAATCGGTTTGCCTGCCACCAATCACGACCTGCACCACCAATCATCATTGGGAAGGTGTAAGGTGTTGGCAAATACATCCCCAAACCGAATGATGTTCCCATGCCCGTAACCCACTCGATGAATGCCCCTAAAAGGAAGCCTAGGAAGAGGGCAGATACGTTGCCTTGACCTTCTGCAAGCATGACTGTGAATCCTGCAAAAGCATTTGCTTGAGGTGCCAACAAGTCGATTTTACCGTTCGCGAGTAAGTCGGACAGGAAAATAGCCATTCCAGCACCTAGAATTGCACCCGGTACAACACCCATGATATTCCCCTTGGAGATGTGATAGGGACGATTTCCAATGTACAAACTATTCTTGTAATCTGCAACAACTGTACCAGACATCGAAATTGCACTTCCGAAGACGGTGGTCCCTACAAGGGCGATTAGAATTGCCTCTTCCTTGCCCAAGCCAAAGAAGTCCCCGTATCCAAGGAACAATCCGAGTAGCATCAAGAGTACGATGAATGAAGTTCCTGAAACTGGTTCAATTCCGGTTTCACCCATCACGCGTACAGCGATTGCACCCAATAGGAAGGTTGTGAGAATTAGAACCAATGCGAAAACGATGGCAGCTTGTACAGGGAATCCGCCCATCCAGAAAATGACTATCATCGCGAAAAACGACAGGATCATGAATAGTGGGATATGGTGAAGTGGCCATTCATACCACCCCTTTCCTTCAATATATTCTTGCCCTTTTTCGCCACCAAAGGCCTTGGCGATATCGCCGAAAATTGAGATGAATGTTGGCGCCATTTTTAGAAGCCCGAGGAGTCCACCACCGAGAATCGCACCAATTGCAATGGTTCGAATGATGCTCTTGTAAGCAGTCCATTGAACTGGACCGCCTGTATCTTGCAGCGGTGTGTAAATTGGGCCACCAGTGATGGGATCCATTCCCGAAAACACAGGCACATTGAGTGAAACAACCAATGGGATTAGGAAGAACCATGCTACGAATGAACCGAGGTTAACCAGGAAGGCGACGCGCATCCGCATGAACCAACCTACGGCGAAAAGTGTGGGGCTTAGTTCTACACCGAGGAATGTGTAGGAAAATGGATTGCTTTCATCGAAGTATGTGATACCATTTGCCACGGCGTGACCGTCCTGCAACTCACTTGGTTGGTGAATCCATCGTTCCGAATATACAGATGCCAAACCCCAAGAATCCCCGGATGCAGATACTGCAATCTTATCGGCAATTGTCAAGCCATCCTTCCAGAACAATGGATAATCGATGATAAACATGAAACCCATTGTGAGTACGGTCCACAGCCCAACCGTTTGCAAACTTTCCTTGGCTGCTTCGGCTGCTCCTGAATTGACATCTGCTGCAATGTCAAGCATCTTCAATGTCGCTTCAAATCCTGGCATCGGAAGAGGATCTTCAACCAACCAAACTCTGCGGAAGATGATGAAATACATCACACCCAAAAAACCGGCAAACATACTTGCAACGATTCCAATAAAGGCCAGTTGAAAGACATCGACTTCTGAAAGAAGTGGGGCACCATTCACGTGATACTCTTCTTTAATTTGTGACGACAGTAAGAAAATCGCTGGGAAGGTGAAGATGAATCCGGTTGAAGCATGCGTAGCACCTGTTGTGGCACTGGTCGAAATATTGACTTCAGAAGGTGACCATTTGAGTGCCATACCAAGGAGATAGGCTACATACCAGGCGGCAGAAACTGCCAGCCCAATTTTCAGTCCAATGTAAGCGGTAACACCACTGAAGATGGATCCGATTAGAATACCAATCAAGATCTTGCTCAGTGACCAATGACTAATCTCGAAAGATTCCTCGAGATTTTTTTCTTCGAAATATTGTTCAAGCAATCCCGTATTGAGATTATTGTACATATCTTCATCTAGCCATGTAAGAGTACCTGATTCGATTGCTGCCAGACCTTTAGCAGTCACGGGTTGTCTATATGCGGACTTTTTCACGCCAGACATAGAGACACCCGCTCCTACGGAGCGTTCTGTGGGTGTCGCGCAGGGGTCTTAGGTTTGTGGGGAAAACAAATTGACAACCCTACGGGTTGAGATTACGTGAAAGTGTATACGATGAGACATCATATCCAAGACTCTGGTAGAGCCCCAATGCATCTTTGTTCATTGCATATACTGCCAATCTGACTTCGGCAGCACCTCTCATTTTACACTCATGCTCACTTTGTCGAACCAATGCAGTCGCGACTCCGCGCCTTCGTGCATGAGGCTCTACCCAAACATCAGCAATCTCCCAAACCTGAACTGTGGCATCTAGAATGAAACCGTCGGGGGAAAATGTGCAAATACCAACCAATTCTTCTTGTTCTTTGGCCACCAACATGCGACCTTGTCTGATTCTAGATTCAATGAACCGGCGCACACGTTCAGTATTGACATGGCTGCCCAATTCATCTGTTGAGCCACGGAAATCCAAATTCTGCTGATCAGCAAGCAAACGCCACCAAGCAGATTCAATTGAAGAATAATCCTCAATTGATGCAACTGAAACGGAAAGCGGTTCAGATGTCGTGACCAATGAATCACCTAAACTGGCGCATCAGTGATCCCGAATAATCTTGTATCGGCCCATGGCTTCCATCCATAGAATCTCCGAGCCACCTTCAAGGGTCATACCCTCTTCGAGTGGTAGAATTAGTGTCTCGTAGGTCTTGTTGTCCATGGCGTGAACTTCAGCGCCATCAATGTGTGTAATAATGGCGGATCCTTTTTCGATTAAAGGTACACTAATCGTGTCTGTCACGGGTGCTACATGGCTTTTCTTTTGACCGGTGAAAATATCTTCAAGCTCGATTCGAGCTTTTGCTGCACCGTGTTTTCCAGGCTTGCGTTTCGTCATGCTGAGGATTTTGTATGCATTTTCTTCAAGCGCGACATAACGACCCACTTTGATTGTTCGAACTTCGACGCGTGTTGTACCTGGCATGCTAATCAAATCAGTTCCATGGGCCGCGACTTATCAGGCTTCGCTAGTTAATGTTAGAATATGCATTGAGTTTGAGCATCATTGCACATCTCAATATTTGTAGAAACCTTCTCCAGATTTCCGACCCAACTTCCCACTATCGACCATTTCAATCAGTAATTTAGCTGGTGCATACTTGTCGTCACCCAATCCTTGATGCAGGACGTTCATGATATGGAGGACTGTGTCATTGCCAATCAAATCGGCGAGCGCCAATGGACCAATTGGGTGATTCATACCCAACTTCATGATTCCATCGATCGCCTCAGGTTCTGCAACGCCTTCTTGCAGGGTAATGATTGCTTCATTGATCATTGGACAAAGAATACGATTCGAGACAAAACCGGGTGAATCGTTGCAACATAGTGCGGTTTTACCCATTTTCTCACTGGCCTCAATGACCGCTTGTGTCACCGCGCTTTCAGTTTCTGAGCCGTTGATGACTTCAACCAGTTTCATAATTGGTACTGGGTTCATGAAATGCATTCCAATGACTTTGTTTGGTCGTGAAGTCGCAGCGGCGATATCATTGATGCTAATGCTACTGGTATTGCTGGCCAAAATAGCATCAGGCTTACAGATTGAATCCAATTCTGCAAACGTTGAGAATTTCAACTCAGGGATTTCGGGAATTGCTTCGACGACTAAATCAGCATCAGATGCCGAGGCCCGATCGACAGATATCGAAATCCGAGAAAGAGCAGAGTCTGCATCTTCTTGTGACATGCGATCTTTTGATACCAACTTCGAAAGTGATTTCGTAATCGTAGCCATTCCATTCTCAACATATTCCTGTTGAATGTCAATCATTGTCACATGGTATCCAGCACAAGCTGCTACCTGAGTAATTCCATTCCCCATTTGTCCAGCGCCAAGGACGGCAATTTTCTGAATGCTCATATTACGTTCGAGAAAGCGTCGATTGATTACCCCTTCGGGACAAGGAATCAGGAGGTATATTCAGCCCAATCATCCATCTCGGGTGTTCTGTACCACCAGACACCTTCGTCATACCACCATTCACAACCATTCTCATCAACCTTGTAGTTAGGGTCATCCTCTGGAACGATTTCCTCTTCTGGTTCAGTTTCAGATTCTGCGATTTGTGGCTCAAATGACCTGCTTTTATTGCTCTTTTTAGATTTCTTTTTTGGCTTCTTCATTACCAAAGTTAACCCGCCACCAACTGCGATAAACAAAATGACAGCTGCAGAAATCAAAATCAGTACTGTCGCGCTCAAACCACCTTCAGAATCTGGGGTAATGTATGGGGTATTTGTTGCATCATCGAGATCTTCACCGGATGGGAACATATCAGCAGGGCAACCGGGATTTTCCAAGTTTTGCAGTGAATTCGCGTGTAGTGGGCATCGATCAGGTGTTCGTGCCCCAGGGATTAACTCTCCAGGCCAGGATAGATTCACACGCATTTCATCGTCGGACCATATGCTGTTTGCATAATTGTCATAGTAACCATCGCCGTCACTGTCTTTCCATTGACTGATAATATTGGGGACAACATCTTCTACGTCAGCCCATGAATCACCATCGGAATCGATACAACCCCTGAGATTGCCCGTTGAAGTGCCAGCCTCGCTTGGACAATCATCACCATTGGTGCCTGTAGCGTTGTTACCAAATCCATCTCCATCTGAATCGACGGTTTGTGACCCATCCTCGGGATCCCAGTCTACAGAATCAATTGCACCATCTCCATCCGTATCGCGCTCTGATTCTGAGCAACCGTTAGAGTCGACATCGAGAACTTCTTCCTCAGGAGTATTGGGGCACAAATCATCTGAATCGGCCACACCATCGAAATCCAAATCCCTCTCCGATGGGGCACAACCCATATTGTCGACAAGAGCAATTTCATCCAGAGGAGTTTCATAGCAACTATCCGCCATGGCACCGGAAGGTGAGTCACCATATCCATCGCCGTCTATATCGGAGTGCTGTGTCGGTTCCCCGGGGAATGCATCATCATCATCGGCCCAACCATCGCCATCTGAATCGGGACAACCGATTTTTCCACCTAAGGTCGACAAACCATACGAATCTGGGCAATAATCGGCTAGGAATCCTTCTGAGTTGTCCCCATATCCATCTCCATCACGATCTTTATGCTGTGTTGAATCTGATGGGAAAGCATCACCGTTTTCAGAGAGGCGGATGCCATTGATGACATTGCCCCAAGAGTAATTGTCACCGACACCGTCGCCATCGGCATCCAGCCATTGTGAAGGATTACCCGGGAACATGTCATTGAGATCAGACCACCCATCACCATCTGTATCTGGGCACCCGAATCTATCTTCGGTGGAAAGTCCAAAATCATTGACACAGTTGTCAGCTTCAAAACCATCAGGTTGATCGCCGAAACCATCGCCATCAGTATCATTCCATTGGGACGATTCACCGGGGAATTCATCGAAAGAATCGGCCCAACCATCCCCATCTGTATCTGGGCAACCGACCGTCGGTACTGTGCTATTACCCGGTTGATTGGGACAATCATCTAGAGTATTGACAATACCGTCATTGTCATCATCCAATTGATTTTGTGCACAACCACTTACATCCACGCTGAAGCCTGAATCTGTATTTGGGCATTGGTCATCCCCATCCCATACCCCATCACCATCTGAATCGGGCAAGATATCGCGTAAATTGAGACCCACTCGGTCACCGGACATCACTCGACTAAAGGGGTCAAGACGGACGAAACCAATCTCATCAAAATTTTCCTGACCAGCCTCAGATAGCATCCAATTGATGAAATTTCTACTTTCAGCAACTTGATCCCCACGCATGGTCAAGGTATAATCACCCTGGAATGGCCAAGCACCAGTTGAACTGTTTTCGACAGTAGGATGGACTGCAGTGTGTCCCTGCAAAACCAGGTCTGATGCACCGAGTGTCCAGTTGTCAAAAATGGGAATGTTGTAAACCGAATTGGATTCAATACCCACACGTAATTCAGTGATACCGATCGCACCATCAAAACCCGCAACACCATTGACGATTCCACTTCGAGTTTCCTCAACCAAACGGAATCGGTCGAAATCTGCTGTAAACCAATCCTCTGGGAAATCACAATGTCCACAAAATAAGTATGAATCAATCATCTGTGGTATCGATCTGTTATCCCAACGATGGTATGTGTGGATGGCTTGATTGGCACAAGATGAATGCAGGTCAATCCATTCAATTACACCATTGCCATCGTCATTCGGAGCAATCGATGAAAGAGTCATGCCAGGGTGATGTCCATCGTTCATCAAATCAGAAGTCGATGCATCCGACAACAACCAGCGAATCTGACCCATCGATAGACCACCGATCGTGGAGATACATTGTTCGGCAACCCCATTGGCTGTGACCATCAATGTAGCAGGCATTCTCGCTACGGGTACATCGACGAGAATATCGCCGTTAGAATCGCAAGAGCGCATCCCACTATCAGAATAATTTGAGAGAGGTGTGGTCAGACTTTCCGCAGAAGTTGTGGCCCCTGCGCCCATCAAAATACCATTCATTTCAGAGGCTTGGTTGCATTGTTGTTGCGTAATGGGGAGAATGGTTGAATTGTAGTGATTTGGTAAATAATCATGACCTACGTCGCCATATTCAACAAATCGGCTCTCCATCAATTGGCCAGTCACATCGCCACCCATCCAGATGAAAGCATCCGCAGAATAGAACGTATAGAATGCACCATAATATCGGCCGCCGAAGTAAATCTTGGATTCATCTTCAGACCATGCAACATCCCTCGCACCGCGACGACCAGACGCGCCATTCCCACTACCTCCTGGGAAATCGCCTAACTCGTAGACATTAGACCAATCTGCTGTGCTGTAAATCGATGTTCCAGAACCACTTGTTGTTGCCAATACAAAGT
>CATISE010000183.1 GCA_949538655.1 Marine Group II euryarchaeote MED-G33 | reverse complement strand
TGTCCCTCGTTGTTTGCTGCTGTCGGTTTTACTTAATTGTGTAATGCTTTCCATAATATCACTCCCAATCCACATCTTCGAATGTTTCGTCTTCACCCTTCTCATTGTCGGAAACCAATTCTGACATGTCGGGCAATTCACCTTCAGCCTCTTCAGAATCGAGTTCAGTAGCCTGATTGGCCCACTTATCTCGCTTGATTCTTCCTGGGAAGAATTCGATGGCTTCGTTCACTTGTTCTTCAATTTCTGGCGTCATATTCGCCAATTGAGAGAATTTGAAGATCCCAAGGGCATTCAGCTTCTCTTCGATGAAAGGTCCAATCCCCTTGATTTTTCGCAAGTCGTTCTTGTCATCAACGGAAGCGGTTCCAATTGTGGCGAAGTCAATCGCCTCTGCCTTGGATGCGATTCGAGCGAGTTGTGCTTCCTTTTCAGTCATCTCTGCCATCTTGGCATCCATCTCTGCCATCTTGGCATCCATCGCTGCGATTTTCGCATCAGCTTCCGATGTATCCACGGCGAATGGGGTTGAGTCGTCGTCCCAGTCATCTACGCTCGATTCCTTCGGAGATACTTCACCTTCAAGGTTCGCGAATGGATCATCATCATCTTCTGGATCCTTACTTAGGATCGTAGTGATTTTCGTGATATTGAATGTGAGGTTGCCCTCTTCGTCTCGACGGGAGGAGATTACCATCAACACTGCAATAATGAGAATCAGAATCAGAATGAGGATAATCCAGCAACTGAATGAATTCGAATTGTTTTCTGTGGTTGAGTTATCACTTAGAGCACAGGAGGAATCTGGTACATCGGAGCCATCGAGATAATCGTTGCCACATCTCTGTTCATCGGAGTCTGTCCAGCCATCACCATCTGTGTCTCTTTGCGAAGCTCCACAGCCGTCTGAATTGGGGATTTCATCAGATGTGGTATCTGCGCAGGTGTCTAACGCATTGGGGACACCGTCGGCATCATCATCACCACTCTCTGAGGGGCCGCAACCATATTCGTCAACTTGATTTTTCTCGATAAGCGGTGTTTCTGGGCACTGATCTTCAGTGTTCATGACACCGTCCCAATCAATATCCAAATCATTTTCACATCCATCTGGAATACCGTCATCATCCCAGTCCAATGTATCATCGTGACCTGGACATATGTCGCTTGAGTCTGGGATTGTGTCGCCATCATCATCATCATCAACGACATCGCATGTTGAGTCGGAATCGGTGTCTAGTGGTTGATTTGATTCATCCAAGGAGTCGCTTCCACAAGTGGCCTCATCAGCATCACTCCAACCGTCACCATCATCATCGGTGTCTACATTGTTACCAATGTTGTCAGCGTCTGTGTCGAGCCATTCACTATCATCAAGGGGGAAGGCGTCTGAGGTGTCTTGCCAGCCGTCACCGTCATCATCTAAATCTGCATTGTCGCCCGAACCATCCCCGTCAGTATCGACAGTTTCTGCCGGATTGGTTGGGAAGGCATCGTTGGCGTCATTCACGCCATCGTTATCGTCATCGTTGTCGGTTTCGTTCGGTGTGCCATCTTCATCTGAATCGGTTAGGCAACCATCAGAAGATATGGTGCTTTGACCAATGGTGGCTGTACCAAGTGGACAAGGTGAAGGGTCGGTATTCCCCGTTCCATTTGCATAGGTATTCTGTGGTGCTGGGATGCAAGCAGTAGTTTGTGTGGAATTGATGTATGTGCCTTCCTGGCAGGGTGTCTGATCGGAGTTCCCTGAGCCGCTCGCATAGTGCCCTGGGTCAGTATCCAAGCAATCTGTTTGTCCCGTATCAGGTTGGTATGTTCCAGGGGAACATGCAATCTGCTGGCCCATGCCGATATTGGGTGCTTTGTATCCGGTGTCAGCAGACAAACAAGCGGCTGATGAGGTGGCTGCACTGGTTGGATTGTAGGTTCCAACCAAACAGGGGGATTGACCAGTTGCACCTGTCGAATCAACATAATATCCTGGTGAGGCGGGTGTCTGTGATGAACGCCCTGATTGGCTCACGTAGTAACCTAGATCTGCATCTAGACAGGCAGATGCATCGTCGGATGCAGATACTGGATTGTAAGTCCCTACCAAGCAGGGTGTCTGTGATGTGGCCGATGCAGTATCTACGTAGTAACCAGGAGAGGCTGGTGTTTGGGACGAACGTCCGGATTGGCTCACGTAGTAACCAGGGTCTGCATCCAAACAAGCCGATGCTGTGGTAGAGGCGCTTGCGGGGTTGTATGTACCTGGAGAGCAGGCGAGTTGTGTGGTCGCCGCCGTTGTATCGACGTAGTATCCTGGTGAGGCGGGTGTCTGAGATGAGCGGCCTGGCTGAGATACATAGTATCCTAAATCAGCATCCATGCAAGCAGATGAATCTGTAGATGTAGAGTTGGGATTGTAGGTTCCTGCCAAGCA
>CATISE010000182.1 GCA_949538655.1 Marine Group II euryarchaeote MED-G33 | reverse complement strand
GCCACAACGTGCTTGGCTGCCCATCGAGCAGCATAGGTGGCGGAACGGTCGACTTTCGAAGGGTCCTTGCCGCTGAAAGCACCTCCACCATGTCGGCCCATGCCTCCATAGGTATCTACGATGATTTTTCGACCGGTGACACCAGCATCTGCATGAGGGCCACCTTGTACGAATCGACCGGTACCATTGATGATGATATCTGTATTTGAATCGATCAATTCAGGCGGTATAATCGGGTCGATAACGTGTTTTTTGATTTCAGCTTCAATGAACTCATGTTCTGCATCTTCAGAACCGAACTTCTCCAACATATCATCGTGCTGAATAGCGATTACAACCGCCCATACTCGGCGTGGTTTCCCATAGGCGCCATACTCGATCGTGACCTGTGATTTGCCATCGGGTCTAGACCAAGGCAGCAAACCACTCTCACGAACTGCTGTTAGACGGCGGGTTAGAGCCTGGCTTAGTAGTGCTGACAATGGCATGAAGTTCCCAGAAAGCGTCGGATACGATTCAGATTCATCTGTCGCAAAACCGAACATCAATCCTTGATCACCTGCACCCTGATTGATATCGCCTTGATCGACACCTTGACTGATGTCTGGAGATTGAGTTGAAATCAGCAATTGAACATCACAGGTTTCAGCATCCATTCCAAAGGCATGATCGGTATACCCAATGGATGCAGCGGTTTTTCTTGCGACCGATTCGTAGTCGATTTGAGGTGGTGCACAGGTGATTTCCCCCGCGAGGATGATTGTGCTACCGGTATCGGTTCCTTTGACCACGGTTTCACAAGCAACACGTGCGTGAGGGTCTTGTTGCAAACAGGCATCTAGAATCGCATCTGAAATGGCATCACACAACTTGTCTGGGTGCCCCGCAGTAACCGATTCAGAGGTAAATAGCAAACTCTCGTGTGACATTAAACCCGGCGAATCGCCTTTTGCATATCAATGGTGAGGATGGGAGCGTTTCAGTAATTCGACTGAAAAAGAACACATTTTCCAGCCGTGCGGTTCAAGTGATGGACGCACACGCCGATAAACATGACAGGACGTGATGGCCGTGATTGGGAGCCAACCCACTATCGCACGCACACCCTTGGTGAAGTGCGTGATTTGGGAGCCCAAATGATTGGACACGAAGTAACGGTTGCAGGTTACGCCGAAGCGGTTCGAGGCCGTGGCGCCATTTGTTTTCTGATGCTACGTGATGGCACTGGACATCTGCAAGCTTTCCTCAAGAAGGACAATATGGATGAGGATTCTTTTGCAGCCATCCAAAGTGCGAGCCGTGAATCTACCATCCAAGTCACGGGACAAGTCGCGCAGAAGCGCCCCCCCAAGGTTGCAGAAGGAGAGCCAGAGCCCCCTGCAGAATACGAAATCAATGTCTCTTCGGGACAAATCCTAGCACTCGCAGAAACTCCACTCCCCGTGGGTGTTGTCGACGATGTCCACGTTGGACTCGATGTCCGTCTAGACAATCGTCACCTCGATCTGCGTCGCGCACATGTGAATGCAATGTTCCAGTTGCGTGGAAAGGTCCTACAGTATGGGCGTGATCACCTCATCACCGAGGGTTTCAATGAAATGAATTCACCTAAGATAATTGCCAGTGCTTCCGAGGGTGGAACCAACTTGTTCCCAATGAAGTATTTCGATACCGATGCATATCTTTCACAATCTCCACAATTGTACAAGCAACTCGCCGTCTTGGGTGGCCTTGAGCGTGTATTCGAAATCGGACCCGCTTTCAGAGCCGAGAAGCACGACACATACAGACACCTCAACGAATTCATCTCCTTCGATATTGAAGGTGCCTGGATGAACGATGAAGACGTCATGTGTGTCCAAGAGAGAATGATTCACCACATTTGGAGCCAAGTTGCGGCCAATGATCAGAACTTGATAGATGTCATCAATGAATATCGTGCATCACAAGACCAAGAGGCGATTACAGTCGATGTTCCGAGTCTACCATTCCCAAGAATCCCATACTGTGAAGCGATTGAAATCGTCAAAGCAGGTGGTGGAGAAATTGAGTGGGGCGACGACATTGAATCGCACCACTGTGACCTGATTGCAGCCAAGTATCCTGGCTTCCACTTCTTGCCGCGATGGCCGATGTCGATGAAGCCGTTCTACATCTTCCACGATGAGACTGAGAAAGGCTCGACAGGGGGTCAACTATCTCGCGGATTCGACCTCAACTATGGTCGTGATGAGATGACCAGTGGTGGTCAGCGTGAACATCGAGTGGATGTGTTGGAACAGAATCTCCGCAACATGGATTTAGATCCAGCAGATTTCACATTCTATACAGATGGATTTCGATATGGAGCACCACCTCACGCGGGTTGGGGGCTCGGTGTAGCTCGCCTACTGATGGTACTCACAGGTGCAGGAAACGTGCGTGAAGTCGTCCTCTTCCCAAGAGACCGAAGTCGAGTGACCCCCTGAGAGATTGCCCATGAATTGCAAATGGATACATGTCTTACTACTCTCTGTAGTTGCCATGACTCCATTGTCTGGTTGTACTGGAAATCTCGGTGGATGTGGTGTTGGTTATGACGAAATGTATGGTGGCTATGACTATGAATTCTCAAAGATGGAAATTTCTAGTGACAATTCGTTGAATGTTACTGTTAAATTACAGAGATCAGGTGGAGGCTGGATTGAAGACAGTGAGGAATTCGAGGAACATCAGACCATTTGGGTCTCCTTACACATCAAAATGAGTAATGGGGATGAAATTCAAATCCAACCGAATCATGAAACTTGGGAAGTCAACGGCGATGCCTGGAATCAATCCTATTGGAGCACGAATCTTTACTTCTCCAGTCCCGTTGGGTTTTGTGATTATGGTTGTGAAGAATTGCGGTTTATTGCAGGGGACGAATATGGGATCATCTACTATGATGGAACCTGTGAATCATCACCTTGGATAGAACTTGCATGACCGAAAAGAACGGGTATCTCTCACCCCTCCGGGGTGAATATGGGGGACACGCCAGTCTTTGCCTATCTGCTTCTCAAAGAGCACCCATATGGTCGTGAGATGCTTCGACAAATGCTCTCCGAGGGCTTTGTTCCGGCCATCATCATTGAGGAAGATTCAGCCATTGGCGATGAAGAGCGGGAGAAATTCCTCAAGCGGATCGAAGGCAATCCAATCGCACCGACGATTGTCGAACAAGTTGCTGGACTCGATGTAGAACACGTGACGGTTCCGATCCACAATTCAGAGGAGGTCATGCCATACATTCGCGACATGGATTTAGATCTCATCGTCTTCGGTGGGACGCGAATCATTCGAGGGGAAATTCTCGACTTTCCCAAGGATGGAGTTGTGAACTCCCACCCTGGGCTCTTACCCGATTGCCGTGGTTCTGCAAGTCCTGCTTGGTCCGTCTACCACGACATCCCAATCGGTAGCACCACACATTTCTGTGACAATGGCATTGATACCGGTGAACTATTGCTACGCCGAGAATTCCCGGTCAAACGTGGCATGACCTACGAGGACCTCTGCTACGAAACATTGGTTCTCGCTGGCGTGCTGATGAAGGAGGTCCTGATGGCTTATGTGGCAGGGAAGTGGTCTGAAATGCGACACCCCCAAGGGGAAAGCCCCTGGCCTACATTCCGCAATGCCCCGCCAGAGATTCTGGAAGTCGTGGACCAAAAATTGGCGGAACAAACCTACGCACACTATGTCGACTGAGGTGAAAAAATGGAAAACCCGTATGCATCCAATGCACTGAAAGGAATGAGAGCTGTTGTCTGTGGAGCCTCCAAAGGCATCGGTCGGGCAACCGCTGAAATGCTAGCGGCTTGCGGTGCCGATGTGATTGGACTCAGTCGAAGTGCGCCAGACATCATAGGAGTTCGTTCCATGTCACTGGATCTGGAAGATTCAGATGCGATTTCGAAAACAATCTCAGGGATCTTGACCGCAGGTCCAATCCACATCCTCGTGAACAATGCTGGTGGGCCACCTGGTGGCCCATTGCTAGACAACGAAGTCGAGGATTTCGAGGCACCATTCAAGCGCCATCTTCACGCTGCCCATCAAATTACACAGATGGTTGTACCAGCGATGGAAGAGGCTGGAATGGGTCGTATTGTCAATATCATCTCAACCTCGGTTCGTGAACCGATCCCCAATATTGGGTTGTCCAACACTCTGCGAGGTGCCATGGCATCATGGGCAAAATCACTCAGTCGTGAATTGCCATCCAGTGTGACAATCAACAACATCCTACCCGGCTTTACCGACACGGACCGATTGGGTTCCTTGGCGGCTTCCATCGAGCAGAAAACAGGTCGAAGTCAGGAAGAGATCCACAATACTTGGATGTCACAAGTTCCCATTGGCCGACTCATCGACCCGATGGAAACCGCTTCTGCAATCACATTCCTTTGCTTGCCGCAATCAGGTGGAATTCGTGGTGTCAGTTTGGCTGTTGACGGCGGCCGAATGCGCTCAATTTGAGGTGATTTGATGGCTGGTGAATCTCTTACACCCGAGCAGGCACATCACCTGCTAGATTTGATGGCCAAAGCAGATCAGTTCGATGTGGGGATGGATGCTGGTGTTGCACTTACGTTGGCGGATGTTGCTCTGCAAATTGACCAACCTGAACGTGCTGAAGGTTTGATTGCACACGCTATACAATTGGCGACTGATGCCGAAGACAATGATCAACTCGCATGGGCTTTGTTGACCAAAGCACGTATCTTGAATGATGGTTCCGTTCTCGCTGAAGCGGAGAAGTTTGTCGACCTCAGCGAAGATGATTGGCTACGCTCAGCATACAATAACCAGTTTGGGATTTATGCACTTGAAGCGGGAGACATGCCTACTGCAAAATCAGCATTTTCCCAAAGTCTCATCCTCAAAGAAGCGCTTGAAGACAAGGTTGGCCAGGCGAATACTCTCTACAATCTCGGTGAGATTGCACGCGGAGAAAATGAACTTGAACAGGCGAAGGAATTCCATGCTCGCTGTATCGATTTACTTGAAGAATTGGATGATCGAAAAGGCATGGTCAATGGCCTCGCGATTCTTGGCCATATCGAAGCGGTTGAGGAGAATATCGATGGGGCGAATATCCACTATGAAGCGGCGCTGGAAATTGCTGAAGAAGTCGAAGATTTCGAGGGCACTGTTGTTTGTCGCTGGGGATTGGCTGAAATGGCCAGAGCCATGGGTGACGAGGATTTGGAATTACAACATTTGTCTCAAGTGATGACTGGTTTCATGCAATTGGGTCGCTCCACGCCAGACCCGATTAAAGATCGATTGAACGAATTGGCAGACTCTGTACATGGAGGAGATTGAATGGAGTTCGATGTTTTCTTTTCAATCTCACAAACGCCCGATGCCGAGGGTACGTGTCCTGATGAGACCACGATGTATGCCAACTATCTCGAACAACTCTCCGTTGCAGATGAGTTGGGGTATGGTGTAGCATGGTTGGCACAAGCGCACTTGTCAACAGAGGTTCAGAAGCGCAACAAGCGACCGGTCATCCCCCATTGGGAAGGCGAGGTGGGGTTGTGTACAGACTTTTTCCAATTGGCCTTACTCTCAATGACCCAAACGAAGCGAATTGAAGTTGGGAGTGCGGTTTTGTCTATTTTGGCGAATGGTGGTCCGATTGCGGTCGCTGAACGAATCGGTAACTTCTGTGCATTGCAAGAGGTTCGTGGTGATTCAAGAAAACTGAATCTGGGTTTCAGCGCAGGACGATTTCAATTCATGGCATCTCCGTATGGAATTGTGCCTCGCAATCCTCTCGAGGAGGTAGCATGGACTGCACTTCGCGGACAGATTTTTTGGGAAGCGGCTGAAATCATGCTACGCTTGGTTCGTGGAGACACCATCTGCTCAGATGATATTCGAAAGACGATATTGACTCGTGCAAACTTCCGCTCAGATGAAGACTGGGGATCTGTTCAAACTGCAAATGGAAACGATTGTGGGGAAATCGAAATTCCACGTAGGTATGAATTCGAGGAAATCAAATCGATTCCCCAAGAGTGGGATCGATCCAGAGTGAACATGGTAATTGGTAGCCATGAACCTAGATTACAAGAGCATGTCAATACATTCATGCCGGTGCAAGTTTTCAATCTGAGCATCACACAACCCGAAGTCATAGAATCAACACATGAGCGGATGAAAACGGCCTATATGGGCCAGTGGGAACGGAGGATGATGCCTCGTACCGTGATGGTTTTCTTGAACGAGGAAGAGGGGCTGAGTGAAGAGGAAAAAACAGCCGCCGCACAATTGGAATCTGAAGGGGCTCTTTCGTCATATTGGGCTGCACTGGAAGGTACTCTTGACCCCGCCAAAGTCTCCAAGGCAGCGAACAATGCTGTCATAGGAAACGCTACGGAAGTCGCAGCTCAAATTCGAGAGCGATTCCACCCCGATGATCGCCTGATGCTATGGTTCGACTTCTTCCGACACGACTCCGCCCGCATCTGTCGGGACATGCGTGCATTCATGGACAAGGTTGTCCCCCTCGTCAACGGGAGTGAGATTGAATGAGTGAAAACCGACCTTCTTCAGTCGCACCCGGAAGACCAGGCTCTGCAGTCTATCCGACCTCACCCATTTCAGATGGTGCCAAGGGAATCGCCACAGGTCGTGATGTTGAATGGGAACCCTTGGTTGACTTCAGGCGAAATGATGTTTCTGAGAATACAATTCACGGTGCTGTCGCATGGGCACATGGGTCTGAACTCATCCATTCGTTTGGTGGAAATGTCCTTTGTTATGGCCGCAGTATGATGAAACCTCTGTTGATGAAAGCATTTGTGGATGTTCTCGATTCAGAACTGACGGATGAACAGAAAGCCATTGCTTGTTCATCACACAATGGCGATACTGAACACGTTGCAGCCGCACAATCAATTCTCACCGAATCCGAATGGGGATTGATGCAATGTCCGCTGGATGTACCGCTTATTCAATTCGGAAGACAAGTTCGTCGGCCCCGTCGTTGGTTCCATACTTGCTCTGGTGAACATGCCGCCATCCTTCGTGCACTGCGCTTGTTGGGCATCAATCGTGCAGGATATACACTACCGCAATCAGATTGGTTTCCTCTTTTCCTCAATGTTCTCCGTCGGTTTTTAGACGACCCAAACTGGGAACCCAAACGTGTCGCCAAGGACGGTTGCGGATTGCCGACAGTCTCCAATACGGTCAACGAACTCGCCGTGATGTTTGCCGGTTTGGCCAATGAAAAGGACGACGATTGGATTTGGGATTCGATGTGTAAATTCCCAGATCTAATCGGTGGATTCAATCGCTTAGATTCAACAGCAATCAAGGCAGGAAATGGAATGGTTGTAGCCAAAGAAGGTGCGGATGGTTTACTCGGGCTTTCAATCGTCCATGAGGACTTCCCAAAGGGACTTGGAATTGTGATTAAAATTGCACATGGGTGGAATTCCCAAGCCACTTGGTATGTCGCTCGAGCAGTCTTGGGTGTTCTTGGAATCGAACTTAGAAATCCATACCCACTCCATCGACAAAAGGCCTTCATCGTCCCCGGTGTTGTGCCCCCAGACAGACTTGACAAATTGGAACGGGTTGTCACATGGGACGAGTGGGACCCAAACTCTGATCGTTGGTTCTACGATTGGAAGAAATACTCCAATCCGTTCAATGGAGAGGGTAGCCATGAGTGATGTTGTCGAATTGTCCAATTACATCAATGGAGAATGGCGACCTGCAATTTGTGAACATTGGATTGAAGATTATTCACCCGCAAATGGATCTCTAATCGCCCAAATCCCTTGCTCTTCAAGTGAAGATGTTGATGAAGCAGTTTTGGCTGCATCTGAGGCTATTGAGGATTGGGCAAATTTGACCATTACTGAACGTGCAGATTGGTTGGAAAAAATTGCTGATGCGCTTGAAAGTCGTGCTGAAGAAGTGGCTCAACTAGAGAGTTTGGACACTGGAAAGCCCATCTCATTGGCTCGTTCGGTCGATGCTGCGCGGTCCGTCGCAAATTTCCGCTTTTTTGCTGAGCAAGGTCGTGAATTTGAATCTGAGATTTTTGAAATGAGTGATGCGACCAATCGAGTCGTCTACAAGCCGGTCGGTGTGACGGGTCTGATCACACCCTGGAATCTACCACTGTATCTATTGTCATGGAAGGTTGCTCCAGCCCTATTGATGGGCAATACTGTAGTCGCTAAACCTTCGGAAATGACACCGATGACCGCATCACTACTCGCAGAAGTGATGGAGGATGTTGAACTTCCGATTGGAGTATTCAATCTAGTCCATGGAAATGGACTCGATGCAGGTGCACCACTCACATCTCATCCTGATGTCAATCTGATTTCATTCACAGGTGGTACTGCCACCGGTCGAGAAGTAGCCAAATCGGCATCCTCTGGATTCAAGAAATTGAGTTTGGAACTCGGAGGAAAAAATGCAACAATCATTCGGGCGGATGCTGATCTTGACGAAATGATGCCAAACATTGTCCGTGCTTCATTTCTGAACCAAGGTCAAGTCTGTCTTTGTGGGTCAAGAATACTCATCCATGAGTCGATTTACGACTCCTTCGTCAAAGGTTTCCTTGAAGTGGTTTCGGACATGATTGTCGGTGATCCATCCGATGATCAAACCGAATTGGGTGCATTGATTTCGGCAGATCATCGAGACAAAGTGATGTCTTACATTGAACTTGCAGAAGAAGAAGGTGGAGACATTTTGTGTGGCGGAGGTGCACCGGTTGGAATCCCACAAGCATTTGAGAATGGGTATTGGGTTTCTCCGACTGTAATTGATGGCTTGGCCCCCGACAGTCGATGTGCTACCGAGGAAATTTTCGGGCCAGTCGTCACACTCCACCCCTTTTCGGATGATGATGAGGCTGTAGAAATTGCCAATATGACCGACTACGGATTGGCAGGTTCAATCTGGACTCAGGATGTTGATGCTGGGAGTTTGATGGCTGAAAGAATCGATTCAGGTATGGTTTGGGTCAATTGCTGGTTACATCGAGATTTGCGCGTTCCATTTGGTGGTGTCAAAAACAGTGGTGTCGGCAGAGAAGGTGGGCGTTGGAGCCTAGGCTTCTTTTCAGAGGCCATTAACATCTGCGTCAAACATTGAACATGGCCCACATGGCCCAAGCGCCCATGTACATCCCAGTCAACCCGCCAACGCCTAGCCATAAGCCAGTTCTGAATGGCTGAACATCGTATTTCCATTGGTATGTCGACACAAAAACCCAACCTGTAATGACGACCAAGAACCAAAATGAGCAGAGGATTAGGGCCACTCCACACATTTGTGGTAGAAAAACGACAATCAGGCCGGCCATTACGCCATATCGCATTTCTTTGGGATCCCCCCATTCCTTTGGAATTCTGAACATGAGAAGCGAAGAGATAACAATCAAAGCTAGCCAAGAAAAAAGCAAAGGAGAAAGATCGGACAATAGCTTATCTTCAATCTCGACTTGTGACGCAATTTGGAAACCAACGTACGATGAAAACAGCCCAACAAGAGGGGGGAGCGCGAAAAGACCCAGGGGCGGATTCTCCCACTTCATTGCCCTGTGGTCTAGCAGTCATCCTATGACGGTTGCCGCGGGCATTGTTTCAAATGCCGCCTTCCTTTGGAAGGCGCGATGACAAAGGGTGAAATCGTCCTCGGCTGCCTTGCTCCACACCCCCCACATTTGGTGTATGCAGAGAATCCTGAAGAGAATGAACCGATCAGTGAAGGTGGTTGGGAGGCCCTACGCTGGGGATATGCCAGATTGGCTCGAAAGTTGAAAACTATCGATTATGATGCATTGGTCATTCTAACCCCGCATTGGCAAACCTACATCGGTACTCATTTCCTCGGTGTTGATGCTTTCAAATCACTGTCTGTCGACCCGATTTTCCCAAACCTGTTCCGCTACCATTACGACCTCAAGGTCGATGTTGAGCTCTCAGAAAAAATGTGTGAAATCGCTGGAGAATCTGGAATTATCACCAAGATGATGCGTAATCCTGATTTTCGGGTAGATTATGGCACAATCACATCCTGTCACCTACTGAACCCTGAATGGGACAAACCTGTTGTGACTGTGAGCAGTAATCGAAATCGACACTACTACTCTGTTGAAGTGATGAATGAGCAAGCCCAAGCACTGGGCCGGGCTTGCCGTAAAGCGATTGAAGAAAGTGGCAAACGTGTTGTTTTAATCGCCAGCCACAGCCTTTCTCATCGCCATTTTACCACCGAGGCACCTCTTCCCGAAGACATGAGTCGAGAACACATCTACAACCATAGTCAATACGTCTGGGACATGAAAGTCATCGACCTCATGCGAAATGGAAAGATGCAGGAATTCATCGATTTGATGCCGGAGTTTACCGAACAAACGATGGCTGAAACGGAAGGAGGAGGACTAACTTGGATGATGGCTGCAATGGGAATGCCAGAATATCCGGCTGAAATTTATGGCTACCAATCAGTGATTGGTACCGGGAATGTCGTCGCCTGCTGGGACCCAAATGATGTGACCAGGGAGATGGTTCTGTGAGTGATGACCCGGTGTTATTCGGACTCTACGTCCCACCTCATCCACATCCCCTGCTGGCTCCCGATCAGAACAAAGGTTGGGGCGAACTTCGTGCAGCATATGACGAATGTCGAAGGCGGATTGAAGAGAGTGAGGCAGACATTATCATCGTCTACTCTACGACTTGGCCCAGTATTGTGGGCCATCAATTCCAAGTTCAACCCGAACCTGAATGGGTGCATGTCGATGATGACTTCCACTTCCTAGGTTCAATGCCTTACAAATTCAAGATGGATGTTGAATTTGGCAACGCCTACAGAGATGCTGCGGAGTCGCGTGGATTGCATGCACGTACTGTGGCGTATCACGGATTCCCAATCGACACTGGATCAGTTGTCGCATTGAGTCTACTCAATCCTGACAACCGAATCCCTGCTTGTATTGTCTCGAGCAATATGTATTCCAATCGCTCTGAGACCATCGTCTTAGGCAAAGCAGCCCGGGACGCATTGAAAGCGCAAGGGAAGAAGGCGGTTATCGTTGCAGTATCGAGTCTCTCCAATCGAATGTTCACCAAACATGTCGATCCTGTTGATGACCGGATTCATTCAGCCAAAGATGAAGATTGGAATCAGAAAATTCTTGAATTCTTTGAAGATGGTCGATTGGAAGATTTGAGTCAACTCAGTCGTGATATTCATGGCCAAATACGTGTGCAAAAAGTGGTCGCATACAAACCGGCATGGTGGATGGCTGCGACCATGGGTCAACACAACAATTACGATGGTGAGGTCATGGCATATGCAGCCCTCCACGGTAGTGGTGGAGCAGTCATTCAACTGACTCCATCCGAAGGTTCGTTTGGTGACAAAGAATTCGATGAAGATGATGTCGAAACATACCGTGGAGATCGAAATGTCCTCGATGCCAATGCAGGAGATATGCACGCCCCCGGGGGCGTGGACGGCCCTTTAGATGAGGCCGAAAGGCCTGATGAGGATGAATGGCGAAATCCAGTTGAAGTCATTGACGACCTGTATGATGAATATGGTTCGAGTGTGATTTCCCATGCCACCGGTGCATTGGGTGCTGCCGCAGGGGCCGCAATTGCAGGCCCAGTGGGTGGTGTTGCCGCATCGATCGTAGCCAAGAAAACTGTAGGCAAGATGATGAGTAAGGATGGCGCAATCATCGCTGAAGATGCACCGAGTGCTGTAGGTGCATATCCACATGCTCGCAGAATGGGCAATATGCTATTCATTTCAGGTGTGGGTCCACGAAGCCCAGTCGACAATAAAATCCCAGGTGGTCCGATTGAAGATGAAGATGGAAATCCTCTGGATTACGATATCGAAGCTCAAACCGAAGCATGTATTGAAAATATCCGAATTATCCTTGAGGCCTGTGGAGCGGAATTGAGTAATATTGTCGATGTGACCACATTCTTGGTCGATATGAAAAGAGATTTTTCAGGATACAACAAAATTTACGCCGAACACTTCGAAGAAATTCAGGCCACTAGGACTACACTGGCGATTCAGGCACTACCAACTCCAATCGCTGTCGAAATGAAAGTCATCGCAAAGGCCCCTTGAACTGATGAGTAAGATACGTAGTATCTTATGCTAATCTCAATGCCAACGAAACATGGAACCGATTAAGCCGTCTAGCCTCATCGATTTCGTTTACCGACCCATTGAGGTACTCAGCGATACGCTGGAACGCAAATTGGGGTTGGCATCTGTAGTCATCATCTCACTCTCCGCCATGCTCGGTTCAGGCCTGTTTGTCCTGCCTGCTTTGGTCATGCTGGACATGGGCGGGGGAACCATTCCTGTAGCAGGAATTTGGCTGGCCTACTTGTTGGCCGCTTTGGCTATTCTACCAGCGGCTGTATCCAAAGGTGAATTGTCAACTGCAATGCCTTCTTCAGGGGGATCTTACGTTTACATCGAGAGGACATTCGGGCCCTTGGTTGGTACAGTTTCCGGAATTGGTCTTTGGGGCGCATCGATGCTCAAATCCGCATTTGCTTTGATTGGATTTAAGGCCTATCTTTGGGTTTTAGAGGAATTACTTGACATTACCATCAATATCGAAATCGCAGCAATGATTCTGCTTGCAATGATTGTAATCATCAACATCCTAGGGATTTCAAGAATCAAGAAAGTACAGACACCAATTGTACTTTCGATGACTTTGTTCATGTTTATTCTATGTGGTTGGGCCATACTCACAATGGAATTGGATTGGAGTCGAGCGTTCGGACCAGATGCATTTGGTGGAACGTGGGACCAAGTTTGGAGAGATGTTGCACACTCAACTGCATTCGTGTTCGTAGCCTATGCAGGCGTTACCAAAATTGCAGCAGTTGGTGGTGAAATTAAGAATCCAAGCAGGAATATACCATATGGAATTCTGCTATCTTTGATCATTTCTTGTATTTTGTACGTATTCATCACCATCGTAATGGTTGCTACTGTTTCCCCTGAAGCATACATGAGCAACGGAGATGCGCGAGAAGACCCCGTATACGTATTCGCCCATGCCATTGGTGGCAATACCATGGGAGTCATCTCAGCAGTATTTGCTGTTACCGTTGTTACCGCGATGGCATTGGCGGGAATCATGGCGACCTCACGATTCCCATTCGCCATGGCACGTGACAACTTATTGCCAAGGGCCTTGGAAAATGTACACACAAAGTACCAAACTCCACACTTGGCAATCTGGGGTACTGGAATCGCCATGGCATTATCCATCACACTCCTACCTGTCCATGATATCGCAAAGCTCGCATCAGGATTCAAGATCATGATTTTCATCATCATCAATGGTTGTGTCATTGTTCTGCGGAGAGCGTCACCAGCACACTCGTGGTATCAACCAAAGTGGAAATCACCAATGTATCCGTTCATCCAAATCTTTGGAATTATCAGTGGTATTTTCCTGCTATATGTCATGGGCTTAATGGCTGTCTTGGGTGGTCTAGCTTGTTGTTTACTAGGCATAATCACATACTACTCATATGGGAAGTCTCGTGCTCATCCAAAGTTAACTCCATGGCGAACTGTCCGTACCGAATTCACCAATGCTGACCAAGCGGAACGGGAGAAGCGGTGGTTAGTATTCCATACCATGGCGGGTTGGGCGAATCCGCAGCACCTAACCGAAAGTGAATTTGCACATGCCATGAGTATCATCGCACCACAGTTTTCTCGGTTCCATACTCGTAATCTATTCCATGAAATCGACGTCAATGGTAATGGTGTAATCGATGTTGATGAATTCTTGAGAGGTATTGATTCTGCTCTAATAGAGGCGGAATAGGTCTGTTTCTGTCGCCGTTCCCTTGAAGGGTGTTGTGCATCTCGCAGTCTTGGAGGGTGCCCATGTCGATTGCTGGTAAGGCGAGTAAAATAACGACCAATACTCTGCAAGAGATGAAACAAGCTGGTGAGAAAATCACCATGCTAACCGCGTACGATTTCTCAATGGCACGGATCATTGATTCAGCGGGAATCGATGTCATCTTGGTCGGGGATTCAGCATCCAATGTGATGGCTGGAAACGATACGACCGTACCGATTACACTTGACCAAATGATCTACCATGCCCAGTGTGTTGTCAATGGCGTGAATCGCGCACTCATCGTCTGCGACATGCCATTCGGAAGTTACCAAGGTGATTCTAGGCAAGCCCTCAATGGTGCCATTCGAATCATGAAGGAAAGCGGTTCTCATGCTGTCAAACTTGAGGGGGGTGCAGAAATTGTTGAGTCGATTGAACGAATCCTCACCGCTGGCATCCCTGTCATGGGTCATCTTGGACTCACACCTCAATCGATCTACAAATTTGGGACCTATTCTGTTCGCGCGCGCGAGGAGGATGAGGCTGCCAAGTTAATCGAAGATGCAAAACTTCTGGAAAAGGCTGGATGTTTTGCAATCGTTCTGGAGAAAATTCCTGCTGATTTAGCAGCCAAGGTCACCGAGGCTGTGAATATTCCAACGATTGGGATTGGTGCTGGAGCCGATGTTGATGGGCAAGTATTGGTGATTCACGATTTGATTGGACTGACACACGAATTTAATCCACGGTTCTTGCGACGGTATCTCAACCTCTACGATGAAATGACCAATGCGGTGAAACAATACATCGGAGATGTTCGAAGTTCAGATTTCCCGAATGAAGATGAGCGTTACTCTTGAGCCCAGCCATTTTCTTCAGAATGACTCCAATACGAGGGGCGTCCTTCACGATCAAAGTACCATCCATCATCCCCCACAGTAGTGCCAGGAAGAGGGCGTAAGGTTTGTTCAGCAACATCACGGGGCCCATCAGCACGACGGTTCTCATGTTGAATTTGTGCAAAGGTTGCAGCAGTGGAGGTTAGTGTGTCATCGGTCTGATTCCAATCGCCAGCCATGTCGCCCCATTCATCGTCGGTTTGTATTTCGGGCTCGGGCTCCGGTTCTGACTCCAGTTCGGGTTCAGGTTCTGGAATCACTTCAACCACTGTTTGAACGGTAGCGGTGGGTTCAGCAGCCACTAGGGGAGTGGGGGTTGGTGCGGGTGTGGGTAATGGAAGTGGTACTGAAACTGTTGCAGGTGATTGTGCCACTGGTGCAGGCAATGGTATGGGGATTTGATTCGGTGTCAACTTCTGTGGAGGAGGTGGGAGAACACCCGCTGCCCCCAATGTTTCAACCGCCGATGTTTGTGATTCCTCTTGCTCTTTGATTTCTTCACGAATCAATTCAATTTCTTCATCGATCCGAGAACCAAGGTTTTTCGACAGAGCAACAAGTATCGCACAAATAATCATGATAATAAATGTACTAAATCCAAAGAGGATTTGTGTATTATTCCCCCAACCAAACCAAGTCGAATGTACAGTGATGAAATCACTGCCTTCGGCTGAACTACCACTTGATGATTGAATTCGTGCATGAACAACCAATTCTCCAGATTTCTTCAAATCGATTACCCATCCATTTTCATCGCATTCAGCATCCCCAGCGTCTGTGGTGATTGTTGCCGAGCACTGGTGAATAGCGACTGGGTTTCCAGATACATCAAATCCTGAAATTTCGATTTCGACTGTGGTTCCCTGATTACCCTCCGAGGGAAGTGACACCTCGAGATAATCAAGTGGGCCACCCAAAATTTGTACGAGGAGAATACCTTGGGCTTGATCCAAAAAGACGGTGATGCTGACATCACCAATACCGCTTGAGGTGTAGGTATAGTGACCAGTTCCCCCTGCACTGGCATTTTCAATTGTACCAAAATCATTGAG
>CATISE010000181.1 GCA_949538655.1 Marine Group II euryarchaeote MED-G33 | reverse complement strand
CTCTGTAGAAGCAACGAATCGACTCGGGCGCACGATGAATCCGCAAGGAGGAGATTTCCCGAAGTCGACTGGAACGAACACCCCCACCGCAGCAAGTCCAAACAGTTCCAATGACGGCACCGGAAGGAACGGGTAGGATGCATAGTTGAATGTGGTTAACCGGAAACGGCGAACAGAAAGGGGCTTACTCCCTGATCCCATTCAATCGACCCTAGTGGTAACGCTGTCAATTGTGCAAATATGCATTGAGATTGTGACTAACGTTTTAGTGCGCCAATACTTGAGAACAAATACGAGTGAGAAATATGGGTACAATCAAAGTAATCGAAGTTATGTCGGAATCAACCGAATCATGGGAAGACGCAGCACAGAGTGGAGTCTCCGATGTCTGTAAATCTGTGAATGGTGTGAATTCAGTTTGGGTCAAAGACCAAAGCGCCGTAGTTGAGAATGGTAAGATTACAAAGTATCGGGTTAAGCTGAAGATTTCATTTGCTGTAGAAAGATAGTTGAATCATATTCAACATCGTTCTGTAGAATCTCCCCGGTCCCCTCTGTGAAAATCGGTGGCGTAATGTCGGTAATTGAGAAGAGTTATACTCGGCGCTTGAGCGTATCCTACTCCAAGGAATTCAACACCGATAGTTCAACACTGTGGGCCTTGGTTAGCGCCCCGAATAATCTCAATGATTGTCACCCGTTTTGTCAATCCAACAAAGTCGTACAATGGGGTGATGGCGAGTATTCTGACATTCTCGTTTATCTCAATGGCCGCACTTACTTACGAAGATTCCAGAGTTGGTCCGAAGGTAGCGGTTACAGCTTATTGATCGGTGAAGAAGATGGGCCACAATCGTATGTGGTTTGGCATATCGATTCACTAGGCGCATCTCAATCACGCCTGACCATCACCGTCTATCCGTTCATTCTAGCGAAATTACCCAAACCCCTGGCATACCTCCCTCACGTACTTTGGGTACGCCCCCGACTTCGGTCTTATCTCAATTCGGTTCTGTCTGGGTTTCAGTATCATGTTGAAAGCGAAGAGCCTATTCCACGAAATCACTTTGGAAAACACCCTTGGTTTTCCTAATATCTGTTTCAACCAGTACCCAATAAAATCAGTCGTCATCCAGAATTTCATCTGTTCGAACAATGAATGACAATGCAGCAGCATCTTCGATGGCGACAACACCACGTATGTTGTGTACATCTCGAAGAATATCAGTGGGTGGGGCCACCTTGACACGACTATCTTGAATCTGAATTTGATTTCCAGGGGAGGCTTGAATCCCACCTTCTGGTAGCCACAAACCAATCGCACCCAATTCAGCGTGGTGTGAAATAACCAAATTACGTCCCGCTTCGTCCTCATCGATTCGAAGAACAGTTAGGGGTGAATCATCGGGCAACAGACGAGTTGCTGGTTGCCATTCATTCCAAGTTTCATCCAAGGGCTTTGACAATTCCATCGCCTTCTGATCAATGTCGGCAATTCTCGCCAAAAATTCGTCACTTGATGCATTATCGATTTCATTCAGTCCATCAAGCAATTGCCGTAAGCCATCGAAGTTAGCTTGTTCATGATTACTGATGGCTGTATTTGCCAACAGAAGAAGTTCTGCTAACATTTCATG
>CATISE010000180.1 GCA_949538655.1 Marine Group II euryarchaeote MED-G33 | reverse complement strand
TGTGAAAGGACGTGTTTCTCACCATAACCGTAATTCTCCAAACCAACACTCGTTGCCAGTCCATCTACCATCTGCCCATACATCGCCAAGAGGATGACTGGAAGACCGAGAACTGCACGGGGAGAGAGGGCTTCCATGCGCTCCCAAGTCGAAGAGTGCTGACAATCCCAATCATCCAATGATATTCCTTCAGGGATGATGCCGGGCTCAAGCCCCATGTGGTGTAATTTGGATCGCGCTTCTTGACCAGTAAACCACAACAATGTGCAAAGCAAAAGTGGGCCCAAAACAATCAGTGCCATTGGAACCATCGAGATTGGCGTCCGACCATTCAATGGCTCGGTGTAGAGCATGAGCCAGCCAGATAAATGCATGAAACATCCCCCGAGGCCTACTTGGATGAGTCCTTGCTCAATCGCAGTGTAACATTCCAAGAATGGATGGATGATTACGATGAGCAGGAGTCCACCCATCGGTGCTAAGAAAAGAGGAGATGTGAGCAGAGAGAGTGCGTCTTTTTCCCAATGCCGGCCAATATCTGGCATGAAAATTACAATCTGCAGGCAAGTCAAAATAAACGCTAATTGGGTGATTGCGGCACGGTTCTCAGATCCTGCGCTAATGGATACGCGGTGACACATCCAGCCAGTCAGAATCACCCAAGTAGCTACGTGGAAATGAATGAGTGGCGATACGAACAAACCTCCTAGTCCCTCAGAAAAGAGGTACCCATCCTCGTTTACCTCTCCAATCGATGCCCAAAAAACCCATGGAAGAAGAGCGATGATTGAATTGTCTCTAGCCGGAATGCCAATTCTTCGCAACCACCCTGAGATGACGACGACGAATGAGACCAATATGAGAGAATAGGCTAGAGTATCGACTGGGTTGTAACCAGCATCTCCACTAGTAGAATCAATGGTATGTGGTTCAATAAAGTAGGTATCGTATGTTTCCGAAAGGGCATTACCTGGTGCGATTTCTTGGCCTGCGATGGCCCCCAATAGAAGGATTATTGCGGTCAGAATCAGAGTGGCAGCGCCGCGCTCCATCAGAGCAAATTGATTGTCTGGTAAGGGGGTCTCTGTGAGATATGGACTTTCATCAACCATGGAAATCACCCATGCCTAATGTTTCAAAGTGATTCACTCTTCGGAATCTGCACCATCTTCGCCTGCTTGACGAGCTTCGTGGACTTCTTTGAAAATAATTGTCTGGACACCCACGTGGTCACGCAACGTTCGAATGAGGCTGAATTTTGTGAAGGACCAATTCTGATCGTAGGCCACAAACTCTGGAAGGGTGATTGTCAAATCATCGCCATCGAAAGCGACCTCGAACCCATCTCTACCCGTGTTGGTTTCTAGGAGGGTTGTGACTTTCTCAGCACGGTCTTCTACAACCTTGACGATACGGTACTTGTAGCGTAGTGTTCGACCCGCCAGAGGGTGGTTGAAATCAATTCGTGCTCGACCTGCCCGAACCATTCGTAGAATACCTTGCTTGCCATTGATTTCTACGGGGCCACCAATCGCAAGACTGTCTGGGTCGCGCACAGAGCGCGCTAGGACATCTTGACCCATTGTCTCCACTGCATTGGGGTCGCGTTCCCCGTATGCATCCTCGGGTGCAATATCAAATTCGTAATCGGTTTCAACATCTGCTTCAAGCAAATGGGTTTCAAATCCAGCGATGAGGCGGCCTTCGCCAATCACTGTAATGAGAGGAGTGTATGTACGATTCTCATCAAACGTATCAGCCTCTTTCGCAACCCCCTCTCGGGTGGTCTCGATG
>CATISE010000179.1 GCA_949538655.1 Marine Group II euryarchaeote MED-G33 | reverse complement strand
CTCATCCCTTCCAATGCCAAAGCAGGGTATCTCGCCCGAATGCTCGCCCGTAGAGTCTGCCGAATGAAGGATGATTTGGGCCTGGACATGAGTCTGTCTGAACTCGGTGCCCATCACATGGAAGTCAATTTGTCGATGGATGATTTTAGTCAGTCCAAAGACGGCATACTAACCATTCTCGATTTGGAAGAGGCGCGCTATCACGAAATGCTCAGGAAAGGTGAAGCTGCAGTTCAAACTGCACTCGCAAAAGTTCCCAAAGAAGTCTCCAATGCACCCGATGAAATATTGTTCAAACTCGCCGAGGAACGCGGACTGCAACCAGACATGGTTGCCAGTATCGCCAATCGACTTGGATGGGAGAATCTGGAAATCCGAGTTGGTTTCGCAGCTGATATGGCTGCTCGAAATGCACAGCAAACCAAAGCCGCAGCCAAGGCAAAGGGTAAGCAGAAATTGGTTTCAGGTGATTGGCCAGCCACCGAACGCCGCTACTATGATGATACATCTCTGATGCAATTTGAGGCAACTGTCCTCCATTGCGCAGAAATTGATGCAACTAAATTCAATCTTTCAAGTGAAGTTCAAGGTATACCAACTCATGCCATTATCCTAGATCACACACTTTTTTATCCCGAAGGTGGTGGTCAACTTGGCGATTCAGGAATACTAGGTTCCACAACAGTTTTCGATACCCACATCGAAGGGGATGTGATTCTCCACCTCACCGATGGTCCCCTATCAGGGACGGTCAATGGCGAAGTGTCTTGGGGGCGCCGAAAACAACTCATGGATCACCATACTTCTGTTCACATCATCGGGGGTAGTGCACGTGCATTACTCGGCCCGCATGTCTGGCAAGCGGGTTCATCCAAGGGTGAACGCTATGCACGACTCGACGTCACGCATTTCCAACGCTTGACAAGAGACAATCTCGACGCGATCGAAGACCATGCGAATGCAATCATTGCGGCCAATCCAACCGTTGAAAAAATGGTCATGGAACGCGCAGATGCAGATGCACAGTTTGGATTTGAATTGTATCAGGGCGGTCCACCCAAACATCAGCAAATTCGAGTAATTCGAATCGGTGAACACGATGTGCAGGCCTGTGGTGGTACGCACCATGACCAAGCAGGCGAAATTGGCGAGATTCGCATCATCCGCAGTAGTCAAGTCCAAGACGGGGTGGAGCGACTGCAAATCGTGGCCGGGGAGACAGCACGTGAACACGCCCGTCGGCAGGAGCGCCTGTTGACCGAATCTGCTGAAACTCTCGGGGTTGCTGTCGATGACCTTCCAAAGACAGTTAATCGATTCTTTGAGGAGTGGAAATCACAGCAGAAGAAAATCGAATCTTTGGAGGCTGAAATCGTCCGCCTGCGCACCAGTGGTGGTGGGGATGAGGCTGTTGAAAAGGACGGTGTTCGCTATGTCATCATGGAGGCCACAGGTGAACTCAAACAGATGCAAAACATGGTGGGGGAACTAACTCGAGACCCATCGAAACCGACGGTTGCTGTTGTGGGTAGCCGAGAAGGTGGTGGCAAATTGATTGTCGCCATTACAGAAGGCACAACTGCTGCTGAATCTCACAACGCGGTTGAAATTCTCAATGCCATCGCAGGCCACATTGGTGGAGGTGGTGGTGGGCGCCCTACATTTGCTCAAGGTGGCGGTTCAAACGCAGACGGTCTAGATGCAGCATTGGATGCCGCAAAATCCACATTGGGATTCTAATTTTCATCCAGTAATTGTTGGAGATCTTCCAAGAAGAGAGTAGGTTCCCAATCGAGATCATTCCATCGGACTCTCTGTTGATGGTCTTTGTCAATGATGATGGTCGCAGTCGAGTGATCAACCAAGTAGTCGGGGTGATGTCGACCTGATGTTTCGTTTGATTCATTTTCATATGTGGTATTGGCATAGGTCTGCAACCCTACATGGAATGATTCCCAAATCGGCTCCAGTTCAGCGACATCTCCCGTCAAATGTGGCCAAGAAAGATTCCTCTCCCCTGCATATTGGCCCAAGACTGATTGGGTATCCCACCAGGGGTCAACAGTCACTGAAATAATGCTGAAATTTGTGTTGTAATCATCAGGCAATTGTTGTGTGACCCAACGTAGGTTTGAACTGACGACCGGGCAAACATCAGGGCAACGTGAATAGATGAATGAAACAACCAGTACTTGTCCATCATAATCGGAGAGATTGGTCAAATTTCCATCTGGGGCAATCAAGCTAAACTCCTTTACCTCATATTCTGGGTCATCACCGTTCAAGTCATCGCCATAGAATACATCGAGTTCTTCAGTCGAACCAGTACAACCGGCCATCAAGATACAGATTGTCAGTAAAACTGCTATGTTACGCTTCATTTCTACACCTCACAATTCACTAGCCATTGTTCATTAGGACGCCCCGATATGGTTCGTCAATATCGAGTTGCGCGATATACAATCCACTGGTAATACAGGACATGTATGCAAACCCATCATGGTATTCAACCGCCCAAAGGAATGGAATCCACCCGAAGTCGTAGTATTGACTGCCTAGAGGCTCACCATATTCACTACCATGTGGGAGATAGAATGCAATCGTTGCTTCCATGTTTGTTGCATTCATATCTTGACCCGTATGACCTGCTTTGATCATGGTCTCGACATCGACAATCCACATTCCACCATGATAGTGGCTGACATAGAGTCTCCCATCCCAAGTTCCACCGAGACTGTTGTCCGGCAAATCATCATCATTGGTTGGGAAATAAACACTGTCCAAATTGTGTGGGCTAAAAAGCAACCATTCGTCATCATTGGCGTGATCTGAGCAGGATGCTCCATAGCAATGCTCCCAAGCGGTTGGAATTTCCCAAGTGGAGTAAAGTGCGGGCTCAAAATGCAAGTTGCCATTGCTCATCGTGTAATTGGTCGTGTCGAGCAAATACACCAAGCCGGTACCAACTGATGTTTCGAGTACTTCGACTGCAAGGATGGTGAGGTGTCGATCACCTTCAGGTCCACCAAGATGGCTGGTGTCAACCATCTCGGGGAATGGTTCAGCATAATGGATGTAAGATGCACGGCCACCATTTTCGTTGCCAGTCGGGCCGCTGTCAAATTCACCATCTCCATCGAGATCTGCAAAGTCATCCCAATGTCCAACTTCTGGGGCGCGCCAATTGCACGCAGCCTGAGTCCCACCACTTGCACGGCACGCTGTACCGTGCCAAGCATATTCTGCGGGTGAGTTTGTGGGGTGTGGGACATCGGAGATGTCGAAGATTCTGAGGCCGGCTTCCCAGTAAGCTCCGTAGACGTATGTCCGTCCAAATCGAGGATCATTCTCATCAGTTCCAGGCCAGGTTTGGCTGGTCATGTCATGGATGTAAATCCAACCAC
Organism: Marine Group II euryarchaeote MED-G33; assembly: GCA_949538655.1. Taxonomy (GTDB): domain Archaea; phylum Thermoplasmatota; class Poseidoniia; order Poseidoniales; family Thalassarchaeaceae; genus MGIIb-P. The sequence goes on along the minus strand of CATISE010000179.1, from coordinate 13,397 downwards.
CGCGTGTGGTTTCCCATGCTACTTCAGCCTCTCCAATTTTCACAATTCTTGGAAGAGAATCCGGTCCGACGTCAAATTGTAGGTGGGCGATGGTAATCCCTCCACAAGCATCTCCTTGTCCGATGTCACAAGCGGTATAATCTGGGTTTGCAACCAATATGTACCACTCATCATCAATCATTTGCGTGTAGAGGTTGTGTGGTCCACTTGGATGATCTGCATCAAACCATGAATCGACATAATGCGGATTGGTTTTGTCAGTTACATCAAGCAAAGTCACACTGACTTGGACGGGGTCATCCCAGTTTCCAACATTTGGGTCAGCATAACCAGTATCGACAAGTTGGTTTTGTAGAATGAGGAATTCATTCCCATTATATTCCAGATATTTGACATCCAAAACCTGTGTATTGGGGTCATTGTAAACACCCATCACCGTGGTGTTGTATGGGTCTGTCACATCGGTGATGTGGACGTCATTCCATCCGGCTTGGTAAGCGTATACGCGACCATCGGGTGCAGTCATTACCTGAACTTCCGCATTCCCAGGGCTGGTAAGTTCGTTGAAATCAGCAAATTCAATATTTGAACTACTCATATTGTGTTGTGCAGGATCTCGATGATCATGGTCTTCACCTTGAATGAGTGGGTCTTCATCTAGTGATTCAATTTCGCTTGAATCCGAATCATCACTCATATCCATCATTGCGACAAACCCGAGAGATGCACTCCCAATGAAAAGGAGGCCGGCGATGATGAGGGCTTTCCCGGTCTCCATGTCACACCGACACTAGGTGTCGGTTTGTATTTATCTGCGGTATGGTAGCGCCTTTCATGCGCGCAGCAATAATTGCCTTGCTATTCGTGTTCCCACTTCTTTCGGGACTCGGCGCGGCCCATGAACCAGACACATTCACAGTGATTGTCCGAGAGGATACGCATACACCTCAAGAGGTCAACTTGGTCGTCAACGATACAGTACAATACTACAATGCCGACACCCGAGAGAACATGACCCATGAAATCGGATTGGACCTCAACGGCGATGGTGATTTCAACGACACCGATGAATTTTCTTCAGGCACCCTTCATAGTGAATGCGATTGGGATAACGACAGTGACTGTAGAGTGGCATGGATCTTCGCCATTAACACCACGGCTTTGGTGGGCAATTACATTCTGTCTGATTTACTATCAGACGGTTCTGAAATTGAAGTTCGTTTGAATATCGCTGCCGACGTCCACCTTGAAGTGGCCCCTCCAATCGGTGAATGCTTTGGCGATTGCGAAGAGGAAGAAGCTGAAGAAGAGATGAAACGCTCTAGTCAAACCGATTTACAGAAAGGGTTGATGTTGGCAGGTATGATGATGTTCGGTGGTGCTTCTGCTCTATTCGTGGCTACTCTAATGCAGAAGTCGTAAGGGTTGGAATCATCGTCAACATGGTGGCTTCAGCAGAGAAAGTGAGCGTCCATTCAAAAATTGCCGATTCTACCAAGTGGCCGGTTGCGATGAATAGCGACATCGCATTGAATGACAACACTGCGACGGCAAACATCCCCCATCGTATTCGATTGATGGACCATCCTTTCCATTTCACATCGGCATCAATTAATCCCCGAGAGTAGGCCAATGTGGCAATCCAAAATTGTGCAGCCCAGAATATATTCATGGCCCAAAAAACATGCATGATGATGCTTGAATTGAATGGATGCGCAACTATTTGCATCATTGAAAAACCGATGATGATTCCGGAAATTAGAGAGATTACATTACAGATTTTTCGTCTTCGATCATTGGGTTTGGTCCGGTGAAAAATTCCGAAAGAGAGGAAAATCATCACCAAACCTCCAGTGAACAATCCAAAATCAAAAACAGCCTTTTCCGGCATTAATCCGCCTGCTGAAGAGATGAATGGAGGGAACCCATCCTCGAATACCAACCCTTCATCGTTGAAGTCATCCGGCACTTGATCGCGCAAATCCATCGGCTCATCTCTTTCACCTCCAGCGAGTTGCATCATCACCTGGCTGATTAGACAAGAACCAACGACAAGGATGACACCAACTTGGATGGCTCTGCGGAAACCATCATCGTTCAGGTGGGAACTCATTCCAATGCCCTCAATGCTTCAACATCAAACAGACTTGCAGCTCGCGACAATGCCTCTTCCATCGTAAACCATCGAACATCTTCAATTTCATCTGGTTTCGGCGTGAATGACAACTCCTTTTCGACATTGCATTTGTAGGTAAATGACAGGAATTGAATCCCCTCACTGGTGAAAATCCGTTCAGCAATTTGGACAATATCGTCCTCTGAGATGTCGACATCGACCCCCAATTCTTCCATGACTTCCCGCACCGCTCCCTCTAATGGGTGCTCGGCATAATCGACAAAACCACCTGGTAAAGTCCAATGTCCTGTGAAAAAACCACGCTTGACTTTTGCCAAGACGACCTCATCCCGTTGGTTCACTAGGATGACTTTTGACACCACCCTGTGCATGCTCCGATATACACATTCACGGGCCAGTGGGTCGACGCATCCATCTGAGATTAGTTTGTCCTTCCACGTCCAATTTTCTGGCCACACAATCTCCGGAAGTGCATATACAACTTCGTGGTAATTTTCACCGAATTTGATTCGATTAATTCTGCGTTCATTCCATTCGATTCCCATTGAACGGACTTCGGCTTCGGTTGGCAATCTTAGAGAGATTTCGCCAACACGCCCCATCACCGCTTTGCGAGGGCCTTCGCCATCCAAATCCACGAGCAGAACTTTTCCGTCGTGTTCAAGGTAGAGCGATCGATTCATGTTTCACCTCAATTGCCCAAAAGTTCGCTAACTGCATCTCGCTCTTCCAAAAGTACAGCGACATTTTCATCAATTTTTGATTGTGCAAATGAGTCGAGGGGGAGGTCCTCAACCACCATCACTTCACCATTTTCACATCGACAAGGAAAACTAAACACAAGTCCATCTGGAACTCCATACCAACCTTCAGATGGAAGAGCGATTGAAACAATTCGGCCATTCGAACCTTGCCACCAGTCGCGCATATGGTCGGTAGCGGCGGAGGCGGCGGAAGCCGCCGAGGATGCTCCACGTGCTACGATAATGGCCTTTCCGCGTGTTGCAACAGTATCTAGGAACGCACCTTGTAACCACTCACTGTCGAATAATTCAGTTGCCTTTTCCCCATCCACTGTCGCGAAGCGTGGGTCTGGATACATCGTGTTAGCGTGGTTACCCCAGATGAATAAATCGTGAATCTTAGAAGCAGGTACTCCTGCACGCTCTGCAATCTGTCCAACGGCTCGATTCTGGTCAAGACGAGTCATCGCTGTAAATTGCCGAGAGGGAATACTCGGTGCGTTTGCACAAGCAATTAACGCATTGGTGTTGCAGGGGTTACCTACAGTAATGACCTTGACATTGGGGGAGGCAACCGCATCAATCGCCTTGCCTTGGCCAACGAAAATCGGACCATTTGCAGCAACCAAATCAGATCGATCCATGTCTTTTGTTCTGGGTCGTGAACCAACCAGAAAAATCGCGTCAGCTTCTTCGAATGCAATATTGGGGTCATCAGTGCCGACGATGCCGTGCACCAGCGGGAATGCAGAATCCTTCAATTCCATTATCACTCCATCCAATCGTTGCATACCGGGTGGTATCTCTAGCAACTGTAGTGTAACTGGTTGATCCGTACCAAAACAATCGCCACTGGCGATTCTCCATAACAGTGCATATCCAATGTTACCAGCGGCGCCAGTAACAGCAACACGAATTGATTTTTTCATTCCATTATCTCCACTCATGTGAACTCCTCGTTGCCGAAGCGGCAGTGAGACACGCCCATAGGGGTTGCCTTGTAGGGTAATGCTTGAAGGGGGGGAGGGTTACCACGTGTTTCATGGAAGACCGACGACGTGCACTTCTCGCCATAATACTCGTCGGCGCGGCTCCCACATTGTCAACACTCCTTTCTTACAGCGCGGGAGATGGCGCCATCTCGCAAGCTATTTTCGTACTGACGAAATTGTGGCTGCTTTGCGTACCAATAATCTGGTTTCTCAAGATTGATGGCGGAGCAATGTCTTGGTCCAAACCCGAACAAGGGGGTTACGCGATGAGCATCGGCTTGGGTTTGGCAATGAGTGTTGCAATGCTATTGGCCTGGTTCCTACTCGGCGATGCCATCGATGCGACATTACTGAGTGACGCACTCGAGCCAGTTGGTTTGTTGAATCCAACAGTATATCTTTTGGCAACAGTGTATTGGATACTTTTCAACTCCCTTCTCGAAGAGTATGTGTTTCGATGGTTCTTGGTCATTAAATCAGAAACTTTGGTGGGTCCTGGGAATCCCGCCATTATCCTCTCAGCCCTGATATTTGTTGTCCACCACACTGTCGCGTTGGCAGTCTTCGGCTTCCCATGGTGGGCGAATGTAATATCCAGTATAGCGATCTTCATTGGTGGCGCTGTTTTCTCATGGCTCTATGTCCGATATCGCAGTGTTTGGATACCATACATCGCCCACGCGATTTGTGATGTCGCCGTCTTTGGAGTGGGTGCGACGATTCTCTTCTGAGCGGTGTTTCCAAACCTGTTTTTCAGTCCGTATGGTTCAATAACTGATTGACGGTCGATTCCATCATACAACCCCTTAGGGGTTGCGGCCCGCATACGGAGACGGTGAAATGAAGTTGGGAGTTCTTGTAGAAAGTGGAGATGAAACTCGAGTTGCAATTGTTCCGAATTCAATCCCTAAGTTATCGAAATTGGGCTTTGAAGTCATCATTGAATCAGGAGCCGGACAAAAAGCTCATCATTCCGATTCCGAGTATGAGTCGAAAGGTGCATCCATTGGGACACGTGAAGATGCCATGGGATGCGATCTTCTGATTTGCATTGGTGCTCCAGATTTTTCATCTCTTTCCGAAGGTCAGATTGTGGCTTGTGTATCCGATCCATTCCGTCACCCTGATCGGATCCGCCAAGCGATGGATGCAAAGGTGACTCTCATGAGTATGGACATGATTCCGCGCAGATTATCGCGCGCTCAGTCAATGGATGTTAATTCAAGCCAAGACAATCTCGCTGGATACAAATCTGTATTGATGGGTGCTGCACAAGTACCCAAAGGAATCCCAATGATGACAACATCTGCTGGCACCGTTCGTCCGGCCAAGTTTGTCATCATGGGCAGTGGTGTCGCTGGTCTTCAGGCAATTGCAACAGCAAAGAGACTGGGCGCAGTTGTTTATGCATCTGATGTTCGTAAATCAGCAGCTGAACAAATTGAATCCGTTGGTGGCCGATTTATTGAAGTTGAAGGAATGGATGATTTTGAAGATGAATCTGGATATGCCAAACCATTGACTCCGGAGTTTATTCAGAAGGTCAATGACACGGTATGTGAAGTTGCAGCTGATGCAGACGTCATTGTAACAACTGCTCGAATTTTCGGCCGCCCTGCTCCAATTACCGTGCCTGCCAGCGCCGTTGCAAATTTCAGAGCTGGCACTGTCGTTGTCGACATGAATGCTGACGTCGGGGGCAATTGTGAATTGACGAAACCCGGAGAAGTATTCGTAACAGAGAATGGTGTGACAATTGTGGGTACAACAAACCTACCAGGTCAGTTAGCAACAACTGCAAGTATGCTATATTCGAATAATCTTACAACATTTATCGGTTCACTTACCAAGGAAGGAGAAATTATTCTTGACCCTGATGATGATGTCCTCTTCGGGGCACCTGAAGGCAACGATTTCCACGTTCCTGGAATGGGTGGTGTTCTAATCTGTATGGGTGGGGAACTGCATCCTAAGCAAACCAGACTAGGAGGTGTACTCTGATGACCCCTGAACTATTGATTGGCGCAATTACGCTGTTTGTATTATCGATTTTCCTAGGAGTTGAATTGATCACCAAAGTCCCTTCAATGCTACATACGCCATTGATGAGTGGTGCAAATGCAATTTCTGGAATCAGTGTCGTCGGCGCATTATTGGGTGCGAATGTTGCTTATGATGGTGGGCAAACGGTGATTTCAGGGATTCTTGCATTTGTCGCATTGGTACTTGCGATGATCAACGTAGTGGGTGGATTCGCAGTTACAAATCGTATGCTGAATATGATTGCTGGAAAGAAGAGGGGTGATTGAAATGTTTGAAGATTGGGTATCATTCGGATATTTGTTATCTGCAATTCTCTTCGTATTTGGCCTGAAAAAACTTGGTCACCCAAGAACGGCTCCCAAAGGGAATCAATATGGTATGATGGGAATGGCCGTGGCAGTTGTTACGACTGTAGTCGACATGCATTTCCTTCCAGATGGGATTGTGGGGTGGACAATAATTGGCTCTGGGATACTGATTGGTTCTCTAATTGGTTACATCATGGCAGTGAAGGTTGAGATGACTGGAATGCCTGAGATGGTCGCCTTGTTCAATGGATTTGGTGGCTCTGCATCTGCACTTGTTGCCCTTTCGGAAACATGGAAATGGATTGAAGGCACATCACCTGAACCGGGATTGGAAACAACCGTTACAGTGGTGGCAGCGGGATTGTCTGCACTTGTTGGTTGGATGACGCTTACAGGTTCCTTACTTGCCATGTACAAATTGAAGGGTGGAATCGAAGTATTCGGGAAGTGGATTAGGACTCCTACATGGGGTCCAGCATGGTTGAACCCAGTCAAAGGGTTGCTGTTCATTTCAGTTCTAGTTCTAATTTACCTGTCAATCGATGACCCCACAAACACGGACTATCTTTGGGCAATTATTGGTGTATCATGTATCCTCGGTATCATCCTAGTCTTGCCAATTGGTGGGGCTGATATGCCAGTGGTCGTAAGTCTACTAAATTCCCTATCGGGAATCGCTGCGGCTTTCACAGGATTCATCATCAACAACAGTGTTCTGATTGTGGCCGGAAGTCTTGTTGGTGCTTCAGGATTAATCCTCACAGTCATCATGTGTAAAGCAATGAACCGACAACTAAGCGATGTTTTGTTCAAATCATTCGGCGGTAGTGAAAAGCAAGAATTGACCCGTACCAAAGTTGGTAGCGATGCTGAAGAAGTTGCAATGATGGCAGATGGTGCACAGAAGATCATCATAGTTCCAGGCTATGGAATGGCCGTTAGCCAATGTCAGCATCAGGTTAAGGAATTTGCAGACTTGATGGCTGAGAAATTTGGTACTGAGATTAAGTATGGAATCCACCCAGTTGCTGGAAGAATGCCAGGTCACATGAATGTCCTACTTGCTGAAGCGAATGTACCCTACGAGCAACTTATTGAAATGGATCAAATTAACCCTGAATTCTCAGAGTGCGATATGGCCATTGTGATCGGTGCTAATGATACTTGCAACCCTGCAGCAAGAACTGGAGAAGGTCCTCTTGCAGGGATGCCAATTATCGATGCTGACCAAGCACGAACAGTTGTAATCATCAAGCGAAGTTTGTCCGTAGGATACGCAGGTGTTGACAATGATTTGTTCTATGAAGACAAGACGATGATGCTTTTCGGTGACGGGAAGAAAATGATGAACGAACTAAATTCGGCAATCAAGGAACTCTGAAAGAAATGAACACGGGTGCCCTATAGGGGCACCCAAGTGAAGCAACGGTTAAGGACGGACGTTAAGTCGAGAATAATACAGAGGGTTACTATGTCTCGAATCTCTATTCGGTTCGCAGTATCAATATCTCTCCTGTTGTTGTTGGCTGGACCCGGAATGGCCATGCATTTGGGCCCACCTTCCGATAACAATGGCGACGGCACGGGTGATCCCACTTGGCGAGCAGGTTGTACCTGTCATGCAAGTTCACCCAATACCGGTACATTGGTCAAATTGGCAGGAGCTCCTCATGCCTATGAAACGGGTCAATCGTATACGATGACCCTTACGCTTGAACACGCCTCAAACACGGCTGGAGGATTCTTCCTTTCAACCGAAGGTGTGGGTAGTTTTTCTTGGTCAGAAGATCAAATAATCCGACCTGAAAAAGACAGCGGAGAAGAAGCTACAGCCACAACGACAAGTTCTGGAATTACTCAATCAGATGTTACATCCCCTGCTGAGTGGACATTCACATGGATTGCCCCAGAAACTGATGATGGAGATGTGGCATTTTGGATTGTTGGCAACATGGTCAATGGCGATGGTGCACCCAATGCAGACGACCATTGGAACACTCTTTCATTCGTTGTGAATTCCCCCAGTGAAACCACTGCATCAGCCGATCAGAGCACCCGTGTGATTTCTTCTGGAGACCACAGTCTTTTTGATCAGGAAGTCGATGCTGAGGCACTCGAAATTGAGCGACAAAAAGCGGTTTCAGAAGCGGTAATGGATGCGGGTGTAACTTGGTTCTTCATCACTTTAACAGCACTTCTTGTAGGCGCCATCTTCCAGAAGGAAATTCTAGAGCGCAAGTATGACACTGGTCCTGCTCACCTTGACCGTCAGTTGGCATATCCAGAAGGTCTCCGTCGTGGCCTTCTAACAATCGCCTTTGCACTACTCGGTTTGAATTGGCTCGCTGGTGGCTCAGCTGCCTACCTTTGGTCAGTAGCGTTCTTCTGCAGCGCTTGGGCTGCATATGGTGTATATCGAACCATCTTGGCTGCACGCACCCCGCCCACGGCCAAGGACATGATGTGAGGTGTCGGATTGCGACTTCGGCTCTCTCGTGATGTCGAGAGACCCCTCCGAGAACATGTTGAGGAATTGGCCACCCGTGGCACAGGTCTACTCTTCATTTTGAGCGTCGCTACTGTATTTTGGTGGTGGCAAATCGATATCCTTCTCGAAGCATGGCTATCCTCCCTTCCATTGGGGGCTGCCGAAGGTTCTGTTTCAATTTATGACCCGCACGGGTGGATGAGCACGCGTTGGTCGTTGATTGCATTGTTGGCACTCATCACAACACTACCTCTGGCGTCTCAGCAATTGCTTTCGTTCGCAGATGATGGTTTGTTGCCGAGTGAGAGGAAATGGTTGCGCATGGTTTCCATCGGCGGTGTTAGCGCTGGTATTTTCACTGCAGCAGTTTGGTGGCTCTGGGGTTATCCACATGCGATCGGTTCCGCAGAATCAATTTCCGGGGTGGAAAATATTGGAGTCAAATATGACGCTGTTCTCTTGTTTGAGGTTGGAATTGGCGTATCTTGGTGGATATTCCTGGCGGTCATTTCAATCATTGGACTCACGTTCGCTCGGCTGCTTTCTTTGATGGTGACTGAGCCCTTTGACCCATTCAGAATTCGAGTTCATGGAACTCTGCTTTTCTTGTGGTGGTTGGCTTGCCCATCTGCGCTTGAGGGCGTTTGGCTCCCATTGTCTGTTCTTTTGGTCATCGTCCCTGAAATGGTCAACCAATGGATGCCTAAACCAGCTCTTTCATCTAACGCTAGAAGCCCCACTCCTGTCTTTGATTCAGAAGGTGGCCTTCATCGTCGATTGTTTGCCATGTGTCATTGCGAAGGGGCCTGCCCATCTATTTCATCATCAGCTGCCCCAAGTTCTCTTGGTTGGGTTGAAAATCAAGCCTTTTGCCTTGACACGGATGCTCGGGATGCATTGCTCGATACTGTGATTCGAAACCGGGTAGATCATCTCATCATCAGTGGTTGCGATGGTTCACCTCTACCCGTTCAATTTAGACAATCACTGGCCACTTCCAATTGCCAACTGTCTGGACAGGATTGGTTAGACAAAAACCCATCAAAATCAGAGTGTTCAGCGTCATTATTGGCGTTGTCAACCCACTTTGAAGAATGACATGTCCAGTATCCTAGAAGCCGTGGGCTTGAAGCATCACCCGCTACCCGCAATACACATGAGTCGGCTTGTCCGAGTCGCGTTGGCGGTTACCATCATTCTCGCTGGGCAATGGGTTGCCGGCCAACCGAACCTCTACATGCCCATTTTTGATGCCATACGAGAAGAAGTCATCATGACAAACGATGCTGAAGTTGTAGAGATGCAAGATGATGAACGTTGGTTGGTCATAATTATTGAATTCCCTGATGATTTGTCGGGACCTGGTTCAGACTATGATCGGGCCAATGCGATGCTGATGGGTGCCAATTCTGCGTACACATACTTTTCAGAAATCAGTGGTGGCCGTTCAGTCCTTACAGCCGATATACAAACGCAGATCCATACGGCACACAACAACGAAGCCGCCTATGGGCGTGATTCAGGTGGAGAACGCGATGTTGGTGACCCCAATACTGGTGGTCCAGCAGGGCTGGTTGAAGAAGCATTGACTACAACTTTCAAAGATTTAGATCTGGCACCATATGATTTTGATGATGATGGTTGGGTCGATCGCTTATTGGTATTGCACACGGGTGGCGCACAAGAAGACGGTGGCAACCAAAATGCAATTTGGAGTCACTATGCTCCGCTTTCGCCAGGATTTACTGTGGGTGAGAAATCAATTGGTGCCTATACCCTTGCATCATTTTCATCTGGCTTGGGTACGATGATTCATGAAATGCTACACATGTTTGGTGCGGTTGATCTCTACGATGTTCACAGTGCAATTCCCAGTAGTGACTGGAGTGGTGTTGGGGCGTGGGATATCATGGCGAGTGGAAATTGGAATGGAAACGGTCGAACTCCTGCTTTGCCAACATCTGGAACCTTAGATTTGATTGGGGCTTACGACCCTCTGGATTTACCGATTGGAGAACTCGGTCCCGTTGAGAACGAATCCTATGCCATCCTACCACATGTCTCAAGCGCAGGTATCGTAAGAATCGCTATCGCGCCCGGTGAATACATTTGGATGGAATCTCGCATAGAACAAGGATTCGACAGAGAACTCCCATCACATGGGCTACTTGTTACTCACGAAGATCGTAACTTTGCTGATTTTGAGCATAATGAGGTCAACCGTGACCCTGAACATGCCTATCTCAAAGTGGTTGAAGCAGATGGTGATGCCAGTCTCAGCAATGGGGATGATGATGACCCAGGAGACATATTTACCAGCGGTTCATTCGGTGCGGATGGAATTGAAATTAGAGATGGGCACGGGCGTTTGGTCCCCTGGACCATCACAGTTGATTCCTTTGACAGCAGCGGCACAGACATCACCATTTCACACCCGGGCCCGGGCCATGCAGAAATCATGCCACCACGTACACCGATCAGACTGTTGGGTCACGAAACCGTTTCCGTTTTGTTTGAGGCCAAGCAAGATTGCATGCCTTGGTCACAATTGACCAGTACCGATGGAAGAATCGTATCACTGATTGGAGAGCGGGTACTAATTGCGGGTGAAAGTGCAGAGTTTGGATTGACTTTTTCCGAATCAGCCACCCCTGGAACAACCGGTTTTATCCAAGGTGATATTGGGTGCGGTACGGGAAATCCTTCCGTTGATGTCAATATCGAATGGTCCATAGTCACAAATCGGCTATTGCCCGAAGCCATGGATGGGGAAATTGATGTCACAGAAATCATTACGCTAGATCATGTACTTTCATTCGATGGTTCCGGTGCATCAACTTACGATGTTGTCATCGAAGGCCCATTGGACAGAGTTGCTACTACAGGTGCACAACAAAACCTTGGGCACGGCAGCGTACTTTCACTAGAAATCAATCCTAACAACCTCCTGTCGCCTGGAATGATCGTAAATGGCAAGGTTCAACTTTACGATCAATTCGGTCTCGCCGGTGAATTCAATGTGTCACTTCAGGCTGAACCACCAGGTGAAATCGGAAGTGCAATGATGTGGCTGGCCGAACCAGCAAACAACATTCAATTGGTATCTGTCTTGCTAGCTTTGTGGGTGATTAGCAGTGGTGGTCAAAGAAAAGAGAAACCACCTAAGGGGGAAGTTCAGATCAGGCGACCCAGCGACCAATTACTCGCACAAACACGGGTCGAATATCTACAACAAAATCATGATCAATTCTCGAATCAGTATCCCTGATCAATGTCGGACAGGATTTGTCCAACGGGAATCCGGCGGGGGTCTTTCAACGGCGAGATATCTCCATCCACTATTGCCCAGAGGATCCATTGCACATAGCCAGTATTTGTTGACGCCAGCGGCCAATCTAGCAGCAAGGCAAGCCTCACCCCAATCAGTGGGTGCTTCATCCAAGGGCACCACCAACCAAGGTGCGTGTTCACCCCCCACCAATCCTGCATAAGCCCGCCATCGAGTCCCATATTTGAATCCTGAACGGACGGCGATTCCACGTGAAAGCAAATCGGAAAGAATCTCCATTCGATTGCCGGTCGTACCTGTAGGCTGGGGCATGGTTGGATTGACGATTCGACTGACAATTCGTGATTCAATTTCTGAAATCCAGATGCCCCCTTCTAGATTGATTCCAACACCCAAAACTGGCCATTTTTCACGAGAAATGTTCAACCAAAAACCTCCTTCAGTTTCCTTTGATTCTGCCCATGCGTGCGAAACGATTCTTCTTTCATCATTATCGAGACCGCGAAATGGGTCGGTAAGTGGGCCACTCGGATTGTGCAATCGGCATCTGTATGTGACGACTCCATGTTCTTCATCAACAATCAGAAGCTCGGGGATCCGGTCACCAGTTTCGACATTGTTTGTCCATTCTGCAAGCGCTCCCCAATCAATTACGTCACTCGATTTGAACCATCGAATTTCAGCCAGCGGTTCCGCATCTTTTGGTTTGACATTTCGAGACCAACGTAGCGCCCATGAACGTGAATCGAGTAGAACAGCATTGGCCGCATTGAGGTTTTCAGATAGCACGACCTTTTCTCCAGGAAAGCGCAGGGCATCGAGTATTTCACATTCAAATAAAATTCCAGGTTTCTCTTTGAGTACATCGGACAACCAATTTTCATGTGGGAGTGGTAAACCCCGAAGTCGATGTGCATTCAGAACTTCTGCCGCCGTCAAAAGTATCCCGTCTTGGATGGGACGTCCAAAGCATCCGCGTTCCCAAAGTCTGTTTGCAGACCCCCCCAAAACAGCCCATTCACCTTGCCTCGGAACGGGTGCTGGAAGACGACTTCCTCCCGGTGTGGTTGCGGCCATATACTACTGCTCGCACCAGACGCCCTTTGATTGCAACGCCTTCAGCGATAGCATTTGGGCGAATTACCTAAGTGTCTCAACGACTCACGACAATCAAGGAGGGCGCGGATTGTCAGGAGGAATGCTTCTAACACTGACTGTTGAACAACGGGTTTTACTGCACCTGTGGGACACTCCACTCGGTGATAACCCCTGGGAAGGAAGACCCCAATTAACACAAGCAGGTGTGTCGGAAGCGGTTGGCATCGCTCGAAAACATCTCCCTCGGACTCTGAAAAAACTGCGTGAAAAAGAACACATTCTCGAAGAAACACGCCATG
>CATISE010000178.1 GCA_949538655.1 Marine Group II euryarchaeote MED-G33 | reverse complement strand
TTTCTCAGCCCCCGTAACCAACAACGATTGAACATCTCGTCGAGAACCTTGGCTTGAATCCAATGAACGAGGTTCCAACGTCGATAGGGGTCAAAGATGTTGATGTTCTTGACCAAGCCAATCTGAACCTCATCTCCTCTTGGCATTGCTTTCAGTGCACGATAACAGCGTGCATGCGCGCGCATCATGTTGGTAGCAACGGCACGCGTTTGCTTGAAAGAACGGGCGCCTGGAGGGAATTCACCGAGAACATATCCCATCGTGGTGAATACAGCTGGCTCATTGATGGTACACCACCATTGCACGCGATCGCCGAGAACTTCGAACATTTTCTGGCTGAATACAATCCAATCATCCACATTTGCTTCGACTTCGAAGCCACCCTTCTCTTGGAACCAAATCGGGTGTGAAAAATGATGCAGAGTTACCATCGGTTCGACGTTACGTGCGAGTAGATTGTCAACCATCTCAGAGTATTGACCAATTGCTGACTGATCCCACTCACCTTCTTTCGGTTGGATACGACTCCATTCGAGTGAGAATCGGTAATGGGCGACATTCAATTTTTCAATCAAATCGAAATCGTCCTCCCATCGATTCCAATGATCACAAGCCGGACCACTGGCCTCCAAACCTTGATTCGATTCAAATTGAGACCAGTTGTTTTGATTGCCGCCCTCAATCTGGTGCGAAGCGGTTGCCACACCCCAAGAAAAATCCGATGGGAATTTGAGCGTGTCAAGATCTTGCTTGCTCCAATCAATATGCGTCTCTGGGTTTCGCAAACTCAGAAACAAGATGGTCAAGATATAGGCACCAGTGGCAATCAAGACCACCTCCCACCAGAGCATGTGACTTGCTATGCGCTGTTTTTGATAACGACTTCCACGTGTCTAGCTGCATTAGAGTGTAGAAACCCCTTGGAGAACGAAGAGTACTGCAAGCGCGAGCAAAGCGAGGCTACTGACTCGAATCGCCCAAAGCAATCCACCATCACTCATCCAATCCTTTGAGCGGTGGAAGGTTACAGCGATGAGAATCTTAACACCGATTAGCATTGATAGGAAGGGGATTACATAAGCAAAAGGCATCCAAGGCGATTGATTCCAAGCAGCCACCATGAAAGGTGCTCCAGCCAAAGTCCAGAACATCCAAGGATTGGGGTTGAGCAGATTTGTAATGACCCCGCGTCGTAGCGAGTGTTCATCTTGAGGTGATTCTAGATTGTCAAATGTTGGCGAGGCGCTGCGAATACCATCGATTCCCAGCCAAGTAAGGAATGCTGCACCAGCCAGATACATGAACGCCTCAACACCAGATAACGATGTCGCTTGCGACCACATACATGCAGAAATGGTGATGATGGGTGCATCGGTGATCAGAGGAGAAATCGCCACCTTCGTACCAGCCCTCCAATCGTGCTGAAGGGTCTCAGTAATCACCAGTGTATTCAGTGGTCCTGGCTTGATTCCTTCACCCAGACCCATGATTAGAGCCGCACTGACCAGGGCCCAAGCGGTCGGTTCGACCAGAAGCGCATCCAATGCGTCCATGACGTGTGCATCGGAACCCAAACGATAGCGCTACCGCTCGGGTTCGAAACAAAAAAAAGTTGGGAGGCCGGACACCTTTCGGCATCCGACCCCCCGGTTTTACGAGGTTTCAAAGGAGGTGATCCATCTGCAGGTTCCCCTACAGATACCTTGTTACGACTTAACCCTCCTTGTCTAAGGCAGGCTCGAATACCCCAT
>CATISE010000177.1 GCA_949538655.1 Marine Group II euryarchaeote MED-G33 | reverse complement strand
TCAACCATATCCAACATTCTCGCCGGTCCAAAGCGATCCCGAGTAGGTACTGAGTTGGCTTCACACCACGCCGCTTCAACCGATAAACGACATTCTTGAACCGAATTTTCGACTCCAATGTCCGCCCCAGTCTCAAACCCAATTAACACCTCTTCAGGCCAAGGATCAACATCCCAACAAGCAACGGACTGGGCCATCAATTCACCCTCCCCATGATGTTGTATTAGCTGCAACATACTGCGACCATCATGTTCGATCGGCAAGACAGCATACCCCTCATCCTGAACACGCATCATCACACTCAATGGCAGTGCTGGAAACATCCCTGTCGACAGAACACGATCGAATCCAGATTCGGGCGTGCACTCGTCCAATTGACCGATACCAATCAATTCAACATCGCATCCAAATGCTTTAGCTACCACATCTAACCTCAGATTGCCCCACCGGTCTGCCAAAGTTTGCCTCCGAACATCATCGACCTCCACAACTATAATTTTTTGAGCACCGATATACATTAGCAACTCAGTCCACCAATTGCCCCGCGGACCAAGGAGAAGCACACTGTCGCCTTTTTCGATTTGCAGTAATTGCATGATTTGGCAGGTTTCAAACAAGCCAGGTAGCAATGAATGATACATCCCAACAGTCGAATACCACGGGATTCTCAAACTGGACGCTTCCAAGTTGGTCATTTCATCTGCAAGTGGGAAAGGGAGGGCGTGAACACCACGTGGGCATTGCCTCATCGCATCAAGAACCTCATCTAGTTCAATGACACCAAATTGATCCAAGCGGTCCATGTGGATTTGGTGGTTCGGCAACAGGGGCCAATCTTCCACCAAAGGAAGCGCCCCCACATCACATGAGGGTGAGCCAGACAGTGGAGGATTCGCACTCACATAGCGCGAGTTTGCAAATGGGCACTTGAACACCACCCTCACGCCAAGAACGCAGAACCCTGTTTCCCGACCACTATTTTGGCGCCGTTAACGCAACAATTCGTCAACTGAACCCACAATTAGGGCAGGAATTTGTTCCGCACCCACTGGCAACGCTGCAACATCTGCTTCAGTCGCTTCTCCGGACAATACCAAGATGCCTTTGACCCCAGCACGGGTCGCCATTGCCATATCGGTGTAGAGTCGATCACCCACCATGGCACAACGCCCCGGGTCCAAACCCAATGCTTCGATTTTATGAAGAATCATACCAGGCTCAGGCTTACCACAAACATGTACAGGCCTGACGCCTGTTGTAGCCTCAAACATCGCCATGTAAGCACCCGTGTCAGGCAACCCACCGTCGGGCGAGGGGCAGACCATATCTGGATGGCTGGCAACCATGGGGACTCCATTGTGCATGTGTATTGATGCAGTTGCAATTTTTTCATAGGATATTTCTGTATCATATCCCAGTACAACATATTCTGGAGATTCTGAACGCGTGGAAATACCTTGAGATTCAAGCATCTGCCGCATACCCTCAGTACCGACCAACCAGGTCTCTTTCACACCATTAGAAGCCAACCAAGATAGCAAATCATGGGTCGACAAGAGAACTTCTTCAGCGGTTGTAGGTATGCCAAGCCCAATCAACTTCGACACATATTGGGTGACTGAACGACTGCTATTGTTTGAGAGGAAGAAGCGAGTAATACCTTGTTCATCACATCTTGAAAGGAACGCAAGTGCGCCGTGAATCAAATCACCTCCGAGATAGATGGTCCCATCTAAATCAAGGAACACAGCATCAATCTCGGCCAAATCAGCTTCCACATCAATCACATCAGAATAAGAGAGTCTTGATCATCCACCATTTCGAGTGGAATTGGCCCTGTGCTTCCTTGGAAGCAATCATGTCGGTCAACGCATGCTGTAACTCGACCTTCTTGACAGCCTTCCCAATAAAGAAATTCATCAGACGCTTTCTCTTGACTAAACGCTGTAGTTTGTATGAGTTTGTTAATTCCGCAGAGAGTTCCTCCCACAACTTAACTTGATAAGAATCTGCAGATTCTTTCGTGAACCCTTCCTTGTGCTTTTCAAGATCAAACTCGAGTG
>CATISE010000176.1 GCA_949538655.1 Marine Group II euryarchaeote MED-G33 | reverse complement strand
GACAAAAGGTGCCAATTCAACGTCCATTTCTGGATCTTGTGCTGTCAGGCATAATCCCGGTGTGAATGAACCCGGTGAGGAACGATCTCCGAGGCCGAAAATGCGTGCATGACGCCATCGCGCCATCACGGTTCGTGCCAAGGGCTTGTGTTCCATGAAACGGGCCTGTCTATGCACTTGACTTGAATGATTCTAAAGGTGGCGGGCCGGAGGCCCGGCACATGCGCGCACGAGCCGTGGTTCTCGCGTTGTTACTCATTTTGCTCTCAGCATCATCAATTCCCGCAGAAGACCTCACCAGTGTAGATACAATCGACAACCCATCATTGGATTGGGAAGGAGAGGATACGCCAACATACGTTTTCGAAGGGGAATTGAGTGACCCTCAGGATGTAGACAACATCACATTGGGTGATGAATTTGGAGTTGTTCACTTCATACACTTGGTGCATGCCGATGAACCTCTAAGAATCGAAGTTCGCGAAGATGGGTTGCTTCACGGTCAAGCCGAGGCGAACATGACAACCTTCCTCAGTAGTGGACGGGGGAATCCAATGTGGATTGAAATCTCAAATGCCAATTTCACATCTCCGAATTCCTATCGAATCCTCATTCATTCAAACGCGGCCGATGAGGATGTTGAATTGCATGAACAGACCGCTGCAGGATATGTCCATGAATTTGATTCGGTAGGCGATCGTTCCTACTTCACGACAGGTGGAAATGCAGACATTGAGATTCAGTGGTTTGGGGGAGAGATGACCGAATTTGTCGGCCATATGACTCATCTTCCCAGCGGACATGTGACCTCATTGGAATTTGACAACTTTTTTGGAAATATGACAATCCACACGCCGAATGTAGATTCTCGTCACGAGAGTTTTGAATTCTCAATCTCGGCAAAAACGATTGCAGCAGCAGCTCCGTGGCAGTTGAACAAAACAATTCTGTCTGGTGGAGACGCACTGTGCCATCATGATTGTCCGAATATTATCGATGAAGACATCATCCAAAACGATGCGGTGGTCATCGAGGATGCACGCTGGGAAACCCACGGTAATTTGAGTGAACAAGACGTTGTTGATGTGTACTCGATTTTCATACCCGGTGAGGCATGGGAAACACATCGACTGATTGCAACAATTGAGAATGGAGGTGAAATTTTACAAATCCAATCATGGAACAATTCAGGGGAATTCATTTCGCCGCTAGACTTTGCTGAGGGAGTTGGTACTGTTGGACTGAACATGACACCTGGCTATCATGCTGTAAAGGTGACAAGAGCCGATTCGGCAATTGGCACCACGCCCTACCATCTTGTGTTGCAAACCATCAATGTCAGCAACGAGGAAGATAAGCCCATTGAAGCAGGACCGATTGTGGATCGATGGAAGGAATTCATTCCGTTCTACGTCGGCATCGGCCTACTGATGTTGGCACCCATGGGTTATGTTCTGTGGAGTTTGCGAGGAACCAAACTTTCCGATGAGGTTCAGGCTCATGAACGGGGGCGCTTGAAGCGCCTTCGTGAGCGATTGTCGAAACTCATCACCACAAACGCCGAAGAACACGAAATCAACAGTGCACTACAGATGCTTGAGGAAGTCCAATGGAGAGCAACAATCGCTGAGATGGGGGAGGCGGCATTGTCCCATCACACCGAATCTGTGACTCTGAAAGCATGGCGTATGGAACAAGGTAGTTTACTGGTCGGGATTCATGTTGAAATCGCACCGTGGGAATTGGCTGCTTTACGATTTGAAGCCGCAGGCGGACCCTCGTGGAAAATCACCAAGGTATCTCCAACGTCGCTTTTTGATGGAGATGAAATTTTCCTTGATACTCTGAATGTTGGGGCGACCCGATTCCTCACATTGGAACTGGAAGGGACTGCAACTGGACTGGTCCTACCCCTCTCCGGACTCGTCGAGGGAAAACCATTGGCAGCCATTCCCGCT
>CATISE010000175.1 GCA_949538655.1 Marine Group II euryarchaeote MED-G33 | reverse complement strand
TGGCGTATGGTATGAATGGGATGTGACCGGTATCGCCCGCAGTGCTTGGACTTCATCGGGTGTCATGAACATGGCACTGCAAACCAGTTGGGCTGGTACGGTTTACTTCAGTTCAGCCGAAGGTTCAAACTCTTATGCACCTGAACTAGAGGTTGGTTATGTAGATAATCCAAACAATGCATCTTCACCAGCACAGGTCACACTCGTATCGCCTGAACACTTGGAAGTCGTGTACGACGTTGGACAATATACGCTCGGGGTTGAAACCAGGCCCACCCTCACATGGGATACCCTTGGAGATGCGACAGGTTACATCCTCCTTCTCAGCAATGAGAGCGGAACACAGACCTACAAATCTTGGGATTCCAACAGCAATTCTGGATTTACGATTGGGTCAGGTAATCCTCCAACAGCATCCGTTTGGACACCTGACATCGATTTAGCCGTCGGTGAAATTTACACTTGGTCGGTGCAGGCATTGAATGCTTCAGTCCCCGGTCCACGTTCCGTCCCATCCACTTTCGGAATTGGCAACCCGGACATCACCGATGTCGGTAACCACGTTCATACGGTTGCAGTTCAGGAGGGTTCAGATGTTCCTACTCTAGGGCACCTCCCCGTTTGGGACACCTATCTGAATGAAGGTGATGTGGATGCAGGACATGGCAATGAAAACACGGTTCACATTGGCACAGGATGTGAATCAGTTGCTGCAAATCGTTGCCATGGAATCTATCAAATCGACATGGGGCAAATGCCGTTAGATCAAATGTCTGTCAATCCTCACTCTGCTCAGTTGTCAATCTATGCCGATCAAATTAGCCAATTGAGTTTGGCCAATTATATCGATTTGACAGCATATGCAGTCACCAATTCTAATTTTGACGAAAACAGTGCGACTTGGAATTCCGCTTCAAGCGGTTTCAACTGGTCTGCAGCGGGTATGCAATCCGGTGTTGATTACATTGCCACACCTCTGGACACCGTTCGGGTCATGAGTTCGTTTGTGGGTGGATGGTTGCAATTCGATGTCAGTGGTGCCATGACCACGATGAATGGAACAGTCACAGTCGTCATCATGGGTACGACCAACTCGGGACACATGTTGCTTGACCTGAAATCCAGTGAATCTCTCTCTTCAGACAAACCGAAGTTGGAATTTAACTACACATCTGTAGATTCGATTAGTTTGTCAGGTCCATCGACAACCGATGCGGATTCAGGAGTGCAATTCAGCGGTTCTCTGCTTGACGCTACCGGTAATTCTCTACCGGGAGATGTCCTTTGGTCCTGTACGGATGGAACCATAGATGCGAGTGGCTATTTCACACCCGATCAAACGGGAATTGTAATCATTTCAGCAGCATATGGCCAAGTCATTGAGTCGGTGAATATCACCGTCACAGCTGGTTCACCGATTCAACTAGTCGTGGTGCCTCTAGCCATTACGTTGACTGCAGATGATGTGTTCACACTCTCACAAATCATGGTGATTGACTCAAATGGAAACGTTGTTCCAGGCGAAACAATCTATCTTGAGATTAGCAACGGGACATTGTCTACTGGTACAACTCTGACAACACCGGTCACAACGGATGTCACATGGACACCTTGGACTGCGGGACAGCAGTATCTCAATGCAACTTGGTCCTTCCAGCCGACAATCTCAGTACCTATCACCGTAAACGTCGGTGCCCCGGCATATTTCCACATCGTTGGCGATTCAAGCATTGAGGCCGGAAATACGACTGGATTTACCGTTGATGTTTTCGATCAGTGTGGAAACCAGATGGATAGCAGCCTTTCAGGTGTATTGACATGGGGTGCCGAAAATGGTCTCATGGACAATTCAACTGGTTCATTTACAGGTGACCATGTTGGGACTTGGAACGTATGGGTAGACAGCGATCTTGGAATCCATAGCGACCACACAATGGAAGTGACTTATGGGGACATTGCCGATTTGGAAGTGACTGCAGTCGGACCGACGAATACAATCATCGTCACCAGTTCGCCTACATTAGATAGTATCTCATTGACTGCGGACGATGATGTTACATTCGACGTTGTTAGAATCGACGTTCAAGGAAACCGTGAAAGCATCGACCTATCCATCTCTGGATGGACTTGGTTGAATGGACAAGTCAATGCTGGACAACCGACGACATGGGACGCATCGAATCAGGGTTCATCCTGGGTCAAGGCCACTCTCGAAGGGCTTGATGTCATCATTCCAATGGCGGTCGATCACGGCTTGCCTGTATCGATTGAAGCTCGTGCCCCCAGCAACAATTTCAATTTGACCAGTGGACAAGATACTGGCACACTGTCTGCCTTTACCTCGGATGCTGATGGCAACGAATGGAGTGTTTCCGCAACATGGACTACGGATGATTCCGAAGCCTCGGACTGGTTGACGCCACAGGGCACTTCTGCCATCTTCGAAGCAGTTCTAGTGGGTGATTGGACAATCAATGTCCTGTATGTGTTCAACGTACCAGGTGTCGGTGATCAATCGGTATTCAACGATGCAACCTTCACCGTGACGGCAGGTTCTCTCAATTCGATTTCAATTTCGGATGATTCGACAATTTCTGCGGACGACACATTTGATCTAAGTCCAGATGCTCGTGACGTGCACGGAAATGATTTGCCTGAAACGCC
This sequence comes from Marine Group II euryarchaeote MED-G33, assembly GCA_949538655.1. GTDB lineage: Archaea > Thermoplasmatota > Poseidoniia > Poseidoniales > Thalassarchaeaceae > MGIIb-P. Next base: position 4,443 of record CATISE010000175.1, on the reverse strand, counting down.
GATACAATGGCTTCAGTGGGATTCTACGACCGAAAATGCACCACAAACTTGTTCTGCGACCGTCACTGGATGGACTGACATTTCAATTGCAATGCGCGATGCGAACTACATCTGGGATGCAACCATCGTTGGTGAATACACAATTTGTGCGGCCGGTGAGAATAACGTCCAATCGATGTCTGTTGTGACTGTGACCGTTGGAGAAGTTGCCAATGTTTGGCACAAGGCTTACTCGACATTTGATGAATCTGGAGAAATCATCGTCCAATCACAAACTCGAATCACTGCAGGTGAATTCCCAATCGTAGAAATCTGGGTCGCAGATGCAGATGGAAATCAGTATCAAACACCAGTTGTTTCCTGGGCCAGCATAACTGATGGATTCACGCAAGATGACATCTCGGATGCCAACACAAATCCGCTAGTGGATATTGGAAACTACAGATTCGATGGAAACATCAACCAAGTCTACGTTTTGACATACAGCGCAGGTTCTTGTGCAACCTGTTCAGGAACATGGAACGTCACCGTGGATTATGGAAACTTGCATCGCCTAGAAGCAATTGCCAGTTCACCAGGTACTGTTGCTGGCACGGAACTGACGATTGATCAGCAAGCGCTTGTAACCATAGATGTCGAAGGATTTGACCAGTTTGGAAACCCTGTGCCCGTTCAAGTTACAGATGTGTTTGATGATGTTCAAGATACTTTGAATCAAGTCCAAACAGATTCGTTTAACGATACCAGCGCAAGCGTATACATGCTCAATGAGGGAGTGAATACAATCACCATTTGTGCTGATGGTTCAGTTTCTGGAGTCAATGTATGCGACCAAGTACAAATTTCAGTGGAAGGTACCATTGCAGGATTCTTTGAGGCAAATGCTCCATGGTCATGGATTGGTTTGTCCGCCGTTATCGCCCTCTTGCTGGGTGTGGTTTTGGTTGTCGTCGTTCTCATGCGACGTGGTGACAGTGACGATGAGTATGATGATGATCTCTACGACGATGAAGAGTATGATGACGTCCCTGCATCTACTCCTGTAGTCGAATCACCTGCAGAACCTGTAGTTGAAGAGGAATACAGTGCGGAAGAAGACCCCAACTATCGAGTCGATGAAGACGGCACAGAATGGTGGGAAGATGACCAAGGTGTCTGGTGGTATCGAGACCCCGATATGGATGACTGGGCTGAGTGGACCGAGTAACCGTAATCACAGAGATTTACCGTCCGCCGTAGGCGGACGGTCTGGGGTGTCATTGAAGTCCAATGGGTTCTGTGACGGTTTGATGCGAGTAGAGAATCAGAGCCGGGGCCTCGCGCACCTTCTGATTGGTTTACTTCTATTGCAAATCATCGCAGGTGTTTCAACCCCGGCGATGGTACTCGACTCTCCCGTTGACTCAAAACTCACAAACAGTTCATTGACGAACAATGGTGATGGAACTTGGACAATCACCTACTCGGTTGACATGGACACCACGCTCGACAGCGGTAACACGACCGCCGATCGAACGGAGTCCCCACAATTTGAAGTTGGTTGGACTGACGATCGACAGGAAACTCGGATTGGGCTTTTAGGCCTTGATTTAAGCGCTGAAGGATTTCCGACAAATACAACCATCGAGAACGCTTCTCTTCAACTCCATCTAGACGTTTCACCCGGTCCTGTCGATGTTCAAGCTTGGAGTATCTTGCGGCAAGATTGGGCGATAGAAGAATCAACTTGGATTACACGAAATGTCAATTCTCAATGGTCTTCACCAGGGGCGCTAGGCAACATGGATAGTGGTGCTTGGCAGGATCGACAATTGGTACAAACAAATTCCTCAATGGTCGAATTTGATGTCACGCAGACTGTTGAAATTGCACAATATCGTCAACTCAACAGTCAGGATTCACGTGCAGGTTTTCTTCTGACACCGGGATTCGGAGGTGAAATGGGTGTTGCATATTTCCATTCCTCAGAATCCACATTGCCGTCCCACCGTCCAGTTGTAGAAATCACCTTCAGATGGGAATCCCCTACATTCCTTGGCAATTCACCGACCTGGGTTGATATCCAACCAAAGTTGGGTATTTCTGACGCCGATAGTACTCTCGACTTCATTGCACAAATTCGTTCGGAACGAGGCACAGCCGTTAATGCTGGAGTCTATTGGTCAACCACATCGGGAACGATTGATGGAAGCGGCCGTTTATCCCCTACGCAATCTGGCATTATCACGATTGGAGCAGAAGGTGCAGGTGCTTCTGGGACTCAAGAAGTCTTGATTCAATCTGGCGCACCGCTCGGATTGACAATGGCGAATAGCAATTATTCAATCACTGTAGATGATGTGGTTCCAATCATTGCATACGGAGTGGACCAGCATTGGAATCCAGTGTATGGACTGTCGTTTATTTGGTCAACATCATCAGGAATTATCGATAATACTGGAATGTATACCCCTACAGAACTCGGAACCCACACTGTAGCAGCACAATGGGGGAACCATGTGGCTATTTCGAATGTTACAGTCGACGTTGGTGGCGCTTCACGAATCATCCTCCCCGAGGGTTTGACTGCAAGGGCAGGCGTTGGGACTCAAATTACGGCTGAAGCGGAAGACCGCTTGGGTAATCCATTACCTCTTTCTGCAGCAGCGGGTTTGGATTGGAGTGTTGAACGTGGTTCCATTGATTCCGCAGGTTACTATGTCGGTCAAGAGGTCGGGAATTGGCAAATCAATGTCACAAGTGGTGTGGGTGCCAATGGGACTGGCATAATTACGGTGATTCCCGGTTTGGTCAATTCATTGGAAATTATCGATCCAAACCGTGTGATTAGTGCGGATGAAGCTCTACCTCTCGATTTACGATGGCACGATCGTGTGGGCAACAATGTCTCCGTTCTATTGCCTCTTGGAAATTGGTCAGCCGAAAATGGCAACTTTAGATACAATCAAGGATTTGTGGAATGGCTACCCAGTCAGGCGGGAACGTGGAGAATTTCAGCCCAAGCAGAAGGTGTTGAAACATGGATTGATCTAACAGTCGTCACAGGCGAAATATCCAGGGTTTGGATTGATGTAGAGCATGACATATTCACTGCAGATGACGAAACCAGTATGGTCCTACAGGCCGAAGACAACCGTGGCAATCGTTGGCCAATATCAGCAGAGTGGGCTGTAGAAGAGTCGGTTGTCACCCCTTCGCTAATTTCTGATGTAGATGGTGTAAGGTTTATCGGTGGACTTGTTGGAACCTGGACTGTAACAGCCAATCATTCAGGTCCAGATGGGGCATTCAGTGCGTATTTGCAAATCGAAGTGCGTCCCGGTCGGCTGGCTGGAATTTCTTTGGCAGGAGATGGTACGACCATTTCTGCTGATGATTCAATCGCTTTGAATCCAATTCTAACCGACGCGGATGGGAATATCATCGAAGATGTCCAATTGAATTGGACGGTTGATGGAGAAGATTTGACGCCACAAATGCGACTCTCAGGAGGGGTCTGGCAACCAACCGAAACAGGGGATCGCCTCATCGAAGTGGATGCTGCAGGTCGAAGTGCTCGTTCGCGAATTTATGTTGAACAAGGAGTCCCCCATGCCATAGAAATCGATTTTTCACTCCCGATTGGAGGAGGTGTGACCTACAGCGGTGAAGTATTCCAAATCACGACTTATGCTGTTGATTTAGATGGTAACCTGGCTCCTTGGCCGGTAGAATGGGATCTCCCGACCAATTCGATTGAAATTGAAGAGACCACCGAAATCGGTGTTTATGATGCGATAGGTCTGGGTGAAGGGATTTGGAATGTTGAAGCTAATAATGGGACGGCTAGAGGTAATTTCACTCTTCAAGTCTTCATTGGCGAGGCACGCTCATTGCGCATCGGACAACATGGTGGTGTTGGTGAGCAAGGCTCCACATTTTCTCTAGAAGTTAGTCTGGTGGATTATGGTGGCAATTCCGTACCCATGCAAATTTCACAGTTTGTATTTGAGACAGACATTGGTCCAGTAAGGCATGATATTGGCCCATATTGGTTCCTAGAGTTGGAGAATCCTGGGGATGGGCAGGAGGTGAAAGTTCGATATGAAGGTTGGACTGCGGCCACCTACGTCGATGTTGAACCAACTGGAATTGATCGTTTAACCAGTAGTCAAGGCGGCCAGATTCTAATTGGTGGTTTCATGGTCGTCGGACTTCTGATTGGATTATTGGCACTGGTCATTCGAAAAAATTCAGTTGAGGAACCACATTGGGATGATGAGTATGAATTGATTCCATCCTCAAATTCAGAGGACGTTGGTGTGGTGAAAATTGCCCATTCAAATACAATTGAACAATCTCTCTCGCGCCGTAGTAGACGTAGGTTGAACCACCAACGGCAACAACAACGAATACGTGCAATGGAGGATGCCACGGCAGCAATTGTAGAGAAATCAGAACCAG
>CATISE010000174.1 GCA_949538655.1 Marine Group II euryarchaeote MED-G33 | reverse complement strand
CCAACCATCCACGATTTCCGTGCCGCAATACGAGCGAGTGTGACCCCTGTCCGGGAGTTGCTCAAACAGTTTGACGAACACCAAGGTAGGGAGAGGGGGTCAAGAATCCACTCCTCATTTCCAAACGGGGAACGAGCTGCCACCAACCGTTTCCTCAACCACTACATGATTCGCAGGGCCAGAGCAGGTGAAACCAACCCGTCGGGAGCTTTGTATGATTTCGGATTGATTGGATTGGATGATTCCGGACGAGTCCAATTCACCGAATCAGGCAAAAGATTTGCCAGAGAACCAAATCCAATTCTGGATCAATCCCTCGAGGGCGGACCATCACTATCTCCAACTGAACGTGCATTAATCGTATCTCAGGTTCGAAACAATATGGACAAGGAATGGGCATACATGAGGCATATAATCGACGGAATTCACATTGGATCGAACACACCCGCATCCTTGCTTTCCCGTATCCACCGGAGATACGGACCGGGGACGAAGGCCAACTGGAGCGAGTCTGTGATTCCCCACATGAGGAGTGGTGTATTGGGGCGGATGCAGGCACTGGGATTCATCGATCGAATCTTCACGGCAAATCGGGTTGAATATTCCATCACCCCCGCAGCAATTCACATCCTCGATTGAAGACATCGAGACGGGAACCCGGGCAAGATATCATAAACTTAGGCATATCTCATAGAGATATGCCTTGGACGGCATATACCTTCTTTGCCATCCTATCCGCCCTATTTGGATATGGCATATACCGAATCCTCACCGGGGAGGAAAACCCAGCCCACACAACTCGGTTGGGTAACGTTAGGGCAACCCCCGTCGCAGTCCCCGAACCTCGCCCCAATCGATTTGCATTGGAGGAGGACATGGAGCGTTTGCCGACAATGACAGTCGAAACCACTCCCGATGAACCACACAGCGACGAACCAATGGAAATCGATCAAGATGAATCTCCAATCGAAGCAGAACTGGCAGAGGAGGAACCACCATTGTCTGAAGACATACTGGATTCGTCAGAAGCACTCCTTGCTGAAATCGGCGCTGAATGGGATACTAACCCCAGGGCCCAACCCGGCCAAACCCCCCTCACCGTCGAAACAGGAGAGGAAGTATCCAATCCCGACCTATCTGATTTCCATGACCGCCTTGAACGAGAAGGCGCCAAATCTGGACAGGTCCAAGTCAGCCTGATTTGGGACAATAAAAACGATTTGGATTTGAGCGTAGTTTGCCCCTCAGGTGAACGAATCTCATTCGATAACAAATTATCAGCATGCGGCGGTCAGTTGGATGTCGACATGAACGAATTGCCCACCAGTGAGCAACCGGTCGAGAATATTTTCTGGGCAGCAGGGAAAGCGCCCACTGGCGAATACAAGGTTTTGATTGAGCATTTTGAGCACCATGCCGAAGAAGACCTCACACCTTACCGCGTCCTTGTGGATGATGGAAATGGCCCCAAAGAGTATCGAGGGGAGATCCTCAATGATGAGCCGCCCCGATTGGTGTGCAAGTTCACAGTCGAATAGGAGGGAAACAAATGCGCCTCTCCAGAAAATCCCGCAAATTTCAACGCCGCACCAACCGAGCTAGAACCATCGAGTCCTTGCAAACGATTGCAAACGAAGTCCAAGTTCAATACGACAGCCGAGAGATTACCCACAATGAGGCGATTACCCTGGGAAATCAAATCCAAATTCGGGCAGAGTCCATCGACAACAGCCAAATCGTTTACGCGATTTCAGATCGAGATACATATCGCAGACTGATTGAGGTATACCTCGATGACGGGATTCTAACCCGAACTGAACAAATTCTACTGTGGGACGAGCGAAGAAAGTTGGGAATCAGTGAAACCTCTCACGATGCATTGCTAGCATCATTGGTTGCACGATACCAAAAACAGGGCCGCGCCATTCACATCCAATCATTACCAACCCCTTCTAGGGATGAAGAAGAAGACCCAACAGGAGAGTGACTCAATGGACACCTATGTTGGATATGCGATTGTCTCGTCCATCGTATTGGTCATGGCATGGCAAGCGATTTCACACCTCAATCAAGGCCGAAGAAAAACCGAATCATTGCTGGGCACATTGAAAATGGAAGATATAGAAATCGAAGACACACTCCCACCATCGCGCACATCTCAACACCAATCTTTGGTCGGTCCTAGAATCGAATATTCGCCAGATATGACTCCCTTCCCTGCAGATTCGAAAACCCCTCATTCCGATCCACGCATCCGTATGAAGCAAGAAATCACCGAGTTGCAGGGAACCAACATTGAACGATATTCAGTACTTGAGAGATCAACAGAAAAAATGGCCGAATGTAAAGGCATCATCGAATTGATTCGGGGCCTGAGTGAAGAATACAATATCGACGTCAACCAAGAACTGATTGAAACACCTCTTGAGGGGGCAACCCTAGTCGAACTGGAATTACGACAAGCCGCACTATTGGAATTATATGACCGGATGTACCAACTGACTTTCGAAGACACCATCCAAACGATTCGAAAGAGGGAAATTGACTACCAAGAGCACCAAGAAAAATCTGCCAAAGAAAAAATTGATGCCGAAACTCAGGGATTATCAACACAATTGGAACAACTGAGGCGCGAAGAAGAACTGTATCGGGAAATCCGTTCTGCTCAAACAGTTGATTATTTGGAAAGTTTGGATTTCTCTGAGTTGGATGAAGACGGATCCACCCGCCTCAAAGCGCATTACGAATTTTACCACTCCCGCTTGAGTGAAAAGGCCCGCATCGAATTTGAGGCAGAACTGTATCGCCACTTTACTGATATGATCCATGATAGTGAAAGCCAAGAAGAATTACAAAACATGGTGTTCGAAGATTTACCAGTCGCTCAGTTGACCGAATTAGATGAACGCAGAAACAAACGCATTATTGCACTAGATGCGAAAGATCAGAAGGACAAAGAAGATGCTAGAGCCGAAGAGATTCGCTTGGGAATAGAATCTGCCAAATCTTCATCCGAACTCGATCGAATTCGAATCTCAGGTGTAAATCCAACGCAAGATGAAGAGTTACGGGAACTCTTTGCTCGAACCAGAGAGAATCTTGTTTGCGATGAACTGAATGCCAAAATTTTGAATTGTGAATATGTAATTGAATTAGACTCACTCAAAATTCATGGAGTCACAGAAGAACAATCAGAGCTTTTGACAGAGATCAAAATCAACAGACGCTCCGAATTGGTAGAAGTTGCACGCCAAAGAAAATTCACCGAGCAATACACCAGGTACCTGGACTCAATCCCTCGAATAGAGGACATAGAGGGCCTATTGGAGGTCGACATCGTCAACGTCACCGAAATCCAGCAACAGGAACTTGAAAACCTCCGTCTTACTCGTTTAGATTTCCTTGAAGAAATCGAACGCCAAAGAGTCGAACAAGAACAAGCCGCTCAATATCAAACCCTTCGAGGCTCTCTTGAAACAGCCAGAACATCTGACGAAATCGACGCGATCGAAATCGAAGGCGTCAATGAAGAACAAGAAGAACGCCTTATCGAAATCAAGGAAGAGATAAGGGAAATTCTCGTCGAAGATGAGTTGGTCACAAAACACGTTGAAAAAGCAGAAAAGAAATCGAAAAAGCCACCCGTCCCAGATGATTTTGATTTTGAACCCGAATCAGCATTCCGAACCCGAATCAAGACATTGGATGCGGGCGACGGCAATTTACGTTTCAGTTTGTTATGGGACAACATGAACGACCTGGATCTCATTGTACGAACTCCTTCTGGAGAAATCATCCACAGGGGCAAGAAGAAATCATCTTGCGGGGGAATTCTGGATTTAGAGATGAATTCACAGCCCGAAATGAAGTCAGCATTGGAAAACATCGTTTGGCCACAAGGAACCACACCACCCGAAGGCAGCTACAATGTATTCGTTTGGCACAGAAAACGCCACCAAAGACTCCGCAAATCAGATCCAACAATTTTCACCCTAAGGGGTCGTGTTGGAGCAGATTATTACCAATACTCTGGAAAAATGAGCTTTGGTGACAAACTCAAATTAATTGCATCATTCGATGTACCTGATGCCGAGACCTTAGATCAACGAATAAAATCTGAAACAGAACTATATCGCCACCAACGCGCAGACGTAATGTCGGCACAAACCATCGAAGAGTTCCCTGAAATTGATGACGACATCTCAACAGTACATCGTGTAATGCTCAACAGATTGATGGAAAAAAGGGAATCAGAACTTGAAGAGGCCAAAAGAAAGCAATATATCGCCGAACAAGAGGAACAATACAATCGAATCATGATTGAGATTGATGCAGCCCGGGACCTTGACGAACTGTCTGCAATTCGCTATAATCACGTATCGAGTGATGTGGTGAAGTATATCGAGAAAGCGATTACAAAACGCCGGAAACTGATTGATGCTGGCTTGAAGAGAAAGGAGCAACAAGAAGCCAAGGAACGATACGAAAAATATCGGAACATGATCAACGAATCTCAAGACTTGACGACCCTCGCATCCATCATTTTCGAAGACGTCGATGATCGCGAAGCCAAATCACTGCAACAGTTGAGGGTTGCACGTCGGAAAGTGATGCACAATAATATGAATAGTGCAGAGATTGAGAAGGACAAGCAAACAAGATTACACTCGGCGTTAAACGATGCCTACAAACGCGGCGGCCTCCAACCAATCGGCGACGATGAGTGGCGAAAAAGTGATTTTGATGAACGCCTAGAAAACGCAAATGCAAGCACAGGAGATCTCCAAGTATCTCTAATGTGGGACAATAAAAACGACTTCAATTTACTCGTCGTATCACCCGGTGGTGAAATCGTACACCCACGGAATAGGGAATCAAGTGATGGCGGAGTCCTCGACATTGAGATGAACGAAAAAGGAAAAACACGAACACCAATTGAAAACGTGTTTTGGCCCAAAAGTAGTACCCCCAAAGGCGCCTACTATGTCTATGTCCATTTCTACAAAGAGCATGAATTATTCAAGAAAACAAATCTCTCTGAATGTCGAATCCAAATTCAGAATAAAGGTGAGAGATCAGAATTCTCCGCTCAAATGTCAGTCTCAAATAAATTGCAATTCATTACTTTGGTACAGGTGGTATGATTTTGGAAAATTACTCATCGAGGCAGACGTTCATAGTCCGGCTACTACACCAAAGGTGTAGAAGTATAGACAGAAATACAAATTGGAGTGATTGTAATGCGAAATAAAACCCTCACAGTCTTCGCAATTTTACTGTTGAGCACCCTCGCTCCTTTGTCCGTTAACACATCAGATTCCGTTCAAACTACTACAACCATATCCAGCACAGCTAGAGCAGCAAGTGCAGATATCAACATCACACAAATTGAGTGGATTGGACCATCTTACTATTGCAACCCCTGTATAACATACGTACTCGCCCCTGGCCCCCAACAAGTTCGCATCACACTTGCAAATGATGGCCTCCTCAGCGGAATGGGAGCACTCACGGTGTTCATTGACAGTGCTGATGGAATGGGTCATGTTACAATTGACTCCCAATCGGTCAGCCTCTTACCCGGGGCCGTTGCTCAATACGTATTCAGTTGGACAGCCACACCAGGAACCAATCAACAAATTCGAGCCCATGCTCAAACGATTCCAGAAATCAATCCTTCCAACAACCTGAAGGAGCAATTTTTCGATGTAACTGCCCAGAATACAGGAGAGGTCTATTCAGACACCCTTCCTTCAGAGGGCGCGCGTCTATCCCCGGGCGAAGAGGTTGTTTCTGTCGGCGTTCGGAATACAGGAAACCTAGACACAGAGGCGACTCCGATAATCGTACTAACTCCCATCGGGGGTGGAACTCCAGTATCGTTCACCGGATTGGCAACACCCCTTCCAGCTGGTAGCATCGCCTCCCCGCCACCGGTTGAATTGGCTTCTCTCGTCATTAACGCGTCGTCCCTTTCGGGTGACTATACACTCTCAGGTGATGTATTCTTCAATTCAACAACCCCTCCCCTTTCAGACGTCGTGAGTATCACTCCTCGCACAATCACATTTAGCCCATATCGAACCATTTTGTTGGCACCTAGTGATCGAGCTGTGGAACCCGGCGCCTCCACTTCTTTGACATTCATGGTTCAAAATGTCGGAGATGCCCCCGATCGATACAATTACACAATTACTGATGTCCAAGGATGGGCTGCTATTTCTGGCAACCCCTCTCAAACAGAAATTGTGAACGCTTCATCATCGACAACCATTGTAATATCTGTTACAGTACCATTTGGAACCGATCGATCCTTGTCTGATTTAATCACCGTAGAAATCGAGAGTGAAGGAGGAGAATACAATCTTTCCAATCACGCCGCAATCATGGCAGGAGATTTGCTATTGGGCGAACTTAACCACACCACAGGCAACTGGCTCGTGCCAATTATCCCTGGGACCGAAGAAACAATTCAGTACACTTTGCGAAACAACGGCACCTCACCAGCAATCTTCAATCTTGAAGCCGGATTCTCGCAAACTGCGCCAGGGTGGTCCGTTGAAATCCACCCATCGACCACACCATACATGACAGTCGGCGAAGAAATCATCATCAACGTCGTAGTTCAACCTCCCGCACTTTCACTCCCATTCGATCCGACAACAAAACTTGCAGAAGGCAATCAATTGACCCTTTGGACTGCGATAACCCCAGTAGGGGGTGGCCCAAATGTTCAGCAGACAACCCTTGAAATTCAACCGACAATGATGATTGAATTATTTGCCGAGCAAACTGAATTCTCTATTGACCCTTCTGAACTTTTGATCGGACCAATCTCCAGATTCGTCGATATTGAAATGGAATTGCGACACAATTTGGTTTCAGGAATTGCAACTGCAGGGGGAGCCGACATCCAACTTACATCGACACCGATTGAATTCACATCATCTAGAACATCAAGCGGACCAAATGAGATACTGCGATGGAACAGCTCAGTTGCCCCAAATCAAACCACTATGGCGATGGGCGACTCGGAACCACTTGTGGCCACAATCCTAGGCCCTTCAGATATGCTACCACTCGCTGGCTCACTCGTCATCGACGTTGTCGCCAACCTAACCTTGTTAGGTTCATCAGGTGGAATCGAAGCACCTGAATCCAATATTAGCATCACACTCAACATCCCTGAACTAACTCTGGCTGATGTGGAAATACCACCACCTACAACCGTGACCCCCGAAATTATGACGTCGACCCCGATCATTGTTTCCAATACAGGCAACCACGAATCGAATCTCTCACTAAGTGTCGAAGGTCCAGAAGGGTGGATTACATCCATCACCCCAACCTCCATCACCAATCTCAATTCAATCGTGGACGCATGGCCTTCAGTCGGCGGCGATAATTTGACCACAACACTCAGTGTTACAGCGCCCCAGAACACCCGCGCAGACACTCCGTTTGATGTCAACATCACCGTATCGGATGACATGGGAGAAATACTGACAACGACTTCGATTCCCTTCCTCGTGGAAGAGGTAATCGGTGCATCCCTATCTCCTGAATATGCAGTAGCGGTCATTCCTGTCAATGGAAACTCATCCATTGCATTAGAGGCCAATAATACAGGTAATTCCTTGCAGACATTTACAATTGAAATTGAGGAAACTCTCGAAGACATCAATCTGACACTAATCTCGAGCCCCCAAATTGCAATCGAGCCAGGCGAGGTCAGTATCGTTCAAATTGAAGTCACTGCTGACCAATTTGCACGTGCCGATGAAAACCACAGTGCGCAAGCGGTAATGTATCACAACGGGGTAGAACTCGAT
>CATISE010000173.1 GCA_949538655.1 Marine Group II euryarchaeote MED-G33 | reverse complement strand
CTTGCTGAAAACACACGCATCCTTGGCACAAGAACTAGCCACGATTGGCGCAGGCCTCGTCCTACCCGGCGATCCTGATTGGATTGATCCTGAACCCGGTGTCGATGATTGGCAAGTGGTTCGCTCACGCTGAATTCATCCGTAATGTACTGTCGTGAAATATTGAGCAGACCTACATTATCCAAGCAATACAGCAAAACAACCAACGATAAAGAGAGTCGGGGATGCAACAACTGCGGTCAACGCTCCCACCGCCACTCCAGGTTTACCTTTCCACCACCCCACACCCCCAATTAGAGAGGGTATCCCAACAAAACAGAGACCACAAGTGGTGTCGGTCAGGGAATCAAACGCCGCCGGAGTAGCAAAGATTAGGAAAACATAGGCTGCCAAGGTCCCAAACAATCCAAACAAATAATCCCCCCAACTAAAATCCCCATGAAATGGCTTCTTGACTGCAAAGATTTGACCATCTGGGCCCATCTCAAAGTCGTAATCACTCGCGTCTCCACGCTCCCACGACTGGAGGTCTTCGCCGCCTTGTATATCTGAAACAATACCAGTAAGATTTGACCCATCATCTGTCGAAAATGGACTGGTGACTTGAGTTTTAGTCATACATTTTGGACACGTAATTCTTCCAGAATAATCACAAGGCACTCTGAGTATTGTCGGGCAAGCAGAACATTCGATTTCGTACTTTTCACCTAATACAAACGAGCCCCCACTATCCTCTTTGAGTCGTGCAATCAAATCTGCCTTCTTCCCTGAAACAGGTAACCCCTTCTCTTTCAACCGTTCTTTGAGTTGAACGACCGTTAGAGAATAAAAGTCATCCATGTAGGGTGAACCAACAATAATGCGACGATAAACAAATCCCCGGTGCCCGGGAAAAAGTTCTTCATATTGTCAATTTTCAAGGAACGTGGGATTACAATGGCTGCAGCAGGAACATCAACTGCGCTTATTACAAGTGTCGTTTGCCTCTTCCTGACACTTGGTAGTTGTTTTATCGCCCCAGGAGTTGGTCAGGAAACAGGCCTATGCGAACACTATGAGTGTCTGATGCCAATGATGGTCGGTGCGTATATTTTCGCCCCCTTATCCGTTCTTTTCGGCCTCGGGGGTTTGGTGGGTTCATTGTTCCCCTCCCCGAGTAATCCAACCGAAGAAGACGAGTGGTCCCCCTCACCTCTTGTTATCCCAGATCCGGTCGTATCAGAATTGGAGGAGTAATTACACTTCAACGAAATCCGAAGCACCACTTCGTGTAGAGAATTCACGCATCGCTTCGATATAATCGTCTGCAGAACCACCATCGGCCAATACCGCACTGGCTTCATACAATGCCTTCAATGCAGGCACCCAATCTCCACCCTTGTCTCGAGCATCTGAGCCGAAATGCCAACCTTCGGATTCAGCACGTTCGTGAACGTTAATCCAGGCCCAACCAATCGCTTCCTCTGCAGGGTTTTTACCTTTCTTGGCCATTGTGATGGTACTGCCAACGCCATCGACCCTCGCCTTTCTAACCAACGAATCGACTTGGCCACACAAGCCATCCATTTCCCCTTCTTTCCAAGGGAATCTAGACAACATCAAATGTTCCGCTCGTTCCGATTCCATCTTCTTCAGGAACGCACCAAAACCTTGCTTTCGTTTGGTCTGCTTCTCAACCATTCGTTCCGCTTCATCCCCTGTAATCCCATAGATTTCTTCGAGAATAAACCCACCCCATTGTGGCCAAAGAGCAACGAGATTTGCGTGGCATGAAGTATCTTCCAATCTCAAAACATGATTTTCCAATTCTTCGAAGGTCCCATTTCCGCGGATGTGTAATCCCCCCTCTTCCAGTGCTTCAGATAAGACGAGATTCAATGCGGCCTTCTCAGGAGGAGAACCATTGATTGCATCAATCATCGATTCGCGATCATCATTCGCCCACCATCGTTCTCCGATGATACAACCTTCATCGAGATTGAGGCAGAGCGCCTTTCTCAGGGTCTGGGTCAGTTTGGAATCTGCCAATGAGAGATTCAACCAAGCTTCGATCACTTCGTCAATTCTCTCCTGCGCAGTTTCTGGCAGTTCTTGACCCTCTGGCCATCCCTCTGGCCTCCAATTCCACTCAACTTTGGCGAAATCAGCGAGTCGGGGGGGCATCATCCTCAACGCAATCGAACGGGTAAAGGAATCTTCATCTCCAACACTTGCAAGATCGGCATTATCGATGACCACACGTGCATCCCCTGATGTGAAATGAATCCCTTCTTCTTGTTGCGGGTTTGCCCCCGGTGAGCAATGTACACCATTTTCAACCGTGAACTTGATTGGGGCATCATCCAACCCACCTTCCAACCAACCAGAGGGCGGTTCGGGTTGATTTCCAGTACAAATGATTCCATCATCCATCGAGAAAAACCACCAACCACTTCGTGCATGATCCTCCCAAGTCAACAATTTTTGGCGAGGATGTTTGTGATTCTGGAATGAGACGAGGTGGGACGACTTTCCACTCCCTCGTCGAACGAAAGATGAGGTGCCAAAGAGTGGGTGGTCGAAAACAGCAACCATACTTCTTTCATCATCATGAGCCGCATGTAGGGAACCCGCCAGCGCCTTGGCGACAGCATCCCCTCGCCCTCTCATCATGCGTTTGCCCAACCATTTACGATCATGTTTCTTGGCAATAACCTTCACACATTCCTTCAGAGAACGCTGCACGGGGTCTTTCCTTGCTCGCTTTACAGTGTATGCAATTGTAGGCATTAGTGCATGCGGGTCGTCCAGCAACTCTGCGAGGTTTTTCTCTAGACGTTTGAGAACACTACCCGAAGCACGTTTCGTACCTCTGGCACGCATACGCTGTTTCTTTTGGCCAGGGAATTCGACTTTACTTGGCCCTGCCATACAACTCCCCCCCTTGTCCGAACTGCATCCGTGGTTTGGTGCCTCCGGCGAGCAATTCACCACCGTGCGAGAGCAGCAGCCTCAACATCATGCAAATTGGCCGGCACGAGGATACAGTGGATTCGCCCTTCTTCAATTCCTGATATATCGGTAGGTGAACCCACTGAGATACGTGCGTCAACGGTACCCATATCGGAACAAAGAACAATATTCCAATCTTCGACATCAACATCCAATTTCTGCGCCATTTTTCGTAGCACATCCATGGCAATACCTGGTGTCATCGGCTCTTGCTGCCCTTCGCCCATGCCACTCGGATCCAAGTCGAGCAAAGCGAGAGTATGCAAATCTCGTTCACGATTGGCGAGAATTATTTCCAAAGGAGAAGTGGGTAAATATTCCCCATATGGATAAGCGAAAGTACATTGTCGACCAAATCGATAGGATTGAAGCCCAACCGCACCGGTCACTATGGTCGTAATAGAAACCCCGTGCTGAACATGACATGGAATTCCCAATTCATTACATCTCAATTCTAAATCAACATGTGTGGTGGCTTGTAGTGGGTCTCCTACCACAAGTAGTGCGACCTTTGACGATTGAGCCAATGAAAGCAAGTCCTCAGGTTCTTCGACGGCAGACCGCATCCTCAATTCCCACGGTCCAACAATCGTTTCCATGTTTTCCAATTCTGTTGGAGGCAATAGAGCCGGGTATCCTTCTAGGAATCGATGGTCAGCATCACGGGCCGCACCCAGT
>CATISE010000172.1 GCA_949538655.1 Marine Group II euryarchaeote MED-G33 | reverse complement strand
GTCAATGGAACGGCAGAAATCACAATTGACATGCGTAGTACGTTAGAACCAGACATTCTATTCACGAACCGTACTGAATACGAATACTTGGCCGAACAATGGCGTCCAGAGAATATCGAAGCGGAAAGCGCATGGAGTGAATTTCTGAGCCAAGCTCAAACGCTTTGGAACGATTGGGGACAAATACTCATTTCAGTCATCGTCACCATGATTGGTGCTGTCGTATTACATCGAGCAGTTGTCTATCGGCAACGTAGAGATGAAGAATGGAACGAAATGATTGCTGCAAGGCATGTCGAACCTGAAAAGGTCGAAGATTGGATGGGGAAATTCAGCGAGAAGGTCGATGGAAAACCACAACCCGAACCAAGCCCTACAATGGATGCTGGAGCATTCAAGATGGCGTTCCAAATGAGATCAGAATCAAAGCCGAAGAAAGGTGCACCGTCCGAGGAAGTTTTGGCTGCGGCAGATACCGTATTCGAACACCATGATGAGAAAGCAGATTATTCAGCGATTGAAACACTATCTGACGATTTACTGGATACTGCTGAACCACATGAAGCAAACCAGGTACTAGAACCGACTGAAACAGTAGAGACTCGAACGGTTCGACACCACCGGGAAAAACCTGTCAAAAAACAGCAAGAAAACTCAGATGAAAGCTTGGATTTGGATCTGTGATTTCATGTGGAGAATCGGAATCGATGAAGCCGGACGGGGTCCCGTAATCGGACCTCTCGTTGTCGGTGCACTGTGTATCCCGGAAACCGATTTACCCCTGTTGCACGATGCGGGTGTGACGGATTCAAAGTTACTTTCAAAATCCAAACGTATCGAACTCGATACATGGATTCGTGAACAAGCCGAAATTAGGAATTGGGTTTTTGCATTGCATATTTCCAAACCTGCTGAGATAGATCGCGCGATGGCATTGACCAACCTCAATGACCACGAAGTCACTCTGTTTGCTTCATTGGCTCGGAAGTTACGCATCGAAGGAAGAGGGATTCTACAACTGGATGCATGTGATACGGATGCGGGACGTTTTGGGAATAATGTAGCCAGCAGACTACCCGATTGGCCTTGGGATGGATGGTCAATGGACAGTCGACATGGTGCAGATTTGCACTTTTTGGCCGTAGCAGGGGCATCGATACTAGCCAAAGTTGCACGGGATCGTGCATTGGAATCACTTGCGACTGAAATTGGTATTGAAGTTGGTTCAGGATATCCATCTGATCCGAAAACAATCGCGGCTGTGCCTCAACTCATTCAGGGGACGGAACCACACGATTGTTTGCGATGGGGTTGGGCCACAGTGAAAGATGCATGGGGACGAGTACACAATTCGCCACCTCCACAGAGGCCGGATGACCCGAATTCACCCCCGAACGCGCAGCGTACCCTATTTTGAGCCTGCATGTTCAAGAACAGGATACGAGCGGTTTCGCCCTATGGGCGAACTAGAACCTGCAGTCGTTGCTCTGCTGCGGAAGTATGCCTTGCAAAATGCACTCGAGTATGATGGGCAAGGACAAGTCGGTTCGGTCATGGGTCGAGTCATGGGGGAAAACCCCGACCTGCGAAGTCAAGCAAAACAGCTGACCGCATTCATATCCAGCCAAGTTCACGAAGCCAATGCCCTCGCCGCTGAAAAAGGGTTAGACCATATTCGCTCAATTTTGGAATCTGAGTCCCCGGATGCCCTGGAGAAGAAAACAAAAGAGCGACGCGAAGGATTGCCGCCGTTGCCCAATGCAGAATCTGGTAAGGTTGTATTGCGGTTTGCACCCAACCCAAATGGTCCACTTTCATTGGGCCATGCCAGAGGTGTTGTCATCAATACAGAATATGCCAAGATGTATGATGGCGAAGTCATTCTTCGATTCGATGACACAGATGCTGTTGTCAAACGACCAGACCCCGAAGCGTATTCGATGATTGAAGACGACTTTACTTGGCTCTCGGGATGCGCACCCAATCGCATATTGAAAGCATCAGATCGAATGGATATCTATCTCGAACATGCCTCGAAGACCTTGGCACAAGGGCACGCATACGTGTGCCAATGCTCAGGTGAAGAATTCAAGGAATTCCGAATTTCCAAAACGGTCTGTCCCTGTCGAGACCGGGCGACAGAAGAGAATCTTCAACTATGGGATGAGATGAATGATGGCACTATTCAGCCGGGTGGTGCAGTCATTCGAATTCGAACAGACATGACCCTTCCCAATCCAGCGCTTCGGGACTGGCCGGCATTGCGTATTCAACACGCAGACCATCCACTTGTCGGCGACAGATACAAGGTTTGGCCGCTACTCGACTTCCAAAGCGCTGTAGAGGATCATTTGCAGGGCGTGACCCACATTGTTCGAGGGAAAGACCTCATGGATTCCACTCGTAAGCAAATATTACTCTACGAAAAGTTCGGCTGGGAATATCCTGAAACTCTCTATTGGGGTCGCGTCAAGGTACACGAATTTGGCGGGTTCAGTACATCGCAGATGAAGAAGGACATCGAAGCCGGTCAGTTTTCAGGATGGGATGACCCACGCCTACCGACGCTCAGAGCACTACGTCGTCGCGGATATGATGCCGGAGCCATGCGTAAATTCTGGATTGATCTAGGACTGACACAGAAGGATATTGCAGTCCCCATGTCAACCCTCAACAGTCTCAACGCCAAGGCGGTTGATGCGGAGGCACCAAGACTTTCATTTGTGCGAAATCCTCGTTCGGTGATTCTAGACATCTCTGAAATTTCCCTTAACGAAGTCACTCTACCCATCCACCCTGAACACCCTGACAAGGGCGTTCGCCAATGGCCACTTGGAGGAGAGGTCATCAAGGTCAACATTGCTCAAGATGATTTTTCACAACCCGGAGAAAAACGATTGAAGGATTTTGCCGATATTGGAATCAATCACCAAAAAACGGGAGATGAATGGGCGGGTGAAGTCATTCGTACAGAACGCGTTGGCAACACCCCCATCATTCATTGGCTACCTCAAAATATGGCTCAGCCTGCAATATTGCTCTTAGAAGAAGATGATGAATTGATTGCTGCAGAAGGTTTGTTGGAACACAACGATTATCCAGACGGAACAATCGTCCAACTGGAACGAATGGGGTTTGCAATCATAGAGGGTGTGGACGAAGGTGGAGTGCGTCGATTAATCCGTTTACACGGGTAAGTTACTCTCACGCGCGCGCACGAGAGGTTCTAAGGCAAAACTCTCTGTCGCCAGATTATGCAGGCGCGCCAATCTCGTCGAGTCTGTGCGGTTCTGGTCATCTTACTGGCGTCTCTAGCCCCACTGAGTTTACCATCTGCAAGTGCAGAAGTGGTATGCTGTGGGCCAAACGAGTTCGAACTCTATCTGATTGGAGAAAATGATGATGCCACAATGACTCCATTTGAGAATGAGTTGGTGGGCATCAATGAGAAAGGAGTTAGTCAATCCGCTCAAGGTACTGAAGAAATCGAAACATGGAGTATCATTTGGAAACAGAGTGCAACGATTCCAGAATCAACATGGAGATTCAATATCGCTTACGAAGTGGAAAATGCTGCTGGTGTATATGCCAACGCAACCATCGACATTCAGATTGGAAATAATGTATACACCGCGGAAAGTGGAACACCTGGGGCGTTTATGACCGGCACTGATATGATTGCAATCGACATTGAAATCCCACAAATTGCTGTGAGCATGAACGATGAGATCGAAGTGACTTTCGCCGTTAGAAGTCTGCTGTTTACACAACCAGGTGATGAATCATCCATTCGATTCGTTTGGGGTGAAGACACCGGTAGTGCCGTGCGAGTGAATTTGCCATTGGTCACAATCGACATGCCAAACTCACTGGTAGTGGGTGACGAGGTTTTCTTCCCAGTCATCATGAAATCCGGTTTCGGTGAACGAATGTGGTCGTCTCTTGAAGACTTTGAGTTCAAGGTTGGTGGACTTGTAATCAGTGATGTTCGTTCACCCAGTATCGTATCTGGTGGTGTTGAAGTTCCATTTGTTTGGAATCCTGGTTCCAGCCCCACAGATGGTAATTATCAGATTAATCTGTCCATTTGGTTGAACAATGGAGATGTTCCCCTCACCTCTGGACGTATGCATGAAATCACTTTCGAAGAAGGAGGGGGGACTCAAAACTACCACTTCGGTGAACCCGCAAGGGCCGTGAGTAGCCGCTTAGACATTGATATTGATGTCAAATATGATGGTACACACATTACACGTTCAGTCGACCTTGAAATTGAAGGTTCAATGGCTTCTTGGTTACGCTGGGGCATGGATAACATTGGCAACAATTCCTTGCCATCAGACCATCTATTCACTCAGATCCAGGGTGCGTCGATTCCATCTAACCTAAGGGAGAATGGTCGGGTAGATGACGCTGAGAAAGAGGCATTGTTGAATCACATCGATGGTAGTACCAGAAACCTCGAGGTGTTCTTGGGCAATACGGGTTTGGCCCTCAATCCAGATGGGTTGTTCGAGGCCGATTTGTTTGATATGAATCCAGAGGTTGAACTCGACCTCATGGGAGTTACGGGCATTGATGATGCTCCGATGAAAATTCGGATCGATGTCGTATTGGAGTTGTCTGGTGAAGAACGGATTCTCTTCATCTCTGACTTTATCCGACCCCAATTGGGAACTGGAATATGGACGATGAATAGCGAACCATCGGTAGACTTGACTGCAACATTGACGACAAGTGCTTTTTCAGGATTATTCACTGTCATCAAAGAAGATTTGCCCGAGAACATGAAAGTGTCTCACTATCGAACTGGGGTCTCTGAAGTTGTTTCGATTAAAGTCGACGGGTTGTCTGACAACGATAAGTTCGAAGTCGAATATGTTGTTGCTGGGAGTGCTTTATTCTCCCCATTTGTGACTCTCTTGGCGACTATTTTACTCCTTGTCACGGGAATTGTAATCGGAGTTCGATTGACACAATATCGTTCAAGATGGATTGTTGGAATCTCTTCAATTGCATTCGGGGGGCTAATGAGTTACGTGTATGTTTTGTCAGCATTACCACCAACATTTGTCATGGGAATCGCAGCAGCATGTGCCGTCTTGATGATTCCGTTGGCCATCATTTCACCACGGCATGATTACGAAAGAACGCTTGGTGATGATTCACTATCAGATGATTATGAGAGGGCTTTGGCGAGAGAAATTCCAACGGTTGATTGCCCCGCATGTGGCATCTCAAATCCTGTCGAAACAAAAGTTCGACCCGTTCGAATTCCTTGCGGTGGGTGCGGACGAAATCTGCGAATTGAAGGCTAGGAAATCTGTCCAGTCCGCAGCAATCCATCTATTGTATCACTCGCCAATCGACGGCGAACTTCTGGATTGTTTTTCCACGTTTTCGAAAATCCAACCAATTGGCTGGCCAAATCATGTTCCCAACCAGGTGCCATAATACGGTGCCACCCCAGTTCTTCAAAGCGTGCTGTAGAGGGTAATTCCGAGTCCAGCAAGGGTTTGAGGAGATGTGAAAGAGACTGTGCTCTACCTTCAAGATCCAGTTGACCCCAACGATCACGCACAGCTCCGAGTGCTACTGAATCAACACCTGGTAGACTGTCAGGGTTGACTTCAGGAACTTCTGGCATCGGGACGACTCTGATATGACCTTCAGTTGCCAAATAATCTCGTAAAACGGTATAGACGGGGTCATACGTATGTTCAAGCCCTCCGGATAACCAATTTCCAGCCAAAATCCAAGGCATGAGTAAACGAGAAATGTTTCCTGAGGGGACGATTGAATGACCAAGTGCAGCTGCTAGAGCGACTGGTGACAAAACCCCTCGTCGCGAATCACCGCCACTTGCGGTGAGGGCGTCAACTTCGAGGGGTTGAAGATAGACACACAATGGTTCTGATTCAATTGCAGGAATCTGAGAATTTGTCGTATTTCCAATCACAATGCTAGGTCCTTTGGCTGCAACGGGTTCTTCCCTTAGACGACGTTGGAATGGAATCCCAGCATCCAATAGTGCTGCTTCAAGTAATGCAGATGCGAACAGACCGTTTTCATTCAGAGGCGCGGCAATTGTCACGGACGAAGATGCTGTTCGCAATTTTAGGGCTGCTTCGCGTAAGTTCGGCGCCGCAGTTGCGAAGAGTGGTAGATCGAGTAAACCCATGTTCAGCGGAGCGGTGGTTCCACCTGCGGTTCAAAGACCTGACCACAATGGCCGGAGGGGATTACTCAACCATCAAGCGTAGTTCATCACGCTTGTAGGCCCATTCTGTATCGAGTTGACCTCGACCTTTGTAGTATCGTGAAAGCCGACGAATCTTGCTCTCAGTCAATTCGAGTTGCCGAGAATTGTGGCGGTCTTTTCGGTTGGATTCAAGATGATCGATTAATCTCAAAGCACGGCGCATGAGATTCATCATGTCCTCAGGATACTTGGGATTCACATCGTTCTCGGCCAAAACTTGTCCGAGTCTCTTTCCAACTACGAGGCGCACATCGGGTACAGCATGCTGGTCACGCAGGATTGTGCCAATGGTTGCAGGGTTGTGTCCTTCAGCCGCCAATGAAAGAATCAGTTCTGTGACTTCCTTCGCGTCTGTATTGGACCATTCTGGGGCCTTGTCGACCATAGGCTTGGTTGAACCGCTTTTTCCGCGACCTGGACTGTGCATGCGAGCCATGTATAGAGCACCTTGAGCGTCCCGCCGACCTGCTCCCCCTTCATAACCGCTCCGCTGTTACACAAAACACGAATTCCCCCCTACGGGGGGTCATGCTGGGAATTCTAGTAGAGCATGGGCTTGAAGGGGAGCGATTGTTGAACGAGCATTGAGTCCATTCAATTCAATCAAAAATAGTGCCCCCAAAACATCGCCACCGGCTTCTAGACAGAGATCGGCGCAGGCTGAAATTGTTCCACCCGTGGCCAATAAATCGTCTATGATGACTACCTTTTGCCCCTTTGAAATGGCATCTTTGTGAATTTCAAGACTATTCGAACCATATTCGAGAGTATAATCAATACGAAAAGTTTCAGCCGGTAATTTACCTGGTTTGCGCACAGGCACAAAGCCAATACCGAGTCTTTCAGCCAATAGTGGACCGAAAATGAAACCTCTAGCCTCTGGCCCAACAATGACGTCAGGCTTCCACCCAAGTTCATCGAGATCTTTGACAAATTGTGCAGTCACTTTGGCAAGAAGACCGGGGCGGCTCAATACAGGGGAAATATCCCTGAACATGATGCCATCAATGGGGAAATTTGGGACCGTCCGAATCGCATCTCGAATCTCCTCGAGAAACGTATCATCCATCGTTCTCAACTACCCGAGTTGATTCATTTCTGGAAGTATTGACTCGCGTATGCACGTGCCTGTTCTGCTGTGTATCCCATGCCAATCAATTGTTGCTCGTAGGCCTGTTGTTCAGGGCTGATTGCTGTCGCCCATGCCTGTTCAGTGGGGTCACCACCACCGCTAGATCGCATGAACAAGGAAACGCCCAAAACAATCACCAGAAGAAGAACAACGCCTGCTGCAGCCATGATGTATAGCATGGTGTTTGATCCTCCATCAGTGGAACTTTCTGCATCGCCGGATTGATCATTCTCTGAATCATCGTTACTGTCACCTAGCTCATCTGTTCCATCGAGGGGGCATCCAGTGTTGTCAACCGATGTTCCAGCCGGAGTAGTTGGACAGACGTCGAGAGTGTCGTCGACACCGTCACCATCCGTGTCCGAGCAACCAAGGGCATCGACAGCAGCTCCAGCAGGGGTTCCAGGACATACATCATTGGAATCGGAGACGCCATCATTGTCTTGATCAGATACCCAAAGTGGGCATCCGGTACCATTTGTTCCAGACATTACACCTGGCTCATTTGGACAAGCATCGCCATTGTAGTCATTGGGCCCGTTATTATCTCCAAATCCATCACCATCAGTATCATTCCATTGTGTAGATTCATAGATGAAAACATCGCCACCATTTGAATAGCCATCATCATCCGCATCTTGGCAACCAAGACGGTCCATGGTCGAATCACCCGGTGTGTTTGGGCATCCATCTTGATCGTTTGGAACACCATCACGGTCAACGTCATCAGCGTACAACTCTTCTTCATTGATGATTTCAAATGGCGATGAAATCACGACATTGTTTGTTTCATTCGACTCTGTGATTACATCACCGCCATCGACCGTCAACACACAAGTGTAGTTTCCAGACGAAATCAACGAGCTGTCTAGTAGAACTTGCGCTCCATCTTGAATAATCATCCCATCATTGCCATTCAATGCATCAGAGTAGCTACCCTGCAATAAGGACATGACAACGGTCCCATTCTCATGCACGAGTGTCATTTCCCACGCGAATGGCGTGGAATCCATTGGACCACCGACACTGTGAATCTCTACTCCGAAATTTGCACTGTCACCAGTTCTTTCCGTGGTAGGTGGGCATGTCCAAATGTTTGGTAAAAGATCAGGCAATGGTGCCTCTACAGGTGTGAACGTTAGAGTGTACCAACCCGTATCCCAGTCATCATCAGTCTCATTAGCAATGACGATGATGAAGTAGTTCCCATCTAAATCATTGACTTCAATACCTGTGGTATCGACTTGCGCGACACCATTTACCGTAGATTGTGATGAAATGAATTGATCGATTCCATTTGAAGTGGAATACAATTCAATGTACATATTTGTCATATTATCCGATACCAAGTCAACAGTAGTGCCTTTCATCCCGGAAAGGGTGAAACTGTAGGCATCTGCCGTATCAGCGGGATCAAGACACCCGCGACCAGCAGTATCGGGATTGTCACCAGCAGCTAACTTTGTTTGATTGGTTGCATCGCTATTCGAGCCCCAATCATTGGCAGGGCCACAGTCATATGGAGGGATGAAAATCGTCCCATTGGTCCAAATCTCCAATGTGTAGTTGGCCAATCCTGAGAAATGTGTGACGTTGATGTAGTAAGTGTCAGCTGCACCATCTGCATTGGTATCTGCGGTGGTCACGGTCTCATTGCTTGAACTGGATAGGCTTGAATCGATAGAGGGTGAGGAACCAGATGTCGCATTCCACAAACGCAAGTCTAGATCGGAATCCCAATTATCAGCCGAGAGAACTGCTGTGATATTCTGGCCTCGGCCCATGGATAATTTGTACAAGTCTCCCTTGTCTCCTGCTGCGACGCAACCGGTAATGACTCCAGTAAATCCAACACCCAAATCATAGGCATCTACTTCCAATTCCCCAACATCAGCACCAGTAGATGCGTCATCCTCATTCGGGCAAGGAATACCAGAAATCGCAGTTACTGCTGAACTGGCATTGTTATTGTTCAAATCATCAGCTTCTGAAACGTTATTCCAACCATCTGGCCAAACAATCCAATAGTAATCGTCACTTTCAACGTCATCAGGAATTGTCACTTGGCTCGTGACTATCTGGCTGCTTCCAGCCGTCAAATATGGGCCTGCAATCTCATTTTCGAGGATGATGTCTCCATCGAAAGAACCGTATGTTTGATCTGTTGAAAGGATGAAGACAACGTCATATGGATTGGTAGAATTGGTATCACCTGGACCAAAGTTCTCGACTGTGTAAGTGACATCAACGGTATCGCCAGCCGATGCATTTGCTGGGCCACTGATTGAGTTAACAGATAAGTCAGGCTTGGGTACAGAATTGTTCACCCAAATATCGAGTTTGTAATTCCCATCACCGGCATATTGCCAGACCTGAACGTAATACATTCCAGCTGTGGTAGAATTGGTAGTGAATTCAACACGTTCAGACGATGCGTAAGTCATGGACAAATCGACATAACCGGCGCCGGTTTGCTGATTTCCACCTGTACTATCGGCGAGTAGTAAATCAAAATCTGTATTTGTTCCATCACCAAAATCACGTAGTACCACCACGATGTCCTTGTTTGAAGAAACTTGCATAGAATACCAATCCTCGGTATCTGTAGAGTCAACACAACCGTCCATGTTGGTCACGGTTGGATCACTGCCTTGTGATTTTGCAGTTGCAGTGGTGTTGCCAGCATCACCAGCGGAACTTCCGTCACTCTGAACTGCAGGACATGGTGCACGACCCCCAGTTTCCATTGTGCGGTCGGCTTGTTTGAGGGCTTCAGGTTGGATATTTTCTTCGGATACAACTTCGATTCCCATGTGAGGTGCAACCATCGGTGTGAGCACCGAGATAAGCATCAACATCACAAGGGCGGTGCTAAGGTGGTTCGTTCGAGAGGCAGTGGCCATAGTCACTACCGCCCTCTGGGCGGTATTTAACACCCCCCAAGTTTGCATCGTGGACTCTAAAGGCGGTGTTGTGATTTTGCAAGCCGTCCGGCTCCACCATTCCACTCCCAGCCCGCCGCTCTACAGCGAGCCGAACCCAGCAATTCCCCATCACGAATGATGAGAATTTCCTCACCAACTTTGAGGTCACTAGGAGCATTGAGAACCATGCCCGGGAAAATATCTCCTCTCCATTGCGAATCGCCACCGATTTCCACCTCTCGCAAGGTCCCTGTTTCCCTCAATATTGGAAGCATGGATTT
>CATISE010000171.1 GCA_949538655.1 Marine Group II euryarchaeote MED-G33 | reverse complement strand
TCACTGATTTGTCATGGTATGTGGATTCAGCATGTGCTGTCGCAGACTCAGATGTATATTGTTGGGGGGAAAATGGCAATGGCCAATTGGGCAATGGCGACACAACTGATCGCACACGGCCGACAAAGGTGAACGCACCTTCAGGATTGAGTTTTATTGCAGTTGACGTAGGTGAGACCCATGCTTGTGCTTTGGCAGATGATGGTTCGATGTGGTGTTGGGGAACCGGCAGCCACTATCAATTGGGACACGAGAATGGCACGGTCAGTTATTCCAGTCCCACCCAAGTCGATTTCGGTGCATACGATGTTTCAGTCTCAAGTATCGACGTAGGGCCATACAATACATGTGCCATAGGAACCGATACCGACACATCAAATGAACAAGTTTGGTGTTGGGGATATAACAGTAATCGACAAACACGATTGGGAACAACAAGCAACATTGATTTGGGCAATTCACTTTACAATTCACCCATTTATGAATCTACAGCATCGGGCACAATCCCGACCCATGTAGAGACAGACTTACACCAAACATGTGTTCTGTTTAGCAATGCGACAGTGTATTGCATTGGCCGACAAACTGATGATTCGAACGCTTACGTTGACAGAACAGATTGGTGGTCATGGGGCTACGAAAACGTCGTCTCACTTTCAGGCGGCGGCTCCTCAACCTTTGGAATGTGCACGATGGTTCAAGATGACAAGTCATTGATTTGTTGGGGCAATAACCAAAATCAGAACCTTGCCCGTGGCTATGCGAGTACGTATGCAACACCTGCCTCGGTCTTTGGCCTCATCAACGGGCGTGATAACGATGTTCTTCCATCAGGCATGACATTGAATAATTCGAATGGTATTATTTCAGGCACACCAACAACTGAAAACCAAGATCCAATCGAATTGAACATCTACGCATGTAATGGACGCGGATGTGATTCTGCATCATTCAATTATTCAATTTGGGACCGGCCAGAAGTTGGCTTGATTGACATCGAAAGTGATTACTTGGATCTCACCAAGGCCCCTGTTGAAATTTACAAGGGACGCCCCGTCAACTTGAGTATTGACATTACGAGTGACCGCACAATTGTCGATTTCTCATGGCGCAGTGACCACATAAACGGGATTACTTATTCTGACATTTTCCCGAATGCTCAGGAGATTACTACCGATCAGTTGCCCGTGGGAATCCAAGTGATTTTCTTCTCGGCAACCGATGACATTGGCGGTACATCTTCAAACGCTGATGGGTTTGTTATTGTGAATGTATTGGAGTCCGACGATGATGGAGACCAGGTGCCGGTTTGGAACGACAACTGTGAGAATGAAAATGCTCTAGGTTATGACGTCTACACTGGCAATGGTTCAGCCATTCCAATTTCTGATGGATGTATTGACAATCGAGATGACGATGCCTTTTACGACCCAGACGACGATTGTCCAAGTCAGTACACCGCCCCTGAAAATGATGTATTCATTGGAGTCGGCGACGCATTGGCTGGTTCAGATGGTTGTATCGACGATGTTGATGAAGACGGAGTGCTTGATGACGGGACAGACGAGTGTGAAGACACTCCATATGGTGAACGAACCCTTGTCAATCCAGCAGGTTGTGGAATATCCGAAAGAGATACTGACAATGATGGTGTAACCGATATTGACGATGATTGCGAAGGCACACCAGTCGGCGAATCTGTAGATGAATACGGCTGTGGCGAATCGCAAGTAGATTCTGATGGTGATGGCGTTTACGATGTCGCCGACCTTTGTCCAGAGACACCAATTGGTGAAACTACAGATGAAAGTGGTTGTGCACCTTCGGAGAGCGATGCAGATGGTGATGAAGTCATGGACGATGTCGATGTATGTGATACCACACCCGAAGCCCTACACGATCAAGTGAATGCGGTTGGTTGTGCCCCTCCAGATGACGTTGTGACAGATGACCTCGATCAGGATGGAGTTGCGGATATCTTCGATGAATGCCCACTAACACCTCTAGGTGACATTGTTGACTTTGAGGGCTGTGGAACAACACAGAAAGATTCTGATAACGACGGTGTTAATGATGCCACCGACGAATGTCCAGACACACCGACATTCGACATCCAAACTTTGGATAGCGCCGGTTGCGGTTCATCACAGAGAGATTCAGATAATGACGGTGTTTTCGATAATATCGATCAGTGTTTGAACACACCAACAAATGTTGAAGTGGATATGCTTGGCTGTGAAACAGGTCTTTCTGATTCCGATATGGACACTGTGATTGATCTCATTGATGCATGTCCTGATACGGAAGGCTCCCAACCGGTTAACCTGGTGGGTTGCGCACCTTATCAGCTTGATACAGATGGTGATGGCATCATGAATGACTTGGACATCTGTCCAACAACCCCTGCATCCTCAAAGTTTGATGTCGACGACGAGGGATGTGCGAACGATCCAGAAGTGTTTGATCCCGAGGTCCGTGATGATGACAACGATGGGATAGACAATCAGAAAG
>CATISE010000170.1 GCA_949538655.1 Marine Group II euryarchaeote MED-G33 | reverse complement strand
TTACCATTGAGGAAAATGAGGATGGATGGGAAGAAATGAATATTGATGCTGATCAAGACGATGTTTGCTCTCATGATGTGGAGGAAACTGAAGAGCAAATCTACGACTTGTTCGATGAGCTCTTTGGCAGCCTTGATTCAATCGCATGGGGCCAAGGCTCCAGTGCTGATTTGCACTTGTCCGACCTATCAGCACCTCAGGATGACTACACAGTGATTGCAATTGCACAGATTGGTGAGGGCGAAGATGCAACCATCATGGCGGCTCTCGACTCTAAGGTGGCTGAACCGAACCCAGAACCACCGGAGATGATGAACATGACACTGAGTTTCAGTCCAGCAAATCCACTTCCAGGTGATATCGTGCAAATCACGGCCACTGATGGTGAGACGGGGCAACCGATCGATGATCTATCTGCAGTTCTAATCCGTAACAATGTTACCCTGTTTGGACTAATTACGGATGAAGATGGGCAAGTATCCTTTGGAGTGACTGAGGGGACGATTCTAATTCGATTCTCGGGTGAAATGTACAATACCAAGGAATTGACCATTGTCGTGACCCCTGAAGGCACGGATCTTGATGATGGTGAAGATCTACCGGTTGATACCGATGGAGATGGAGTCATCGATTCAGAAGATGTATTCCCTAACGATCCGAATGAATCCAAAGATTGTGATGGAGATGGTATTGGAAATAACGCCGATGATGATGATGCGGTTTGTGATCCAAATGACTACCTAGGGCCATCAAGCCCAGATGCAGTCCCTGGTTGCATGGATACAACAGCACTGAATTTCAATTCAGCAGCAACAGAGAATGATGGTTCATGCGAGTATGAAGATGCCCCCTCACCGATAGACAATGGCGACCAAACAAACACCACTGGTGACCAAACAGAAGATGGTGACGAAGAATCTAGTTCCAGTTCAGGTGCTGATTTGGGTACAATTGGAATCATTGCGGCTGTTGTCATTTTCGCAATGCTGGCCATCACAGGTGCAGTACTTTTCATGCGAGGTCGTTCCGATGACAATGATTGGGCTGAAGAACCAGTAAACATGATTGCAACACAGGATCGGATGTTCGATTCAGGCCCGAGTGGACCTTCGCCCACAATGCGTGGTCAAATGCAGGATGGTTACGAAGTCCTAGAACACCCAGCAGGGAGCGGGTCATGGTGGTACCGTGATTCTGTCTCTGGCAAGTGGGTCGAGTGGGTCTGATCTGAAGAGTACAAAACGCCGGGTGTCCCATAGGGACACCCGTTGTGCTGATATGGCCGAAGTGCTGCCCAAGGTTCATCATGCGGCCTGAACAGCTCCGACTCGCCCTTGTTGTGGGCATGCTGCTATCTGCAGGTTTGCTGATTACCAATCCCATCGACCCGCAGATGAACACAGAAGTCATCTTTGATGATGAGGCGATGATTCGAATCAAAGATGAGTCTGTCGAAGGTAAGTCGTATCAATTGGTCCTACGATTTCGACACGATGATGGCGACCAAATCACCAGTAATTTGACTCGCGTCCAGGAGTTAATGCAACTAGAAAATGAATTTGTCGATGGAACAAATCCAGATACTGCGTGGTTAGAAAAATCGTTTACTATCCAGCGTATGGTTACACCGTTCTCAGCATGGTCTGATGCATTTGAATCTAGGAATCGCTCATTGGAAAATGCAACTCAGTGGGCCAATGTTTTGCTGCCTGAGATTGGAGACGGGTGGTGTGGGAGTGGTGCCAATGCTGAGGAAAAATCCGCGTTTGAAGCATCATTGCTGATGTTGCCAGAAGGTACCAATTACGGAATTGCTTGTCCAGCATTCGCCGGAGCATCTGCAACACAACCTCCTGCCGCCAATGAAATTCTGTGGATTATTTATGCTGCTTCAGATGAAGAAGGTGGGGATTGGGATGAACTACGACTCTGGGCTGATAGAACAAGCGAAAATACAGATTACGAAATTACAGCCGTTGGTGTAAATATGATGTATGGGAAGGCGAAGGCGATTGCAGAAAAAGATCTGCAATTTGTTGTCATCGCATCTTTCTTTGTTTTGGGGGCGATGTTGACAATCGGCTTGAGAGATTGGCAATCAGCGGGAGCGACACTCTGTGGTGTCGGTTTGGTCGTTGGTGCAGAATTTGGAATCCTATCTGCACTCGGGTTTGAATTTTCGATCATCGATGGAATCGCTTTACCGATTATCATGGGTGTGGCTGTTGATGGTGCATTCTGGTATTCTAGATCTTCAAGGAACAGAGAAGAAGTTCGCAGTATGCTCTTTATCGCAATGATAACAACGGTAGCAGCTGTTTCATTGGCCATATTTTCTCCGATTCGTGCCCAACGCTCACTCGGTCTTGTCATGGCGATTGGAATTGTTTTGGATTGGGTCGTTACACGTTATGTCCTCGAAGATTTTTTCATCGACAGACGAGAAAAAAGAAACGGGAATGCGTTTGAAGATGAAGAGTTGACTCAATTTTCAGCAGAATGGGTTTGGCCTGTCGCATTGATTGTTCTTGCATCGATTGCAGTAATCTCACCCCCTGGTGTGAATGTGTTAGAAGTTGAACAATTCCTGCCACCTGACGACCCAGCATTGGACATCATGGATGATTTACAGTCGAAATATATCCTTGCATCAAGTACGACCGCCTGGGTCGTTGTAGATTTAGATGGTTCTGATGAATCCGATTTTGATGCACTTCAGGATTTGCAGAAACAATTGGGTCAACACCCGAGTGTGATTTCTCTCGAAACAGGTCTTTTACAAACACCAGTCGTGGTCGGCATTTCACAATCAGGAAATGCCACGACAATCGATGAGGCGGCAGATCAATCGCTGGATTCTGCTGTTTTCGGAGATATGCGACTCCAACATGATGGGGAAACTGTAGGCGTTTCAATCGCAGTACTCATAGATGGTGAAAATTCAATCGCCGCCATGCAATTTGCCGAAGATACCGAAGATTTACTGGAACAGAATGGTTTCACAGGAGTTGTTGGAGGTGACTTGCCTACCGGTGGAAGAGCTGCTGAAACATTCGAGCAATCACGTGTCACCCAGATTCTAACTGCAGGGGCTGCAATTTTTGTGGTCGCAATGTTCGTGATGCGCACCCCACTACCCGCTGCAAGAATCGCAATCGGTGCAATCGCAATCGGTGCCGCGGTCGATGGATTGGCCAGCAGTTTTGGTGGACGAGGAGTCAATACTGCTCTCGCCGTATTGCTAGGCATGGGTTTTGCAGCAGACTACCTTGCTCACGCAAGTGCTGACCATACACCCACGAAATTAGACATGTCTGCAAGATGGTGGGCTGCTCTATCATCTGCATCGGTGTTTATCCTACTGGCCATGACCACATTCCCACCTTCGAAGAACTCTGGGCAGCTGCTCAGCCTCAGCATTCTACTTTCAGCGATTTTGGCGACTTGCCTTGCATTCACTCATCGACCAACCAATCACTGAGTATTTGCTGGGTGTGTTCTCCCAATTTGGGTGGGGGGAGACCAGGTACAGCAGGTGTCTTAGACATGAAACGGAGGGCATTCGCGACAGACACTTGATCACCGAGGTGCCACAGTGCATTTCTCGATTCAGCCTGGTGGTCCGTGAATGCCTGTGAAATTGATTGGATTGGAACACAAGGCACACCCACTCGATTCAATTCAGATATCCAGTGCGCTGCAGAATGCGTCTTGAAAATCGTTGAGAGGGTGTTGATGATTTCCGCTCTCGCAGCCATGCGTCCTGAATTGTCTGTCAACGCATCACGTTGGAGGGTCGTTGCACCTGTGGCTTTGCAGACATTGGCGAATTGCAAGTCACTGCCACAAGCGAGTATGAACCATTCATCGGAGGCAAGGAATGCTTGGTAGGGAACGATGTTGGGGTGGGCATGACCCATTGGTTGAGGATCTGCACCTGATGCGATCCAATTCTGTGCTTGATTGACCATGGCCATCAATGCCACGTCATACAGGCTCAAGTCAATGGTTTGACCTTCACCTGTACGTTCACGATGGAATAGTGCTGCGAGAATTCCATTGCCAGCCATCATGCCAGTCAATACATCAATCCAAGCAACCCCTACCTTGACCGGTTCGCCATCCACCGGGCCTGTTACCGACATGATCCCCGTCATCGCTTGTAATGCAAGGTCATATCCTGGTTCTGATGCACGTGGTCCGGTTTGACCATATCCCGTAATACGACAGAGGATTTTCCCCTGAAACATTTCTGGAACCACTCCAAAGCGTTCTAGCGTACCGGTTTTGAAATTCTCAACAATAACATCCGAAACTTGAATCAATTTGTGTAGAATGGTCATTCCTTCTTCAGATTTCAAATCGACAATCATTGAACGCTTTCCTCGATTGCAGGCATGGTAATACGCGGCATCCCCATCGATGTAAGGTGGACCCCAACCGCGTGTCCCATCGCCCTTCGGGGATTCGACTTTGACGACATCTGCGCCCAAATCAGCTAGCAATTGAGTCGCCCATGGTCCTGCTAAAACTCTGCTGAGATCGAGAACTTTGATGCCATCGAGTGCACCCATCAACGATCACTGACCTGCATTTGCCAGGCGCGTTCATCAAGGGAGGCTGAAAGCGTCTTACGATCGAGATGTTGTCCTTCTTCAGCTCGCAGAATGGTTTCGCAAGCAGCGTGTGCAAGTGTCGCTGCATCATGGAGGGAGGCTCCCTGTGAGAGGGCTGCTGCCATGGCGACTGCTGCTGCATCATGCAAGCCAATGATTTGCTTGGCTCCTCCCATCAAGCAAGGAATATGATGTTCTTCTTCAGCGG
The DNA here is from genome assembly GCA_949538655.1 of Marine Group II euryarchaeote MED-G33. GTDB lineage: Archaea > Thermoplasmatota > Poseidoniia > Poseidoniales > Thalassarchaeaceae > MGIIb-P. Next base: position 1,876 of record CATISE010000170.1, on the reverse strand, counting down.
TATACAACCACAAACCATGCGCTCCGCCCAAAACCACAAGCGCTTCCCAGTGATACTTTTTGATGAGATCTCGCGCGGTTTCGAGTGACGATTCCAAACCGAGTCGACGTCGTGTCAACTCAAGTCCACGGATTTCGAAAAGAACACAGGTCGCACCTTCAGTCCGATTCAAACCTGTCAACTTTGGATCACAAATCGTTGGTATACCATTTCCATTTGCAGCGGAAATCAGTTGTTGAGCACCCTCATCTGTAACCGCACCTTTGTTGTAATCAGATAGGACGAGGACATCTGCATCAGTCAATGATGCGAGTGCTGAGACGGTCAGCCGCTGTGATACTGCTGGGGGCATCTCATCTTGTGGTTCGTCATCGATTTGCAATAGCAATTGATTCTGATCAATTAGTGATTCACGAGCTCCATATATGCGTGTTTTTACAATGGTTTGACGGTTTGCTACTACACGAATTCCGCTCGTTTGAATGCCTTGCCCCTTGAGATTGGAAGCCAATGTTTGACCGGCTTCATCGCCACCGACAATACTGAACAATTTGGGATTCAAACCCAGAGATGCGAGGCCTCTGGCAACGTGGGCCGCTGCACCGGCAAATTCCTCAGTCGATGTGACCTTTACAGCAGGGACGGGTGCAGTTGCATTGAGGCGATTTGCCCACCCGTGAACGTAGCGATCCAGAACAACGTCGCCTACCAGTGTCACATTTGTTGGCGGCATCCCATCCACCATTGTGCGTAGGCGCTTGAGGCGATCTACCTCTGCTTGGATGATTTCATCAAGAACCCACGGCATCTGTCTCGCCCCTCCGAGTCGGAGGCGCTAATTCAACTTCGCCCGGACGACACCGAGGATTGTTTTGTGTTCTTCCTCAGTAATTGCGAGGGAATTACGCATGCTATCTAGCATATTTTCCTCATCATCGGTAACTTCGCCATCTTCCCAAGCGGCTTCCATCGCCGAACAGTACGCTTTGAGGCGATCGTCAAGTCGGTCACAGACCCAATCCAATTGGACATCACGGGCCGAATCAAGCCCTAGCATGCTGGCGAGTGAATCGAGCATGGCTTGTTCATTGGCATCGACTTCACCATCCTGCCAAGCGACTTCAAGCATTTGCTTGTAGAGGGAGCTATTCTCGGCATCTGGATTAATACTCTCTTCACGGACCCTTTTCTCAATCGGTTCTGTGTCATGGGGCTCAAGGCCGAGATACATGGCCATATCTTCGAGCATGATTTGTTCATCCTTGGTGACAATTCCATCCTGCCATGCTGTCCGCACAATATTGTCGTAAATTGCAAGACGATGGTCTAACGGTAAATCTCGCCCATCGAGAGCGACTGGTGCCTCGTCTACACCCTCGGCAGGAGGCCGATATGAGCCCGTGTTGTCGATATTCCGAAGAACATCGAGTAAACCAGTCGCATGATTGTGAAGGGCTTGGACGGTTGTCGGTTCCCCTTCGGATTTGACAACACGTGAGTGGATATCTTCGACCAATTCGCTGGCGGCTTTTCGACCGTCAGAACTGAGGGCGTAAACACGGCAGCGTTGCTTTGCACCTGCAACATGGCGTGTTTCTTCGAGAATGTGTTCTTTTTCACGCAGTTTTTTCAGAGTCCGAGGGAGATGTTTTCGAGCGATACCAACCGCTTCCGACACTCCTGCTTGTGTTAATTGAGGTCTTCCTTCCCATGGGTTATCGCCGAGTGGAGTGTCCCACAGGTGCAGTAAAACCCGTTGTTCAACTGTCAGTGTTAGAAGCATTCCCCCTGACAATACGCGCCCTCCTTGATTGTCGTGAGTCGTTGAGACACTTAGGTAATTCGCCCAAATGCTATCGCTGAAGGCGTTGCAATC
>CATISE010000169.1 GCA_949538655.1 Marine Group II euryarchaeote MED-G33 | reverse complement strand
TGATGAATCGCAGCAATTCGCAAGAGGGCGTTCATGTGATGACGATTCCGTGTTGCAGCGGTTTCAAAGTCTGAAAGTGCACCATCGAACTGACCGAACGATTCGTAGAGTAATCCACGTTGGTACCAACCTTCCGCGGATTGTCCATCCAAACGAATGGCTTCATTCAGAGGCTGTTCTGCCTCTGTAAGCCTTTCTTGAGCAACGAGAGATGCACCGAGTTGGATGAGGGCGTGTGGGTTCTCTCCTCGACGCGAAAGTACATCTCTGAAATTTGCTTCTGCTTCAGTCCATTCACCCAATGATAGCATTATTTCCCCTCGACGAAGGCGAGCGAGGTCTAGTTCAGGGTGGGCCTCTAAGAGATATTGGACATCGTCTAGTGCAGCGTGATGATCTTCATCTAACATCAGTGCTGTGCATCGATTAAGACGTGCACGGACGTGGTTTGGGTCTTCTGCCAGTACACTGTTGAAGAGGCGCTTTGCCTCTGTCATATCGCCACGTCTTGCAGAGACGACCCCTTTGACATAATCAATGACGGGAGAGTCTCGTTCCAGAACATGAGCCTCTGAAATCAAACGAGCGGCGGCTTCGACATCGTTGCCATCCAAGGCAAGCAATGCTTCTTCGGCAGCAATCAATGGCTCATCAGGCAATAACCTCCTCGCTCGTGCCAATGAAATTTGAGCCTCTGAGAAATCCTTCAGCATTCTTTGGATTCGGGCCTTACCCAACCAACCGACGCCGCTCTCTCGATCCGCTTCAAGTGCAGCCTCGAATGACAAATCAGCTTCAGATAATAGTTCACGGTCTCTCTCTCCTGTTCCATCACGATAACGGTCGGCTTCCGCGAGGATTAATCGGCCCTTCTGTAGATGTAGAGCGGAACTCTTCCAAGCACCTACTGGGGCTTCTGCTAAAATTTCAAATGCGGCCTCTGGGTTTCCAGCTTGGTGTTGGAGTAATACGAGTTGGGCTCGAAGTTCTGCATTTGCTGGATCGTTTTCCAAAGCATCTGACAAGCAAGCGTGGGCCTCCTCCGAACGCCCTAAGCTCTCGAATAGTTCAGCCTTGAGGAGAACTTGTGGTTCGCCTAAGGCCACAGCATGTATTGCCGCTTTCAGTGCCTCTTCCATTCGTCCCGGCTCGTTCTTCAGAAGTTGAGCACGTACCGCCCAAGCAGGGCCTGATTGGCGGTTGAGTTCAATGGCTTCATCGGCTGCTGTGATGCCGAGGCCACGCTCGTTTCTCTCGAGGTGGATCTCAGCTTTGCGTAACCAATCTTCTTCGTTTGGATTACTGGTAAGGGCTGCTTCAATCGATTGGAGGGCGACATCTGTGTCGCCTGCTCTCGCAGCCAAACTAGCCATCATCGATTTGTCCTCTGCTGTTTCAATACCCATCGCTTCAAGTCGACGGAGGTCTTTCTCTGCACCTTCGTCACCAAGTTTGGTCAACAAGCGAGCGTGTTCACGCAATAGTTCTGGGTCATCGGGGTTGATTTCCAGAAGGCCATCGAGGTGAATTCGTAAATTTTCATCATCGCCTAATTCTCGGGCCAACCGGCTGAGGCTGCGGAGTGTTGAGGGTTGGGCTGGGGCGATTGTAGCGGCGGCTGTGTAGCAAGCAAGTGCCCAATCTCGGTCGCCTGCAAGGAAGGATACTTCGCCCAAGCGTCGAATCTCAAGTTCGGTTAGTTTGAGGTCTCCAGCTGATAGTTCCAATTGATCGAGTGTTTGAAGGACCCTTGTGACGAGGGTCAGTAGGCCTGCATCTGCAGGTGTCGTATGTTCAAGATCTCCTTCACCATCACGGGTAGCGAGCAGTCCCTTCACAGCGGAAAAGGTGCTGGAGGCGGCTCCAAGCGGTTCGTCTGAATCACCAGCACCGGCTAATGTTGATTGCAAATGATCGAGTGTGCGATGCGCATCAATGATTCCAGCCAACCCAGGATGGGCTCTCTGTAGCGCCAATGCGCTTTCAGCAAGTTCTTCTGTTCGGGCATTCACACTAGCGAGATTGAGGCTTGTTTCTGCATGTGCAGTTTCCAAATCCTCTCGTAGTTTTCTCAAACTAATTTCTGCTTGTACTAGCCACCAAATTACCGCGCTTGTGGAGGCGGCAAAGAATAGCGTCAATCCAATCGAGACTGGGTCCATTGGGCGGAGCGGACTTTCACGCCTTTTGAGTGGTTCGCACCCCTTAAGGGGTGGTAAGCCGTTTTTGTGAGGCGATTTTGTTCGCCACTTAGGCTGAGGTTGAATAGCCGGAGGCTGTCTCGGGGTGGTGAGGCGACCCTGCGATGGATGATGGTGTGCGATTCAAATCACGTGTTGCAGCGTTACGCAATCGTGGATTCGATGTTGAGACACCCACTGGAGATCTAGCAAGTGTTGAGATGTTACGATTAGAGGAACTGGCTGACCGTGCTTCGGCGATTCGCTCAAAGGTTCTCGATTTGCCTGAACACCGTGAAGATGATCGTAGGAGATTGTTGGCTCAACTTTCCAATCCAATGGAAGCAGCAGCCGTCGAAATTGAAATCAGTGGATTGCTTAGGCGACATCGTCCCTGGGTGATTATTGCTGAGCGTTCCCGAATCAAATGGTCCGATGAAGGGCGATCGGTTGAATTGTCGCACATTATCGAAAGACTAGATGCGATTGATGATGCGATTGTATTGGGCTCTCCACGAATCCTATCGATGATTGAAGAGGCTGCTCCCTCTCGAGAAATTGAGGTGGTAATCGAAGAAATTGAAAGGCGCCAAGAGAGGCGCTTCCAGGCATTGCAGGGAATGATGGATATGCTCAAAGAGAGGGGGTGGGACTGTACGGGAATTCAGACTGGTCCGATGCATGAACAATTTTCCAAGGCTGAATATATTCATGCTCTCGATTCTAAATTAACACGGTGTCAACGGAAGATTGAGAATGAAATTCGACCGTATGGACACAATATTGCTGAGAGGCTTTGGGCAGCACTGACCATAGCACAAAAAGATGCAACCACTGATTCGATAACTCGAGTTGCGGATGAAATCAATGCGGTTTCTGATGATTTGGCACACCGGCATGCGCACGTCGAAGCGCGGATTTCAGAGTGGATCTCTGAAGGCTTTGAAGTACCAACAAAATTACCTCTTCTCGCAGGAGAAATGGTTCCTTGGGAAGAAAAGTTACCAGGGATTGCAAATCAAATCGAAGCAACCCACAGTATTTGGGCACAAATGGAGCCACATCTTGCACAGTGGCCGGAATATCGCCGATTGGCTGAAAGGACACGTGGGCACCTAAATGCAATCCAAGCGCTGGATGTACTTCTACAGGGTTTGACTGCTAAAACCGAAGGGGCTCGAGAAACTTGTGAAGCAAGATTGGAAAGTTGGTCGGCTCATGGGATCGACACAACCACATGGTCGCCATTGGTCGACACCGAGCCAAGAGCAATTCTTGAGGAGCTAGATTCCCATCAACCATTCATCGATGTAATCATCCCTCTCATCGAAGGTTTGGAATTGATGGATACGTCTGTCAATGGTGGCCCTGAAGTTGAGGGTTGGTTGAAGGAATTACGTAGTTCTGCGGCAGGTTTAGATGTTGTAGAAAGAGCACAGGATTGGTTTGATTTAGCTGTAAAACGACGAACTCGTCATCGTGCTTTCTTGGATCAAGCACGAACTGATCTTGCGACTTTGTGGCCCAAAGAAATCGATTCAAATTCTCTAGATTTAGCCACGTATGAAGCGGCGGTTTCCGGGCTGGAAAGTGGAGAGGGGGTATCCTTCTCAAGCAATATTCAAAGAAAACACGTCGAGGCTGGTGGTCGTCTGAATCAAGTGATTCAAGGCTTGGAATCCGAACTCGATGATTGGCGACATCTCGGTTGGTCAATTGGTGGGTTGCGTGAATTGTTGACACAGGACCCCGTTAAACTCGGTTTGGATTTACCAGAAATTCGGATGGCAATGGCGGCTCATGATGCTCGCTTGGCCCGATTGGAGCCGTTGCCTTGGGCACTGGATGTGGAACTGGCAGAACGAGTTCTCTCTGATTTGATGCGACCTGAAAAATTGGCTGAATTAGATGATGAATATCAAGATTTGATGCTCGTCTTGGCAAATGCGGTTGGCGAAGGTGACCCTGAGTTTGAGTTCAAACCGTTCAGGCCGCAATCACCTATTGCGCGAATCCAAGCCAAACTACCCGTACTCATTCCTGTTGCCGACGAAGATGTTGAGCCTGTGGAACCTCGAGGAGAAATTCAAGAAACTGTTGACCAAATTATAGAGGCGGTTGAAGATCTTGTGGCCGAGGATGAAATCGGCACCGAGATATCCGTGCCGGAAATGGAGCCTCAAGGAGTTCGCGAGTTGTTTGGGCTTGGAGATAATGATGTGAGATTGAGTGAATTGCTCAAACCTCCATTAGATGTACGTGTGCAGCGTCTTGCTCGGATTGCAATCTTGTTAGAACAAGGTGGATCAAGTGCCCATAGCGCACTACAAGGGCGGCTTCCTCGAATTGCAAAGAAGTTGGAAGAATGGACTGCTGAAAGGTTGTCGAGAAGGCATGCGAGCAGTGGAAATGGGTTGTTAGACGATGCTAGAGCACTCGGAAAAAGGTTGGCTGATATCCCTGGCCCGGGGGCGGCAATGCCTCTTGTGGAGGATGTCTTCACACTACCCGAACCAACTGATTTGGATGGTTTGGCTACTGCAATTAGACGCCTAGAGAGATCAGTGATGTTGCCTAGTGCAACGATGAAAATTAGTGAACCTGTTGAGTCTTAATCATCACCCAGTTCGGACAAAATATTCTCCTTTTCACCTTCGCTTAACGAATCATCTCGGGGGGCTGCTTGCATTGGAATCTCCGGTGCTGGAGTAATTGTTTCAGTTAGCACGCCCATGTCTGGCGTGGCGATTGGTGGTGGCAGTGGGGCAGCAAGTCCACCCGGTGGTGGTAGTGGGGCGGGTGGTGGTGGAGTCGCGATCGGTGGCGGGGCTGCCATTGGGGTGGGCGCGGGTGGTGGATTCATCACTGGAGGGACTGGAGTGGGTGCTGGCGTAATTGGTGGAGGAGTTGCAGCCATAGGTGGTGGAGCGGTGGCCATAGGTGGTGGGGCGGCAGCCATTCCTTGAGTGGCCTGGGGTGCAGCCATAGGTTGGGGGGTTGCTGCTTGTTGTGCTTGGATTTGTGCTTGAGCCTGGGCGAGCGCTTGTGCTTGCATCTGTGCTTGCATTTCTGCCTGTGCTTGAGCCATGGCCTGGGCCTGTAACAAAGCGGCCTGTTGAATTGCGGCGGCTTCTTCTGCGGCTTTGCGTGCTTCAGCCATCTCAGCTTCGATTGAGTCTGCTACTGCGTTGAGTGCAGATGGGTCGATCTCTTCGCCACGAAGAGCGTCTCTCATCATTGAATCAATGAGGTCCATGCTCGTATTGGTCAGGACTCTGTTAGAACCTGCTCGATAAATGAGGAGACGATGTTTCCCTGTATTTGTCTCGAAGGTAATGAGTTCTGGATCTGCCCACTGCATCATCGAAAGAAGGGTTCCCACTGCAAAGAAAAGGATGAACCAATTGGTATAGAAAATCAAAGACGGGTTCTCAAAGGCGATGATGGTCAAAAACAACCCAGCCACTGCCATAATATTCCACAAATATCGAGTGGTGTCTAACCAATCAAATCGAGAATGTGTGAATCCGCAAAGTGCATCCATTCTAGTCATGAATAGATCTTCACAATGTGTCCCACTTTCACCCCTCGTTGCTCTGGTTAGACGGAAGAGTTGTCCGTCCTCGACGATGGATAGTGTTCGATCACCAGAGGCTGTTTCGCGTAGAACAAATTCACGCGCCCCTGAGTCTTCAGTGAGTGTGCGTGCACCGAGTCCCGGTGTTCGTACACTGCTTGCAGTAGATTGGGTTGTAACGCCTGTAACAACAGCGGCTGGCGCCCCCATGTACATGGCAAATCCACCCGCACCTGCAGCGAAAACGCTGCTGACGATTGTCATCCATGCATTGGCACCCAAACTTGGGTCTGAGCCTTCAGGTGGTTCAGGCATCATCAGATACCAAGCCACCACGCCGATGAGTGTGAGTGCCGCACCTCCGAATGGGTAGAATTTCGAGAATGGGAATGCGGTACCTCGTGTTCCCATGAAGGTCGCAATCAATGTAACAATCAGTGCAAGAACCCCGAGAATGATGAAGAGTGTGCCCGTAAATCCTGCACTTGCCATGTCCCCTGCTGTGCCACACGTTTCTTCGGTTGCAGAAGCATTGAGGTCAAGCTCTGAGGCTTGTGCTGTACAGTTGTCATATGTATCTGACAAATCAGCAACAATTGACTCACATTCGCCATTGGTACAGACTGTCGCAGACATGTCACCGAGACCAACTTTTGACTCGGTCGTCACGGTAAATTCTTGACCGAACAATTCAGTGGTTTGAGATGTTTCTTCAACGCTCCAGGCATCACCCATTACACCCAGTAATGCGAGAACCAATGCGACCACAATGAGGCCGGTGTGAATCATCGTTGTTCGACCCAGGCCCGTTCCTCCAATGGGTGCAGTCTGTATCGCGACCGGTGTGGTGTGTATGGCTGGCGCTGGTGCCATTGCTGGGGGTTGCATAGCACATGGGAGTGTATGCGGGGTTATCGTTCTCACCCCATAGGGGTGAGCCTCACTTGAGGTCGCTCATTGCATAGGTTTCGACGCTGTCTGAGCCGCCTGCACCAGATGAGCTGCCAAGCACACTTGGGATCGCACCAACTTCGGCAATCTCAATCATGCGTGCGCTGATCTTGGAGTTGACGATCAAGCACTGTGCGCCTTCGACGCCCTCAGCAAATTCTGCAAGTTTGCTCGCACCAATGGGTTCGGAAGCTGAACCATCTTCAAGTATCAAGACGGCGTTATTCTTCTTCAAATCAGCCATGTGTGCTGACCACTCACGGATATTGTCTGGAACTTCTACTGAGCCGTTGCTCTTGCCCGCAGGTGCGGTTCCACTGTCGTCGGCCTCAAGTTGTGTCTTGATGCGAGATATTGCCTTTGAGGCTGCTTCCTTCTGATTGAGGCATTTGGTGACAACTTTGCCTTCCAAGTGCTCAACTTCTCGAGATTCTGGTGCAAGGGCGATATGTGTCAAGGATTTGCCCAATGCTCCGGACAATTCCATCAACAGCAACTTGCCGCCACGATCGCCATCACAGAATGCAGTAACGTTACTCTTGCTCTTTGCAAGTTCCACAAGTTCATCCTTGACGTTAGCACCCATTGTTGCAATGGCGTTCTTGATGCCGAACTTCAACAGGTTTCTGACGTCGTTTCGGCCTTCCACAATAATCAGGGCTTCACTGTTGGCCGCGTTTGGCCCGCAGGTCATCCCTGAGATGTTGGTTTCTGTTCCAAGCGTGAGTACACTTCGGACCTCGTCCAAGATACTCTTGCTATCGTTCGAGCCTTCATTCACAATGTTGAGGAGCAAGTCCTTCGCACGGTCGATGACCGTGTCGCGTTTGACACTGTGTATATTCTCGATTCTGGCTACTTTGATTGTTGCCTTACATGGTCCAATTCGCTCGATTGTCTCAAGCGCGGCTCCAACAACTGCTGTCGATACTTGGTCGAGGCTGCTGGGTAGCAGAATCTCTCCAGATACCTTGCCTTTGTTGGATTTAAGATCCACATCCACGTGGCCGATTCGGCCCGTTCGCTGCAACTTTCGCAACTGTAGTTCTTCGCCTAGCAGTCCTTCGGTTTGACCGAAGATTGCGCCGACGACGTCCTTTCTTTGGATGGTCCCATCCGCCTTGATTGTAGCATGAATCATGTACTTGGCTTTTTGATCACTCATTTTCTTTCACTTCCTTTTTCTGTCACAGGCTTATCTGGGCACTCAACCGACCCTTTCGGGGGGGTTTTCATCGTGCGTATTCACGGGAAGGGCACTAGGCCCTGGGAGCGTGACAGGAGTTACCTGCAGTCAGCCCGACACGCCACCCCCTCATGAAGCCATTGGATGAAAAATCGTTTGAAAATGTGTTGCAGGAGAGGGCGAACCGCTATGAGGAGGGGGGTTCTCTCGCTAACTGTGCCCACCGATACGTTCACCGACATCAGCACCTTCCAAGGTGTTGTTTCAATCGTGCTAAAGGATGGGCAGATTACCCGAGAGGAAAAGCGATTGATCATCAAATTGGCGAGCCTTTTGAATCTAGATGCAGATTCGCCAAAGCGCGTTTATGATGCCATTTTATCGGGGGAAAAATTGGAAGGAGGTGTGGAGATTGGAAGAACAAAGTGTTTGGAAGTCTATGCAGGAATGTTCCAAACTGCTTACCTGAACGCCAGTATCAGCGAAGACGAGTACCTTGTTGTTGCTTATCTACGGCACCTTTTCAACATCACCGAGGAAGAAAATGAATTGGTGATGAACGATATTCATGCAGAACTAGAAGAGCACGTTGAAAAGAACGTGATTCGTTCTTTCGGCGAAAAAGGATTTGATCAAGCGAAGGAGGTTGTCGATGGATTGTTCAACAGAATTCGTTCAATCTTGCCCGAGGGAGGGGCGAAGGGTGACGAAGGGTGACCCTTTGGATGATTGGTTATCATCGCAACCAGCGAAGGTGCATCTCCGTTCAAAGCGTCTTATGGATGTCGTACGGGATGCGTATCCCATCGGTGTTCCAGCCTTAATCATGAAATCGCAGACCGATCGATTGGGTTCATCTGGTGGATATGCTTTCCATCTTGGAACTCCTGACGATGTATTGAGACGAATTTGTTCCTGGTTGCTCACCCATGGTAGTGATGACATACTCTCGCAATTGATTCGGGATTTATGGATACGGAATGGTCGTGAAGATGTGGCACTAGCGGCTTTGTTATTGGCCAATGTACAGAATGATGATACCGTCTGGATTCGTTTGGCTCAGATGATTCACTCGAGATCTCCGGCTGAAGCATTGCTACTCTCAATCGAAGAATGCTTTCGAGCCAAGCACGCAGGTCCGAATGAGGTTTTACTTCTGGAATGGTGTTCATTGAGTACAGCTCATGCTCATCTTGCCCTATTAACCGCGCATGCAGATTGGATTCGCTCAAAGCGGCCTGAAATATCCAATCCATTGCGGGAAGCAATCGAGGCGATTCAATATCCAGACGGGGATTCGTTATTGAGACGGATTCGGGATCAAATGCTTGAATCCTAAGCGAAGACTGAAGGTTTGTCGGTGTTGCGTGGGCTGTATGGTCGAGCGGTTCCTCGAGGCGAATGATCCCGTTCTTGAACAGGTTCTCAAATGGACTGTCGAAAGAGATGCGGCTGATATTCGTCAATTGTTAGAATGGTTACCCAACGCTGCCAATCGCCGTGATCAGCGTGCTTTACTAGATCGGGCGCAATCACTGATGACTGAACTTGAGAATGCGATGAATGAACTCAACGAACTTGAATAGGTGTTGGAATGCATCCTGCACTCATTCTCGCTGGTGGTGCATCCAAGCGTATGGGGAGGAACAAGGCAACAATGATTGTTGATGGTTCCCTCATGATTGTCAGTGTGGCTCATGCACTACGGGATGCTGGTTGCAAGACCATATTGGTGGCTGCTCGTGATGGGTTTCAACGAAGAGAAATCATGGGCGCACTATCACACCTAACAGATGTTCGATGCATCTTGGACAATGATTTGCAGAGGAGTGCGAAATCGGGCTTGCGATCCGCTTTACGGGAATGTGCTGAAATGGGTATTGAGCGGATACAATTGGCTCCATGCGATATGCCATGGGTTCGGCCACAAGTGTTCGAACGGCTTAGAGAGGGAGGGGCTCCAGTGATGATGCCGAAAGGCGAACATTTGCAACCTCTTCTCTCGCTTGTAGAAGTCAAGGTTGTACTGGCTGCATTGGAACGAGCTGAGATGCGCGCTTCACTGAAGAATATTCTACGAAGCGTCCCGTGCCAAATCATTGAATTCTCTGACAAAGTGGGTTTTCGGAATGTGAATTCTCTCAATGATATGGGCTCATGAAAGTTCTGAATTATTCCCCATCGTTATACGATGGGGGTTCCTCGCCCCCAGTATGCCTGCAAGGGACGAGGGAATTACGCGTCTCCTCGTGATGATTCTCGTTTGTGCCTTCATCACCCCTACCGTTTTACTATTCCCAAGTGTTTCTGCAGAAGGTGAAACCACGATTTACGTGGATGCTATAAATTGCCCAAATACAGGTGATGGCAGTAGTTTAAACCCCTATTGCTCAATTCATGATGCTGTCCTTGCATCCTCGTCTGGTGACACGATTGATTTGGCAAATGGAACGTATCCTGTGACCTCACCAATCGAAATCCACCACCCGTTGACTATGATTGGCGCCCAGGATGGGAATAGTGCACTGCAACGAACATCTGGTGATGCCTCAGAGAGTGTCATCGATTTGCGTGGTGCGAACAATAAAATCCTCATTTTCAGTAGTGATGTGGTGATTTCAGGGTTCGACATCCATGGTGATGAATATACAAGATGTGGGATTTACATTGCTGGGGGATCAAACGATCTCTCCAACATTGAAATTTCAGATAATCTGATTCATGGAATGGCGATGAAGCAGGATGCCATTCGGGCAACATCGTGGGGGATTCTAACTGACGCCGTCGAGAGTGGGCAAATCCTCCACACAATCGATGGATTGCACATTCATGGGAACCATATCTACGATATTGGTGGCTACAATGATTCGATTGGACTCGGTATTTCAATTCATGAAGTGGTATCTTCTGAAATCGATGGTGGTGCCCTCATCGAGAATAACCGGTTTTCCGACATCCATGATGGAAAATGGGCTGGTGCAGGGGGTCTTGATGTTCCTGGAATGGGTGTCTTCACTCATGAACAAACAACGATGTATGCTGGGGATTATCTCAGTGGTATTTCTCTACGAGACAATCAATACGCGAACATGTCGATTGGAGCTGCATTACAGGTATCTAATGCAGGTGTTTTCGATGAGCACGGTGGTGATTTCGAAAATGTCGATGTGTTCATGATCAATGTTGGGCATACGAGTTCTGTTAACGAAACAAATCTGGCTCCCTTTGCGAAGAGTATTGGAAAAAACACATCCATCCAACCATCCGTCAGTGTTGGGGAATCTACCGCTTACTTTGCAAGCCCTTCGTTGGCTGTATGGAGCACATTGCTTGGTTCAGAAATGGATGGTCACAGCATCTTCCTATCCGATGGCCTGTTCGATGAAACATTGGTCATTCAACCAACGACGATTCAAGCAAATATGCTAGTCTCTGGTATGGTAAATAGCAACCCTACGTTCACTGGAGGTTTGCTTCTACAGAGTAATTTCATGATGAACAACATCACAATCGAACGCATTACTCTACAAGGTGAAGGGGCAACTGATACTGCTTTCAGAATCGATGCTGCTGGTGGAATTTCTGATCTAACGATTAGAGATATGGTTCTGGATGGAAGTGGGGCCAACGGAAATCAGCGTTCAGGAATCATTGCTTCCGGGTTGTCGGGAACCATCGCGATTGATGGTAATCATTTCAATGACCTTGGCGGAGCCTATGCCTTCAGTACAACGCCTGATGGTTTGGACCCTGGTGCCGGTCAAATTTCAACATTGCAATTCACAGACAATACGATTGTTGACTCTGACGGTGTTGTCAATATCGTGCCTGCTTCAGGGCTCATCCCCCAGGCGGAAGTATCTGGGAATTCATTCAGCAATAGTGGTTCGGAAAATAGCGAATCACCCATGGTTACAATCAAGGATGTAAGCACACTATACATCGCAGATAATATTCTACAAAATATCCATGCAAGTCAAGGAATTCTTGTTGAAGATGTTCGATATGTTACGATGACAGGGAATAATTTGTCAGGCGTTGAAACTGCGATTATCGTTGAAGAAACACTACCCAATACGCTTCAGCAAGTCACTTTCCAAGACAATTCATTCACACAAATTGGCTCGACTGCAATCGATGTTCCTTCTGTCACGGGGGCATCAATACAAATCAGTCAGAATTGGTTTGGGACCAACAATCAAAGCGAAATTCACAATCTTATCGATGGTGATGCCGAAATTGGTGAGCAATGGAATTCATGGCCCGGAGATGATTCCGATAATGATGGATGGGCGGATGAGTTTGATCTCTGCCCTGGTTACAATGATGCGATTGATGTGGACAATGATGGTATACCCGATGCATGTGATCAACTCATCGACTACGATGGAGATACAATTGCAGACTGGCAAGACAATTGCCCCTCAATTCCCAATCTGAATCAAGCCAATCACGATGGTGATCTGTATGGTGATATTTGTGATGATAATGACGATGGAGACCAACGAATTGACGAATTAGATGATTGTCCGCTGGGCGACCTCGGTTGGGCGCCAACAAGCTTCAACGATTACGACAATGATGGTTGCTATGACATGGGTGAAGATACCGATGATGATGGTGATGGCGTAGAAGACGAAGATGATTCGTGCCCTACTGGAATGCATTGGGGCTGGACTTCAAACGGAACCAATGATGTAGATGGGGATGGATGCAAGGACTCATTGGAAGATGCAGATGATGACGGAGATGGTGTGATTGACACACTTGATTTGTGCCCATTGGGAGATACGGGGTGGACCTCAGATGACTTCACTGATGACGACGGAGATGGATGTCGTGACATTAGTGAGGATGGGGATGACGATGGTGATGGGATTGAAGACTCTGCGGATAACTGTCCGTTAGAGGCCGTGAACAATATCTCAGATAGCAATGGTGATGGGTGCATTGATCGGGTCGCCGCACCATCCAAACCTTTCTTTGAGAAATTCCTAGAGGGGGATCTAGTTGCAATGGGGATTGTACTCATTCCCTTGCTGATTCTTTTCGCCATTGGGTTGGTTGTGTATGTCAGACAGGGTCGGGCGGATGCTGAGAGACGGCTTCGAGAGATGATTGGTGCTGCAGACAACCCGCTGTTGCTGAGCAGGGTTTCAGGGCAGGCCGCAGACTTGTTTATCGCGAAAGTGATTACCGCACAGCAGCATGATGACATTCAGGATGATATTCGAGCCAAGCGCGATGACTTTGGAGAGGAAGCTGTGGATGATTCTGATCAAACCAAGAAAGAATTGTCCCGTGTTTTTGCCAAAGCCGTGGCTCTGGGCCTCACAACAAAGGAAGCGGTTGGCAGAATGGAACGGCATATTGACGCCGGTAGATTCAGTCCTGAACACTATCTTGAGATGTGGGTAAAGCGCATTGAAGATACTGAGCCAACCAAAGATGTAGCCGAAGTGGATGAGAAAGAATTCACTCTGAACGAACCTTCAGGTTGGCCGACTTCAAGACCCTCGATTGCATTCCTCAACCGAATGAAAAAGGCTGAGCTTGTCGCCCTCGCTAAGGAGCGCGGTGTGTCCCATAGTGGAACCAAAGCCAAGATTATCGATGCTCTTCGAGAAGAAGAGTGATCTGTTCATTCAATCGAATAGATCTGCATCTTCCTCTATGTCTGAGGTTTTCTTGGAATCTCTAATCTTCCTGTAAATCTCCCACTCTTCGTCCGAAATAACCCCGTCTCCATCGTGGTCAATGGTGTCGAACAAAGCGTCCCCGATTTCTTCTCGGCCCCAAATGGATTCTTGTTCCTTTCTTCGGCGCAAGACGATCACTGAGATGATTGCGATGACGAGTAGAATCAGGAAAGTGAATCCGAATGCCCATGTGGATACTTGTTGTGAACTACTTCCGGTTTTCACTTCGCAGCCGGTATTGTCAATGACCTTGGCGGTCAATGGGGTGTTTGGACATTCATCGTTTTCATTGAGAATACCATCGCCATCATCGTCTTCGGCTACCGGATCGTATACATCAGGATCCTCAGCACAACCGTTGGTCGTGATGGGTTGCCCAGCCGGGGTGGTTGGACATGAGTCCAAATCGTTGGTAATTCCATCACCATCGGAATCGAGTTGGTATGGCGCACAACCATTCAGATTGACTGGTTGATCGCCTGTCGTATTTGGACATGCATCGATGATGTCTACAATTGAATCCTGGTCTGCATCAGAAAGTCCTGCTTGACAACCGAATGTGTCAACTTCAACACTTGTCGGTGTGTTAAGACATTGATCTACGGAGTCAATAACGCCGTCAGCATCGGAATCCCGTTGCGTTTCTCCACAGCCATCCGAGTCAACGGTTGGAGTATCGTAACCAGGTGTATCAGGGCACTGATCTAAGTCATCTGTAATTCCGTCGTTGTCAGTATCCTTCTGAGTTAATCCGCACCCACTGTAATCTACAACGTCTCCAAGTGGGGTCATTGGACAGGTGTCGAAAATATCAGCCACACCATCTTGGTCATTGTCATCTGTGACCAAGTCATCAGGTGCACATCCAACTTCATTTGTCTGGTTCCACATTTCGGGTGGTGTCGTGTCACAAACATCGACCTCGTCATTGATTTCGTCGCCGTCACTGTCCTTCTCAGAAGCTGCACAACCATCGACGTCAACCGTCGCACCCAATGGTGACTCTGGACAAACGTCTGCGCTATCATAGACACCGTCTCCATCGGAATCAACCTGTGATGCACCACAACCAAACTCATCAACGGATTCTCCCATCGGAGTTCCTGGACAGGAATCCACGTTGTCCTTGTAGCCGTCCCCATCTGTGTCTCTCTCCGATGGTCCGCAACCGTCTGGGTTGACATAGAAGCGCTCAGCGAATGGTGTATCTAGACACACATCCACATTCTCGAGGATGGTGTCGCGATCTGTGTCGTCAATACAACCATCTGCTCCTGCGTTTCCACTGTCTCCTTCGCCAATATACAAATCGTATTCTGCCGCGGCGTACTCATTAGGACAGGAATCATCGGGATCGTAATATGGGTCATCATCTCGATTATCGATACAGCCATCTGAGACTGGTGTCGATGATCCGTTTCCAGTATAGTCATCATAGCCTAGAGCGTTCTCAAGGGGACAGAGGTCATTCCATACAGGGACCTGATCATTGTCATCATCCGACTCCAATACTTCGACGATTACCCAACCATCTGCTGAAGTTGATGTGCCGCCGATGTCATCGGTTGCAGAGAAGAATATCACTTGCAGACCGACCGGTAATTGATCGGTAACTATCGATGGTGAGTTCGGGAACATGTCTGAATAACTCAGACCGTTGATGTGCTCACTGTACCATGTGTAATTCGAGATTGACCGGTCGCTCGTAACATCGATGCTGAGGTTGACTGGTCGGCCCTTGTAAATCTCAGCAGGTGATACTGAAAGATCAAGATAATCGCTCTCAATGTTGATGAGACCTACTTCTGGGCGATCCCAAATCGAATAATTGAACAAAGTTGAATCGCAACCACGACCGTTGCAAGCATAGATATTCAATTCCACAGGATCTTGGTTTTCTGTTGTGGGTGTACCGGTAATCATTCCATTCGAATTGTTGAATGTTAGACCAGGGGCGAGAACCGCATTGTCACGACCTGCAATGAGGCCGAATACGGCATCTGGCGTAGCAATCGTGCTAGTATATCCTCGAGCCATTTGGTGCTTGTCGTTCTTACCCCAACAGAATAGTGCCTTGTTGTTCTCAACCATCACACACATTCCGTGGGAATTTGAGTCTCCTGCTGATAGAGATGTGACGTCGCTAAACTCATCCATTGCCCAAGTCCGATCTGAACTGGTCCCACCGCTTTCTGTTATGTATTGCAGTCCCATGCACTGTACTGTCGAATTGCTGAACAGTGTGCAGGTTTGGGCGTTGTCGGTCTCCACGTGCTCTGGAACAGAACCTGTTGAGGCTGATTCGTAAACCAATCCGTCTGTTGCCCATACGTTAGAAGTGGATGTGCCAACTTTGGTTTGGAGATTGTTGTTCTGACCCCAGCACCACAATTGCTCAGTTGTGGTGTCTGTGTTGGTGCCGATCGCACATACGCTGTTCGGCCCCAAATCGATACTTGAGACTGTCAAGTTCGTACCGAAATCCACCTGCGTAGGTATGGATTGATCCGTGCTATTTGAGAGGCCCAATTGGTAGTAGCCATTGTATCCCCAGCACCAAACGGTTCCTGTATCGGTCAGGGCGCATGTATGGGCTGCCCCGACGTCAACAGCTGAGAATGAGGCGCCAGCAGGTGTTGAGACCTTTGTGGGTCGGAGGCGATCAGTGGTGTCGCCATTCCCCAATTGACCGTGCCCGTTCTCTCCCCAGCAGTATACATCTGAGTCTGCAATGGCACAAGCCGTGTCGTGGTTCCACGCAAAATCGGTAACTGTGGGTTCTGTCCAATTGACTGCCGGTGTTGGCAATGGCCACTTTAGTGCGTCAATGAATACTCGATCAAAGCCATAATTTGTTGAAGTGGGGGAATTCTTGTCATACTTGATAACCAGTTGATGGTCGCCAGATGTTACAGGTATGGAAATCGATTTCCAGTAGTTGCTACGTTCATAGCTTGTGTATGCTGACTGTCGGTAATGGATCTGAGTGCCATCAAGATAGATGTAGATATAATCATACGAGTAGTAATCTGCTGAAAGCATTGTGCAAAAGCTGAGCAGTCCCGAAGATGTTGTAATATTCATCTCGATTAGAGATTCTTCATTTTGGATAATTGTGTGTGAAGCCTCTGAATCCCATGATCCCTGGTTACTTGAGGCTGAACCTAAGACATAATCACCATGCAAAGTGTTCAGGTTTGAGTGTACACTGGTGTTGGTGTAAGACCAGTTGCCATCACTTCCTGTTGGATTACCTGAACCATCAATAATGTTCTCTTCCCATGCGACGTTGGATGTGTTCTCAAACGATTCAAAACCGTACCCTGATGATGGATTGATATCTGCACAACCAGTGGTGGAGTAGGAGCCTTGAGTTACGCCTGTACTCGCATAAGGATTCAATTCAGGATCAAACAACACTTGTTCTGGACTTTGATAATAGGTGTCCGACCCTAGTCCAAGCCAACCATTTCCATTATCATCGCCCCAGCACCATAACGTTCCATTGGTAAGGATACCACATAGTCCATTGTTTTCTGCAGAGATTTTGGTGAATCTCAAATTTGCAGCATCTGCATCGGGATGCAAAGTGGGATTTGTGACCCAGTAGTTCTTCCCTTTGGTTGAATCCAAAAGTTTCGCATCTTCGTTCTTACCCCAGCAATACAATTTCCCTTCATCATCCAATGCACATGTTGTCGATGCATCGACGTCCACTTGGCCCGTGTAATTTGGGTGTCCTGCTGTCAATGTCCAGAAGGCATCGCTTCCACCCATGTTTGGTGGTGGTGAGATTGATTCCTCGTCCCCAGTAGTGAGGTAGAAGTTGTCGTTGGAACCATATGTAATCGAAGGTAGATCCGGTTCGACGACCTCGAGTGTCAAGGTTGTGTATACACTACTATCCCCTGACATGACTGATATGTTGTAATCGGTTGGAGCCCATGGGATTTGAGGGGTGCCATCAATTACTCCTGTATCATGATCGAAGGATAGTCCGGTTGGAAGAGGGGTTGGGCCTGCAGTCTTCCAGTCTGAATAGGCTTGGTCATTGCTCCATGGAGCCATGTTGCTGAAAACGCGTAACTCATCGATTGCCCCGTCAAACCCTTGTCCAAATCGGCATTCGGAGTTACCCCATGTCATCATATGAGAGGTGGAAGGTGTTAACGAGGATCCAGAGCTGTAGACCTGATTGCTAAGACTGGTGCTTGTTCCGTTGTCTACGTATACCCTCATCAAGAAGTTCCAGCTGTGTCTCCAATACTGCACGGTGATGAAATTCCACTCCCCTTCTTCAATAGGTGTCTGCATATTTGCTGTGGTAACGTTGAACGTCCAACCCATAGCTGTGTCTGTTTCATTTTGACTTGCCCAGTACATCTTTGCTTGAATATAGCCGTCTTCAGTAATGCTTAGGTTGAGGCCATCAAACCCTCCGTGACTATCGGTTCGATCAAATGTTCGGCTGAACAATTGACCACCGAGAGAGGTGGGCTTAAACCAACCAGCAATACCTTGTCCGTTCCCCTGTGCGGCGGTGTGGTACGCACAAGATGTTGAATTGATATAATCGCCCGAAGAGCCACCCAATTCGACGGCGCCATACGCCTTACCTTGAGGGATCCAATTTGTGTTACCGTTGAGGTAGATTGGATTGTTAGCTCCCGATCCTATGTCTGTAAATGAGACATCGTTCATCGTCCACCAATCTTGCGAATTGGTTCCTGGCGGAACAACAGTGTCACTCGAAATTGAATAACCGTCAGGAGTGGCGCTCAATGGAATTGTCATTGGGCTGATTGGAGTGGCTGCTGTCTGGTTTACCAATGCATTCTGTCCTGTCCATGTTCCGAAATATTGGATGTGAGATATGGTTCCTGTTCGTCCAGACGTGTCGTCTGAATCAACGCTCGCATCTAATTCGGTTGCTGCCAATGGCGATAATGACGCCAAGACCATGATGGCCATCAGTAGGATTGCTCTGCTCTGCATAAGTGTCCCTCGTTGTTTGCTGCTGTCGGTTTTACTTAATTGTGTAATGCTTTCCATAATATCACTCCCAATCCACATCTTCGAATGTTTCGTCTTCACCCTTCTCATTGTCGGAAACCAAT
>CATISE010000168.1 GCA_949538655.1 Marine Group II euryarchaeote MED-G33 | reverse complement strand
CGATCTGCATCTGCCAATCCACGTCGTGTGAGAACAACGGCGCCGACTAATGCACCCAATGCAATCAGACCTGCGATTGCAAACAGAATGATTGACGATGAATCGCTACCTTCCGAAATTTCGACATCACCATGCTGTTCTACTGACCAGACCTTGGCATGAGGTGTCTGTATACTTGAGCCATGGGGTGTAATTGCAAGTTCGATTTGCCCTGGTTGATTTGGTGTGATCTCACAGATGATTGTTTGTTGTCCCTCAGTACTGAATTCCAATACTTGTGTTGTATCTAAGATGGTACCTGTAGAACGGTCGACACAATCGAATGTTTCGTCTCCAGCCCCACTTTGGGCCTGCACATCGATGGAGTAAAGATAACTGTAACCAGCATACAATGGAGGCGTTGGCGTCCACCCTTCTGTATTGAGGAGGAACTGCAACTGCAGATTCGATATCAAACGAACGGAACTTGTGACGGTATTATCCGTCTCTAATCGATCATAAAAACCAGATGTTTTGACCCAACTTGCCTCAAAAGGTATGTCTCGTGTCAAACCTTCTGCAAACGCGGTGAAGGTTGCGCTATACTGCCCCTCGTTCCCTGTATTAGATGAAAGAATTGTGATGTTCTGAGGAGTTAGTGGTTGGCCATCAAATGTTGCTGATAACACGCCTTTGGTATCCACCATCCCAACATTCTGCAAGGTCACTGTGAATGTGACCATGTTGCCTGGTACGGTGGTTGGGGTTGCTGGAGATGCGCCTGTAACAACCACATTCGGTTCTTGATAAATGGTCAAAGTTGTTGATTCTAAATTGTTGAATGAATTCGACTGAGGAGTACTCAACGTCGGATCGATTTCCAAATCGATGTGGACATCACCGGGGGTTGTGTCTGTCAAATCCCCCGATGTAATCGTGGCTGAATATTCAGCGAATGCATCTACATCAGTGAATTGCAAATTGACGACTTCGAGGGTGATTCCATCCTGTATTCGAATCTCAAGTGGGGCGTTTGACGTTCCATCCCCACCATCTCGTGCAATGGTTCCACTGACCGTCCAAGGACCTGCTAAACCTGTTGAAGCGGTAACGGTTGGGCCATCTGCATGCCGATAATCAGGTAATGTATCTACAATCAAGGAACGTGATTCTGAATTGTCAGCAGTGGTTGATTCCACAATATTGTCACCGCTATCAGCATTGACGATACCGAATACATCGTATGTCCCTGCCGCTGGAGCTGTGGCGGATTGATTCATCCAAACACTGTCGCCCGCTTGTAGGGCGGAGACGCTCAGTAGGTTCGCACTCCCAGCGACTGTCAATTCCAGATGGCTGGCTGGAGCATCGGCATGTCCTGCATTTTCGACCTCGATTTGGATTTGAATTGGGTCACCCTCGTGCGCACCTGATGCAGGTGACAGTTCAAAGTGTGAGAATCGCAAGTTGGCAAGTCCGTCGACATCGAAATCATGAGAGATGATTTTTGGATCATCATTGTGATTGACTCGAATAATCAGTGTCTGCTCACCATCACCCCACGCGATATTTGACCAAACAAAATCAACATCATTGAACGAACTAGCATTGACATCTACAATTTGTAATGATGCTGGGTTGCCCATTTCAAACTCATTTTTGTGAAATTCTACAACTACATTTTCAGCGATGGTATTCGCCACATTTTGTAGAGAAAGAGTGAATGTCACATCCCCTCCTTCAACCGCGGTTGAAGGACTCATTGAAAGGCCATCCGTACTGAAAGCAACATTCCCCGATAATTCAGCACTAACAGGGCTAGAAATCGCCAATATGGGTGCTAAGAAGAGTAGGGCGCACAAGATTTGTGCCAGTGGTGTCCTCTCCATGGGTTTAGGAGAGCAGGCGAGGCACTTCAAACCTGCTTCCCGAAAGCACCCAAAGACCCCCAGCAAGTGCCAACGTTACGAGTCCCATTGGAAAGCCTTGAAGGACGGTGCATATTGTGGGAGGATTGGTGCCGATGCTATCTCGCCGATTCATTCTTGCCACATCCGTGGTGATTCTACTGTGTCTCGTACCCCACGGTGCATGGATTGCAGTCAGTGCATCCTCGGGTAGAAGTGATGATTTAGACTTCAGTGGAGGACCAGGGGCTGGTCAAATTCTATCCGGTACATACACGGTTCGTGCAACGAATGTTGTCAGTATGGATTACATCAACGTGGAGGTGTCCGATGGTTCAGCATGGTCACCGATTGCCAACATTACGTCAGCCCCATGGTTGACTCCATGGGACACCAGCGTGCAAACCGATGGAGATTATCAGTTGAGGATCGAAGGGACGTTCGCGAATTCAACGACAACGGGTTGGATCCTCAGTCCAACGTTCACGATTGATAATACTGCACCTACGAGCCTTACATTGACAACTTCGGGAGCGGAGGTTGGTGATGGCTCTTCAACAATTAATCGCGCATGGTTTACATCCAACCCATCTGATACCATTAACTTCGATTGGACTGGTTCCGATTCCCATCTATCACATGCGACATTGACCGGTGTGCCCGGTTCAGGTACCCCGGCTCAAGATGGCCCTGGTACACTACTGAATACGTGGGCATGGTCGCCTGGTGACCTTTCAGAAGGCGTTTGGACCCCCATCCTGTCTGTTTTTGATGAGGGAGGGAACTCTGCCCAAACCTCAATCCACATTGGAATCGATCGTAGTGGACCGGATGTTGGCACGCCTTCACTTTCAGTTACTGCTGGAACTTGGACTTCCGCTACCACCTTGATTTTCAATGATTTATCCAGTGGAGCGAGTGACAATGGCGGTTCTGGAATCGCTACATATCATGTGCGCGATAGTACTGCAGAATGGTCCGACATCGGAGCGGCTGGTTTTGGTTCGATGACACTTGAGGAAGGCGTTCGGACCATTCAATTCCGAGCTGTAGATCGTGTTGGAAACATTGGCGAGGCGCACAATGTGACAATCATGGCAGACAGAACTGCTCCTGTTGCCGGCGGATGGATTCTTCCAGAACTCACAGATTCATTGTCAGGCCAGGTGGCAGTAACGGTGGACGCAACAGATGCCCATTCCGGTATCGACGTCGCTTCATGTAGTCTCGAATACGGTTTTGATTCCAATGGAGCAGGTATTACACCCGACATCTCATCGGATTGGCTCAGCGTGGGTTCAGGGACCTCAAATCACCTATCCGCCGCCATTGATTGGTCGACAAGGGCGGGTCAATACCTCTCCCTTCGTGCTACACTTGTCGATGATGCTGGCAATACTGTGACTACACCTGCATCCCATTTCCTTATCTTACCCGGTCTTGATTTCTCAATTTCCGAAGCCTCCCTCAACCGATTGGTTGTCAGAGCTGGTTCTGCAGATCCGGTTCTCCTTGAAGCATCGATTGAAACCAATGAATTCTATTCAGGTAGTGTGGTTGTGAGAGTCGAGAGTGCACCGGCAAGTCGAGATTCATTGACCCAATGGACCACATTGTATTCGATGGTGATTCCAGCAAATAGTTTCATTGACCAACAAGAGAGTATTTCTGTGAACATCACCCTGCTCTCTGCAGGCGAATTTGACCTCAGAGTAATCGTCGATCCCGATGATTCAATTTCAGAGCGTGATGAAGGAAATAACGAGGAATTTCTCCTCATTGGAGCCGCAGACCCAAAAGTTGTCGGTTCTGTCAGTGGTTTTGTTCCGAACTTGATTCTCTTGCTTCTTGCAGGGTTATTTGTGAGCCGTGTGGTCAATCGACCTGAAGCGGCGTCTTGAAAGAGGAGGCCACGGTCGCGGGGCCAATGGAGGGCTTGGCTCGAATCCCGCAGGACCGCATCGCGGTGCTCATCGGTCGCAAGGGTGCGACTCGGCGCGCATTGGAAGAAGCGACCAATTCGAAACTACACATCGATTCTTCTAGTGGTGATGTTTCTGTTGTTTGGAATGAAGATTTTGATCCAATTCTCCGCATGAAATTTCCAGATGTTATTCGAGCCATTGGACGTGGTATGAATCCATCTAGAGCTCTACAGTTACTCAACGACGATCAACACCTAATCCTTCACGACATGCGTGAGTATGTAGGAAAAAATGCAAATCAACAG
Organism: Marine Group II euryarchaeote MED-G33; assembly: GCA_949538655.1. GTDB lineage: Archaea > Thermoplasmatota > Poseidoniia > Poseidoniales > Thalassarchaeaceae > MGIIb-P. Next base: position 22,697 of record CATISE010000168.1, on the reverse strand, counting down.
AGACGGATTCGAAGTCGATTGATTGGACGGAATGGACGCATACGGGAATTGATTGAGGAACACTCTGGTGCCGAGATTGTGATTTATGGTTCAACCGTAGTGATCATCGGCGATGAAGAAGCGCTACCACTTGCCAGTCAAGCAGTTGAAAGATTGTTGCAAGGTGCTGAGCATTCATCCGTTCTAAAACATCTAGAGACTGAGCGGAGAAAAAGGCGAATGGCCTCACGTAACCTTGAATCAATTGATGCACCGGACGACGGAGGTCGATTTGATGCTCTAGTACCTGGACTCGATGCTGCAAGGCGTAGGAGAGAACGACGTTACAAAGAGGCACAAGTCGATCCCGATGATACTCACGCTGTGGAAGATATGATGGAACTTGCAGAAGATGAATCCATTGTATTTGGAGAAGAATGATCAGTATAACACATTGGCCATTGACTCTGCTAAATCGACTTCAACACCTTGACGCTGAGCCCATTCTACAAGACGTGTGACATCTCTAACCAAGAATTCCTCTGCACTCGGGTGTGCTTTGGTGACCGATTGGCCGACGTCGATGATTCGTGGTTCACCTTGATGCCACAAAATATTGTATTCACTAAAGTCTGCATGAACCAAATCTGCTTCATGCCAACAAATTCGAAGCCAATTGAGTAGTTCATCAAAAACAGGCCCTGGGTCTTCAACTTCAACGTCTCGAAGTCTCGGACTTGGGCCTTCCGAATCCCCAAGATAATCCATGACCAACACGTTGCGGAAGAGTGCATGTGGCTCTGGAACACGCAACCCATGTTTCGACATGCGCATCATATTTCGATGCTCTTTACGAACCCAGATATTGACCAACTCATGGTGGCGACGACGCAAGCCCCCGAATCGGGGATCACCTTCGATATACTGCATAAGTCCCTTGAATACTGCATTACTTGTGTGAAAAATCTTCACAGCAGCAACTCCGTTTGGGGTTGTAGCATGGAATACGTGCGCTTCCTTGCCTCGAGCAATTGGCCAATCTAAGGTGTCGATATGGCCTTGTTGCATCAATTTGTAAACAGCAAGTAATGTCCGTTGATCGAATACTTGGTCGAATACTCGACGATCGACCCATTCAAATTTCCCAGTTCCCAGAACCCCTTGCAATTTGTGTTCAATTTCTTTGAACATTGCAGAATATTTTTTTTCTTTCATCCATGACCAAGAATCCTGTTTCTTGTCCATTTCCGAGTGCAGGTGTAATTCATCTTCTTCTGCATTCCATTTTTCTTCAGCGAGTGCAATATTTTCTGCTTCGAGGGACAACTCGTTTTCAGTTGGTTCAGAATCCAAATCAACATTGGATGATTCGCCCAATTCAGTCCAATCCCTAGAATCGCCTTCGCGACGAGCCTTGCGGCGTCGTGCGATGCTTTCACCTCCTAAGCAGGCCCAAACAGGCTGTCGATGTCATCATCAGACACATCATCGAATGGCTCTGGTTCGGCAGCGGGTGCAGGGGCCGATTCTTCAACAACAGTTTCCTCTTCTGCGACTTCCTCTTCTTCAACCACATCTTCCACTTCTTCTACAGCGGACTGATTTTGTGAGGAGGAAGCGAAAATTCCTGAGTCGTCAAGTTCTTCCCATGTTTCGGTTCCAGTTCCAAATACATCTACAATTTCGGGCAAGACTCCTTTTCTCGAAAGATAGAGTGATTGAGTCTTTGAGTAGCGCTTTTTGACGTCGGCTTTGGCATCTTGGAAATCCCATGGCTGAATGACGATCAAATCTCCTTCACGGACCCACTGCCGGCGACGCATTTTCCCCGGGATTCGTGCCAATCGTGTCTCACCATCTGCACAGACAACGCGAACCCTACGGCCGCCTAATATTTGGTCTGCGATGGCAAACATCTCATTGATTCGTTCGTTCGGAAGGGCAACTCTGATTTTGTCGCTGGAATCACCTTCTAGCTGGGCTAGAAGTTCTTCATCGACTGTTTCCTCACGACGTCTTCCCATGGTAACAAAGGCGCCGAATCGACCACCCTACATAAACACGGAGGCGTGAAAGAGGGGTTCCATTGGAAGGTATTGGTTCAACCAAACAGAGCCATAGCAGCATCGTGAGCCGCCGAAGCAAGAACATCTGCCAAGACCCCGAAGCCTAGTACAACAGCACCCATGGTGCAGAGCATGATGGCAATACGAATCATAGGTGCTCGCGAAAGGCGCAAGTGACGGTCCGTATCATCATAGAACATGACCACACAAATTCGTAGATAATAGAACAATGAAATTGCACTGTTAATGAAAATTAGAATGGCGAGCCAGAAGACCCACGACATCGACCCCATAGCATCCGAGAGACTGGAGCCTGAAACATCGCCAACCGTACTGGAGATGATGCCACTTACCATCATCAACTTCGAGAGGAAACCGGACAACGGTGGAACACCGGCAAGAGCGAACATGAAGACCATCATCGAGATGGCAATCAATGGATCGCGACGTGCAAGACCATGGTAATGTTCCAATTCATGCCCACGGCCTTCGCATTCTAGCAATGCGATGACAAGGAATGCTCCAAGTTTGAAAGTAACCAAAACTGCAAGGTGGAAGATGATTGCAGTTGCAATCAACTCACTTCCTTCACCTGGTCCGAGTGCTCCAATGGCTGCAATACCTGCCAAGATGTATCCTGCATGAGCGACACTGGAATATGCGAGCATTCGCTTTGGGTTGTGGCTACCCAGTGCAGCGATGTTACCCCATGTCATTGTGATCGCAGCAATCACTCCGATTAGTAGAGTCCATTCACTGCCATCATCAACCAATGTGATACCGATTAGAACCCGCATTAATGCGACAAAACCCATCGCCTTACTGGCGGTAGATAGAACGCCTGCAACGGGACCACTCGCACCAGAATAAGCATCTGGTGCAGCGAAGTGGAAGGGGACTGCACTGACCTTGAAGCCGAAGGCGACCAACATCATGCCCAAACCAATGATGGCCATTCCGTTCGGACCCGTAGTCCATGCGCTGTGCAAACTGGCGATTGACAAGTCTCCATTCCAGATGTATAGCATCGACATGCCGTAGAGGCCGATTGCGCTGGCAACGCTGCCGACGATGAAATACTTGACACCAGCTTCAGGACCTACTTTTGTTTCCTTGTTGAATGCAACCAGAACATAGGATGCCATACTGGCCAATTCCAACCCTACAAACAACATGAACAGATTTGCGGAAAGGGCAACTGTTGACATTCCAAGTGCGACCATGAGAACAAGTAGAGCAAAATCGACTTGTCGACGGTTGTTGAGAAGGCGGTGCAAGCGTCGATTCTCAACCACTTCATCACGCTGTGTCTTCAGTGGGATGCGATGATGAGGGGTTGCAGGTAGACGATCCCAATTGGCAATTACTGCAAGGAGTAGTGCTGCGGTGAAAATCATCTCCATCAATCGGCTAAATGCATTGACTTCCAGAATGACAGACCCACCTGAACACCATTCAGGACCGGCTCTAGCGACGCCATCTCTCATCGCGATACACGAATCGGCCACACCAATTTCACCCATCTGACTCAAGAGAGCCGTGATGAACGAGGCAAAGAGTGTGAACGCGGCAATTGCAGAAGGAAGGCGTGGGTCGCTGGTGAAAGAAAATCTCTTTCCGCCGACAAAGTAAGGAATTCTCCAAGCCTTTCCAGGAATTGGCAAACGGAATGTTGCATTGCCAAGGTTGGGCACAATGATCATTGCAATGATACCGAAAAGAAGAATCGTTTCTGGAATGAGCGTACTGGCCATATCCGTACTGCTAAACAGCGCGCCTAGATTCATGGGTTCACCTCCGGTGGGAAAATGGCATTCTCTACCAAGAGTGTAGCCCAATCTGACATCATCTCAAACATACCGAAGAAGTCTGGATAAATTCCGTAGACAACTGCGAGAACACCAAGGATGAGCATTCCAGTATTCTCATGCCATGTGATATCCCGGGGTTCATCCCCATGCATGGTCGGAGGCAGCTGGGCCTCTCCACTGCCTTCGAAGATGGTTCGCTGCATACTCCAAAGGTAGTATGTTGCCGTCACAATGAGTGTGACCGCAGGCAGTAGAACCCACCAACCGAAGGCCATGTAGAAAGCGATGAGGATGGCAACTTCAGCGACGAAGCCTGCCATCAAAGGCAATCCTAGGCTGCCCATCCAACCGACCATCATGTGTGCACTCATCCACGGGCTGTGGTGCGCAAGTCCTCGCATTGAGTCGATTTCCAATGTGTGATAGTGGTGCTTGAAGGAACCACACACTGCGAATAGAAGCGGACTGATGATTCCGTGGGCGAACATCATGAAGATCGCGCCAGCGATTCCAAGAGGTTGTAGCGTTGCAACGCCGAGGAAAATCAGGCCCATGTGACTGACCGATGAATATGCGACCATACGCTTGAGGTTCATCTGTCCAAGGCAGACGATCGCACCATAGACCAGACTAATCATTCCCAGTACGATGAGCAATGTTTGGAATTCAATCACTTGGTCAGGGAAGAGTGTGACACCCAATCGAAGGAATCCGTAGGCACCCATCTTCAACATGACACCCGCCAGTAGCATTGAACCAGCTGTCGGGGCCTGGACGTGGGCGTCGGGAAGCCAGGTGTGAACGGGTACGCTTGGCATCTTTGTTGCAAACCCAATTAGCATGAGTAGGAATACAACACTACGCAATCCCTCAGTGGCGATGAAATTCGTACTGGTATCCATCAAGACGAAATCGAATGATTTCCCTGTAATGTTTCCAACCCAACTTGCATCATTGTTGAAGTACATCACGAGGATACCAGCGAGCATGAAGACACTGGCTGCAAATGTGTAGATGAAGAACTTCTGAGCCGCATATCTCCGGTCTTCGCCACCCCACATCAAGATCAAGAAGAACATCGGAATCAATGTCAATTCCCAAAAGACGTAGAAGACAAACAAATCAAGACTGACAAAGACTCCAATCAGTGCACCCTCCATCATCAAAATGAGGCTGTGGAAATAGGCGCCCTTCTTGGCATCCCATTCTACAATCATGGTAATTGGAATCAAGAGGGTTGTAAGCCAAACCATCGGATATGAAAGCGCATCAATTCCGACGTGCCATGAGACTCCGATACTGCTAATCAGAGTGCATGAACCTGTACTTACTGCTCCCACTTCGCAATTTTGGTAGAGATATTCACCCCAGGCCATGCCGAATTTTTCTTCAAGGCCGATGAGGGTGGCCAAGACAAACATTAGCAAGGCGATTCCAAGATTGGTATAACGAATCGGATTTGCCAACATTTCGCGTCTCTCATCATTGCCCAACCAATGAACGAGCATGAGTAACAGAGCACCTGTAATCGGCAACAAGGTCAGGACGGTCAGAGGATTTCCTAACAAGGTAATGAATTCTGTAATTTCCACTCAAAGCACCCCCCATAGAATGCCAACGATGACCAACATGCCTACTGCGGCCATCAGCAGGTAGTCGCTGGCTCGACCCGTCGTGAATTGACGCAACCAAGTACTGGTTGATTGACTACCGGATTCAATTCCCTTGATGACTCCATCAATCCAATTCTTATCGATCCATGCACAGATATTCGCCAATGGTATGAGCGTCTTGGAAATGACCCATTCGTAGGCATCATCAATGTAGAGACGATTGTGCAAAGCTGTGGCCAAGCCTCCTTCTGAGAGTTCACCGATATCCGTATGACCAACACTGCCAGAATAACTGATCAACCATGATGTGAGGCGAGATACTTCCTCTCCTTCTGCGAGGTGACCACCATGCATTCGAGCCGCAATGAATGGGCCCACACCTGCTGAAAGAAGAATCGCAGTCCATCCTACAACCTTCAGTAAGTTGTCTTCAGGTAGGAACGCATGCTCTAGTTCGTACAGAATTGCATCGATTGGGTGTTCAATCAAACCTGTCATGAAATGAGAATGTCCAGGATCGGCTAACCAGTAGACAAAGTGACCACAAGCTAAGATGAAACCGCTGAAGGCTGTGACAATCGAAAGAGTCACTAGAGGTGTTTTGATCCACTGCGTATCTTCATGCACGTGGTTGACAACATCGCTCTTTGGCTTGCCTGCGAAGGTCATGAACCACATTCTTGACATGTAAAATCCAGTCATGCCCGCGGTTGCAAGCACCAAAATGGCTGGGAAGAGAATCATTTCACCACCTTTCGCGTAAACATTCCATGCCTGAGCAACAATGCCTTCCTTTGACCAGAATCCGCCGATTAGTGGTATCCCAATAATCGACATTGAGCCGAGCATCATGGCGAGGCTGGTGACCGGCATCTTACTCGCCAATCCACCCATGTTTCGCATGTCTTGCGGATCGAAATCGTGGTGATCTCCATCGTCGTCATACAAGTGTGCATGATCGTGCGCGTGGTGCATTTCATGGATGACCGAACCGGAAGCCATGAAGAGCATCCCTTTGGCCATCGCGTGATTGAACAAGTGGAACAGAGCTGCACCAAAGGCAACAATTGCATACTTGTCATAGCCTTCGTTTGCAAACCAACAAGCAACACCTAATCCTGTGAAAATATAGGCCAATTGGCTCATGGTTGAATAGGCTAATACACGTTTGATATCGTTGGCTACAAACGCGATGAGTGCGGCCATAAATGCGGTGATTCCACCAATCCATGCGATGAGCATTGCTACATCAGACAATGCACCTTCAAACGAGGCCTCGCTGAAAATTGGGAACATTCGAGCCACAAGATACAGGCCAGCATTGACCATTGTTGCAGCGTGAATAAGAGCGGATACTGGGGTTGGACCTTCCATTGCATCTGGCAACCAAACGTGCAGTGGGAACTGGGCTGACTTTCCAACACAACCAATGAACATCAGAACAAGGGGCCATTGGAGGTCAGCACCTTGGATGGTTCCACCCATTGTGGGGTCTCCAAAGATGACTGCGAATTCAAGACTGTGATACAAATCATACAGCATGAAGAGGCCGACCATGAGGAATACGTCACCCACACGTGTGGTGAGGAATGCTTTCTTGGCAGCAGCAGCAGCACTGGGCTTCTCCCAGTAGAAACCAATCAACAAATACGAACATAGACCCATGATTTCCCAGAATATGAATAGCCAAAGGAAGCTGTCGGCAAGGACCATCCCGAACATACCCATGCTGAATAGAATAAATTCAGCGAAAAATCGATGATTTCGATCTTCATTGATTGGATCGGTTGTCATGTAACCGATTGCAAACCAACAGATGAGGAAGCAGAGGAAGGCTGCGACGAAGAGAACCATTAGAGATACACTGTCAATCCAAAGGCCGAAACTCAATGTCGAAGTACCGACGAGTGCTTCACTCTCAAAGACTTCGAATTGAATCCAATCGAAAATAGTGCCCTGTGCTCCGAACTCTGCATGGTGCACTAGGAATTCGACGAGTAACCAAACAGTCAGTGACAATGTGATTGTCAAACCAGCAAGGGCAACAATCCCACCCTCTTTGAGTTGATTTTTCCACCAATCTTCACCTTTGTAGATCTGGCCCAAGATTAGAATCGCGGGGAAGATTGCAAGGGGGACGACTGCGATTAGGAAGGCGCTTTCAATTGCGTCAAAACCCATGGCCATACGAATTCCTGGGAAAGAAACCATGGCCAGAACTGGCAGCAAGAGATTCCATTCTGCTTTACTATGTTCACCCATTCATCTCACCTCCTCAGTGCTTTAGCAGCGTAACCTCATCCAATGAAATCGTATTCCTTTGACTGTATAGTGCCAAGAATATGGCCAAACCAACGGCCACTTCAGCGGCAGCGATTGCAATTGCAACCGAGGTGTAAACCCAACCATCGATATTCTCCCAGTGGGCGGCACCTGCAACAAAGTTGAGATTGACTGCATTGAGCATGATTTCAATGCACATCAATACGATAATGGCATTCTTGCGTGTAAAGACACCGATCAATCCTACGCAAAAGAGGATGGCGCCCAAACCAGCAATCCAACTGGGTTCAATCATTCTTCTTCACCTCCGTGAAGTTCCCACATGAGGTTGATTTTACGTTCATCTCGAACCAAGTAAGCGGCCCCAGCCATGGCCATGGTCAAAAGTGCGCCAAGGATGATGAGCATAAACGCCCAGTCATCGAGAACCGCTGTTGCAAATTCTAGGGTAGTCATGCTGTCTGATCCAGTGACTGGAGTCCAGTTTGCAGGATCCATCATCACAGCGAGTAGGATGCCGAGCAAACCGACAATCCCGAGACGCGCAAATGTACTAATGAGTCTCATTCGAAATCCTCCTCCATGATTTGTCGACGTGACAACATCACACCAAAGGCAAACACCAGCATGACGCTGCCCAAGTATACTAGAATCTGAATCGCAGCCAGCATCTCAGCATTGGCCATCAAAAATACACCTGCAACCGCAAAGAAGCACATGATTAGAGCCAACATCGAATGGGCAACACGCTTTGAGTAAACCGTTCCCAAAGCACCACCGATTGCAATCACGGACAAAATTCCAAAGGAAATACCCTCAACCGATCCGAAAATATCCCCAATGGGGTCCATGATCAGTCCGGGTAATTCCATGCTCAAGCCTCCGATTTTGCTGCCTTTGCAGCGGCTTTCTCTGCCTTCTTACGGGCCTGGTCTGCACGCTTTGCCAACTCAATGTCGACTGCTTCGGCGTGTTGCACAGGCAAGACTCGAGTTCGGTCTGCTTCAAACCACAGATCTTCTCTTGTAAATCCGGACATGCCATCGTATTCATTGGTCATGAAGAACGAATTGAATGGACAGGATTCCATGCACAAACCGCAGAACATACAGCGACCAATGTCAATCCGGCCAGAGACGATATCCACCTCTGCACCGACCAATTCGCTTGAGGCGACATCCTCAATCGTCCCAGATGCATTCCAACGGACACTGATGGTGTCCCCTGCTAGATCGATAACTTCGCCAAATTCATATTCTTCAGGTGGCGCTTCGTGGGCTGTAGAAAGTTGGAAGTCCGCTGCGGCTTCTTCACTACCTTCGATACGGCGTGCAGCCATTCCACCGACTTCAAGTTCGACTCCGAATCCATGATTTTCATCACCTTCTTCGGTCATGTCTAGAACGTTGACACGGGTTTCAGTTTCCATGTGTAAGCAATCGTTTGGACAAATGCGGACACAGGCCTTACAGGCTGTGCAAGTTTCCCAGATTACACCAATTCGGCCATTGTAATTCCCTGGGACAAACAGCCAAGGTTCCATTTCTTCAAGGCGTTCGTAAGGATACATCACCGTCACGGGGCGTTCAAAGTTAGGGAACAGTTCTGTTGTTTCGCGATCAGCAGCATATCTTTGTCCAATCGCTGGATGAGCTTGCGCAGTATACTTCTCTCGCTCAATGTCCGAAAGCATGTTTGTCTCTTGGCCGTGATATGGGCTGCTTGTACCATGAGATTGTAGGAACTTCGAGCGACCAATAATCGGGAATGTTCGAAGAGCTGCCTTGAGTGTAATCCACATTGGACGGACAATCAAGTTGCGGAAATTCGGGGTTGCGTGCTTGTGATAGGCCATTTTACTCACTCCCTGTGTTGGCCTGGACTGGCCACGTCTACGGTCTGTACACTGAATGGACGCGTTTGCGCTTCAAGCGCTTCTGGGTCCTCATCAATCGATAGCAAGATGAACAATGCAATGCTGACTGAAGTAATCAGGATTGGAACAATAATCGGCCACTCGCCGTTGATTCCATCATACACCCACAAGCGAAGAGCGATTGCCATGATGAGATTGACTACGCTCAAAGGCAAAAGCCAGCGCCATCCGAATTCGAGAATTTGATCTGTACGCACACGGTGTAGTGCAGCCCGGAACCATACGAAGAAGATGAAAATGAACCACGCTTTGAGCAACACCCAGATGATGTGGGGTAGGTATCCGATGAATGGAATGGTGTCTTCGAATGGGGCCTCCCAACCACCGAGGTAGAAGTGAGCGAACAGCAAACATGCAGCATATGTGCGCAGATACTCTGCTGCAAACATTAGACCCCAGCGCATACCACCGTATTCAGTCCACCAACCTTCGACCAATTCCGCCTCAGCCTCTGGCATATCGAAGGGGATTCTTTCAACTTCAGCAACCATGACCACGATGAATAAAACAGCACCCATTGGTAAGAGGAAGATATTCCATACACCACTGTCGGCTTGGAATTCAATGACTTCGATTAGATTGAATGAACCCGACAACACGACGACGCTCAGGACTGTAACCAGTAGAGGAATCTCGTAAGCTGTCAACTGGGCAGCAGAACGAATCCCACCAAGAAGAGTGTATTTGTTGTTCGAAGACCAGCCTGCAAAGAAGACGCCCAGTGGTGCAACACTGAATACCGCCATCAAAAACAGAATTGACATTTCTGAATTATTGGAATAGAAATTGGGACTCAATGGTATGAATGTGAAACACATCACTGTCGTCGCAATAATCAGGAAAGGTGCGATCTCAAACACGAACCGGTCTGCTTTCTCAGGGACCATGTGTTCTTTGGTGAGGAACTTCATTCCATCAGCTAGGTTCTGGAAGAAACCGGGGAAAAGCCACCAAATACCATGATATGAGCGGTTTTTGACCCTGGTTACAGCCTCGAGTTCGTGATCGTTTCCTGCAAACTCATTGAGCATTTGATTGAGCATGCCAACCGGTACGCCGGTTCCAAATGGCAATTGTTTCCACCATTCACCGGCGGTGACTCCATTCTCACCCACCCACAGACTTCGCAGAGAGGTTCGAGCGCCACGACGATCCATGAATCGGCCCAACAATTTGCGCTCCATCCAAAGAAGAACCAGTAGTGTGGACATGATTCCAGCAAATACCATGACGCACATGATGAACTCCATCAAGAAGTAGGATACACTGTCGGAGTATTCCCAGTGTCGAGACATTCCAATCGTGTTTTGTGAAATGAAATCCGTTGCAACACGGACCCAATCACGAATGGAGAGAACATCATCAGTTGCCATGAATTTCACCTATCCGTTTCTCCAATACAAGGGTCAAATGAACCCATAATCGCCGGGATATCTGCGATTTTGTAACCAATCATGCATTTGCTTGCATAGGGGATTGTGATGAACATCGGACTTCGAATCGAGACGCGGTAGGGGTGCTTACCACGCTCTTCACCACCACCTGCAAGGTAGAACATGGATTCACCTCGACTATCCTCAAAGTGATGGAATCCAGTCTGTCCTTCTGCCGCTCGTGCTGGAGCTTTTCCAATGATTGCAGGGTCACCTGGTTGGTAGTGGGTGTCAGCACCACCAGGAATCTTGTCAAGTCCATCGAGAATCATGAGGGCGCTTTGCCTCATTTCTTCTACGCGTACACGATAACGGTCGTAGCAATCACTTCCCTTAATCGAAGGACGTTCTACTGCTGGTTCCCAATCGAGTTCATCGTAAACAGAGTAAGGGTGTGCCCAGCGAACATCGTAGTTGTGTCCTGCAGCCCGGACGTTTGGTCCACTGACACCGTGGTTGATCATCTCCTCAGCCTTTGCATACCCAACACCTTGTGTTCGGACAAGGAAAATTGTGCTCTCATCGAGAAGTGCTTCGTATTCTTGGATACGGTCGAGGAATAGTTTGAGTTTCGCTCGGCAGCGAAGTGCAAAACCGATGGGTAAATCGCGCTTGACACCGCCGACACGCGGGAAATTGTAATGCATTCGGGAACCGCCGAGTTCCTGTAGCAAGTCCATCATCATCTCACGCTCACGTAGACACCAAACCAAACCAGTCAAGTTTCCAACGTCCGGGCAGTAAGCACCCAACCACATCAGGTGACTGGCGATTCGCTGTAATTCAACAGCGACCATTCGGATGTATTCTGCACGCTCGGGAACTTCGACCTCGAGAAGATCCTCGGCGGCGTAGATGTAAGCATGTGACCAGGTGTTTGCACTGGCATAGCAAAGGCGGTCACAATAGGTTGTAATTTGAGTGAAGTCGCGAGCCTCACAAATCTTCTCAACGCCACGATGGATGTAACCAAGATCTGGTTCTGTATCGACTACAGTCTCACCATCAATCTTCACTTTGAGTGTCCAAAGACCATGTGTCATCGGGTGCTGAGGACCCATTGAAATCCACATTTCTGCCATTACTTCACCCTCCCAGAATCTTCGGGCTTTCTTCCAAAGCCCTGAGGGTCATCATACATTTCATTGAAATCATGGTAACGCAACTTATGCTGCTTTTGGAGTGGGTGGTATCCTGTAGGAGAATCATGGGGTAGCAGAACGCGTCGCATGCCAACATGGCCATCGAAATTAATGCCGACCAAATCCCATGTTTCCTTTTCATTCCAATCAGCACCAACCCAAATGTCTGCCACGCTTGGAACGCTGGGTTCGCGAGTGTCGGGAATTGACATTGAAATCTCGAATTCCATTGGAACTGAATTGCCAGCTAGGCCATCAATGTCCACCTTAATCTCGTGAACTCGCTTGTTGGTGACTGGTGGATTTACGACACCGGTTCGCAATAGGTGCACGACGACCTGCCAGGTTGCGTCCGCTTTTTCCGGCCAGTGGATTCCAGTCACCATCGAACAGTAATCGACGTTCTTACTCTTCTTCAACCAAAGGGCTAGTTCACGCCATTTGCTAGCAGCGACTTCAATGAATACGTATGGATTCTTTCGGCGACCGCCTGTGTGGTTTCGGACTTCAGCTTGGACAGCATCACCGAAATCTGCAACGTCCTTGACGATTTCTTCCGCGGCAGAAAGAATCTGTTTGGCACTGACTTCGTTACCCATAGTATCTCCTCAGTCATCAGCGACGATAATCGGTGCGCCACGGGCTTCAGTCTCCCCACTCGGCACTGCGCCGATGCGGATAATTTTCTCACGCAACTTCCCGAAGCCATCGATTAGGGCTTCTGGGCGTGGTGGGCAACCTGGAATGTAAACATCGACTGGGATGACTGTGTCGACCCCTTCGAGAATGTTGTAAGACTGGTAATAGGGCCCTCCTGAAATAGCACATTCGCCCATTGCGATACACCACTTTGGTTCAGGCATCTGCTCCCACAACCGAACGATTGGGTCGGCGAATTTCTTTGAAATTGGACCGTTTACCAACAATACATCACATTGGCGTGGGCTGCTTCTGAATACGACACCGAAACTTTCGGCATCAAAACGAGGTGCACCTGCTGCCGCCATCTCAAGAGCACAGCACTTGATGCCCAAGTGCAGTGGGAACAGTGACTTTCGTTGAGCCCAATTCAAAAATCTGCCACCAAGAACGCCGATGAAATCCTTCATTCGAGAAGCTTCCAGTGCTTTGTCGTTGAGATCTCCAATCATATCCAGGAGGCCACGGCTGCTGAACGTTGTGTAATTCTGTCCGTCATCCATTAAAATCACCTCAAATGTAGATTCGCCCTCGCTTTCGGAATACATACCAAACGCCAAGGCCCATGAGACCCAAGAATGCTGAGAGTGTCACCAAGGACCCGGTTGCTGCTTCAATTCCACCGCTTGCCCCTACAGCAGCTGTGTGGTCAGCATTCATTGCGACAACCCCGCCAAATGCAAGGAACATGAATGCAATATCGAAGACAAGGAAAATGATCGCATACCAATAATATTGGAAATGGAAGTCAATCATCGCATCTCCAACGGGGTCAGCGCCACATTCGTAAGTACTCAAACGACGAACATACAATGATTGATCCGATTCGTAACCTTTGAGCAGAAAACTGCGAAGTTTTGTCGGGTCGTTTGGGTCAGGCATCGGCCTCAAAAATCGAGAAAGAAGGAAGCCGCCGAATGGAAACCCAATACCAACAATGGTCATCAAAGCCAGTGAAAGGTATGCTGCCGAAACAGAGGACATTGCGAAGCCTCAAGGGAACCCGTAGGGTTCCTTGATTCTCTCGACTCAAAGAGGCATCATAAGCATATCCAGCGAGACTTCGGCCGAGAGGGGAGACTCAGAGTCCAATACTACGACGACGGTTGCGCCAAATTGTGAACAAAATCATCACACCAAGAACTCCTAAAATAGACCAAGTGACGGTGTCCCAGGTCTCTGAAGAAAAGCCGAAAACACTGTCGTCCAGAGTGGCCTTTACAGTCAGGTCAACCGGTTGTGCTGCAACAGGTGCACTCTCAGGGGTGACAATCAGTGTGAACTCGAATTCGTCTTCAACCATCATTTGCACAGGCGGCTTCACCCGAACACGAATGGTTTCTGATTCGTCTGGCTCTAGCAAGAGATCTGTCTGTTCAATATCGATGGTCCAACCACGCAAGCCTTCCGTGGATGTGATTTCGATTTGTTCAGCGATGTTCCCGCTGTTCGTTACGGTAACTAGGAAATCGGTGAAACCGGGATGTGTCGTATTTTGGACTGCTCCACCCTCGATATCTACGTCGATGTCGTGTACTGTTGCAATCGATACGACGATGTCAATACAGGAAGGGACGGCCGCGTTGCGCATGGATGCAGCACAAACCCGGACCACTCCAGCCTCACCATTGAGGTTTTGATCTTCGCCCATTACACTGAGAGTTAAGTTCGCATAATAGAGAACCGAATCATCAGGTAGCGTGAATACACCAGGGGCTAGTTCTTCTGCATCCGAAGTTAAGCTGGTGGATATTGTCGAATCCATTCCTTCGATTGTAAAGATGGCTTGCTCCACATATGGCGATGTGCCGATATCGCTGAAGAGTAGAGGGATTTTTGCCTGACCACCTGGAGGTAGTGTGACACTCATTGAGTCTGGAGCACCTTGTGGCTCAGCCAAAATCAGTTGCATCAGATAATCATAATTTGAGACGCGTGCGGTGACGGTCGACGTGAACTCGTTAGAGGGAGCCGAGACAATATTCACTTTCACCTGTACTTGGAGATAGTCCCCTTCATCTTCACTCTGAATTTGTACTCGCAAGAAAACCTGTTCAGATTCGCCTGCACCGAGGGAGATTTGGGTGATTTCATTGCCTGAATCATCGACATAAATTGATTGCCATGATGGAGATGCACAGGAACCTGGCTGATTTGGATCACAGGCACGCAAACGGAATGAATCCTGCACGTTCCCATTGTTTTGAATGGTCAATGGGAAGTCAATCGATTGATCGCTTCGTCCTGTTTGGTCAGTGGATAATACGCTGCCAGTCACCTCATGTCGTTCGGCGACGGATACTTCCAGAGTATCGGTAATTTCAACCGAGGAATCGCCACCACTGGTGACTGTGAACGAGATGGTGACTGTATCATCTGCAAGAGCATTCAGAGGTACAAATACCTCTACTGTAATACTCTGTTGATTTCCACTTTCGTGCTTCCCTGGCAACGATAGGCTGGAATCGCTCAAGGTCACTGTCCATCCACTTGGAACCGGGCTATGACCAATTGCAAAGGTGTCTACACCATTCCCTTGGTTGGTAATCGACATGCCCGTATTCTGGGATGTCCCTGGTTCAACATTGTTCAGATAATTCGACGATAGAGATGCACCGCCACCATATGATTGACCAACTGTGATAGAGATCGTGGCAGCACAACGCGGACTGTTACCATCGAGAGCACGGATTTCGATGGTTTCTGTTTGACCTGCTTGGATACTGTCATCCGGAGTTACGTCAAATGAAAATGTAGCTTGTCCATTTCCATTGTCATAAGGCAAGTTTCTCTGACTGACATCCGGTGTGACCCAATTGGCCTTGGAACCTGATTTCCCAAACCCAACTGTCCAATCGCTGTTGCCTGCATTCGAGAGGATGAAATTCGCAGATTGGGACGCACCCGGTGCAATGGTCATCGATGAGGTGGAAAGAACTGCTTCACATTCGTGGAGTTCGGGGATGTTCAATGTGACTGAAAGGTTGTCCTGTGCAGCATCAGTCCCAGGGGGGGGCGCGGGGGCTGTAACCGTCGCACGGGTGATGAAACAATGCGAACCAGCTTCGGTCTGTTCGCCATCTGGAACAGATACCGTGACTGTGACAGTCTCTTCATCATCTGCATTGAGTTGAACTTGTGCTGGATCAACTGATGCCTCCAGCCCGTCGGAACGGCAACTCGAAGAATCATCCATCTCAATTGTAATCGTCTCTTGGGTCTGCCCGGTATTCTTGACAACAATTTCCCACTCGACCTCTTCATCATCACCATTGTAATTCTTGGTTGCTTGATTTGAGGACAGCTCAACACCCTGAGCAGCATTTCCTGAGCCTTCTCCTTTGGTCGTCGTTACTGTAACATCGCCCTGAGCGGGCGCACCTGGTGTGCCCGGCTCGGCTGGAGATGCTGTGGCTGTAACCAAGGTCTCACAGTCATCTGCTGTTGTTTCACTTGAGTCCTCGGTGATGTTAACAGTCAGTGTGACCTGTTCATTCGAGTTGGGGGAAATCACCCCAGATACTTGTTCAATTGTGCTGGTATAGCCCTGACATCCACCTGCCTCCTGACTCGTAGCCAATTGAACGGTGATGTCTTCATCACCCGTATTTCGAACAGTGATTGTATATTCAGCAGGATTGCCTGGAGATGCTTCCTTTGAAGATGAATCCGCGGTCAATGAAACGGCTGCTTCAGCGCTAGCATACGGGCTCACCATGACGAGCAAAAGTAGTGCAACGACGCCGACGGTGCGGCCGCGCGCGGGTGTACGCATGAGACGGCGACGGGATAACTCCCTCAAAAGGGCGCCTGCTTGACGGTTCAGGAACCCACCTCCTCAACAAAGGTACTAACATCGGCTTGGCAATTACGACAGACCACCAATGATGATGCGCTGCAAACATATCCAGATTCGTGGTACCGGGCACCACAACTGGGGCAGGCACGGCGTGTTCCTTCAATCGGTTTATTGCATCCCCAGCAAACCACACCTGGCACCGATTTTGGAACATTTTCGACTGTACCCTGAGTGAATGCTGCTGGAGATGGGGGGGACATCGATTGAGGTTTGTTGCTTTCCCGTAATCGTACGATAAGAAGGCCGGCGACAACCAGTCCTGCAACGATGAAAATCAGAAGCCCTGCCACAGCCAATGTTGTGCCTGTTCCACTACCGGAACTACGCGATGGATCAACCAATACATCGACTGATGTTGAATGGGTAGAACCTGGAATACTTGAGGCTTCAAACTCAAAGCCAATCGTAACATCACCAGGTGAATTGGGTGAGATTCTTATCCGAATACTCTGCGATTCTCCAATGGCCAAATCAATCATGTCTGTACCGTCAACTTCCGCAGAACAACCCTTGGGTGAATCGATGAGTAATCTCTCTTGAATGACTGTATTTCCAGTGTTTACAATTTCCAAGTGAATGAGAGAAGATTGCCCTTCCATCGATTCGTCCATTGAAAGGGTCGACCAAACGACACTCGGATTCGCATCCACTGCGATGAAAGCACTCGCTGAACGTTCGATGCCGTCTGCATTGATGGTCAAACCGATTTCAGGTTGCCAACCTGCCATCGCGAAATTGGGTGCGATGACTATGCAATTTGCTTCGACCGAACCACCCGCTGAAACAATCCCTACCGGATCGCAGATACCTTCCCATGTCGAGTCAGGTAAATCCATACTCAAACTGGGAGTCCAATCAGAACTACCATCATTGAAAATGAGCCAATGACCGATGAATCCAGGCGCCCCTGTTGGGATTTGTAAAATTTCATCACCCTGTGAATTGGTAAAGCCTGTCAAGGTCAATACAGGTTTGGCTTCTTCGACAACATCCAATTGGCCCTCCCAAGATATTCGATAGCCATCTTGGGTTGTCAGGTGAAGTGTCAACGGACCACCCACCGCCAAACCATTGCCCTCGAGTCCGAGCATGTATGATGCTGATTCACCCGCAGGGATTGTGATGGTATTGGAACCAGCGATTACAGACCACCCTCCGGGTCGATTATCGACGTTGGGGTAGAGGGTTAATTCAGTATTTCCTTGGTTTGAAATCGTATATTGGAGATATACTGTTGAATCGGGGCGCAATACACTCTGAGTCGATTCAAATTCAATGAATGCCGAGTCATATTCGAGGACTTCCATCTGGATATCATACGACCAATGCTTGGTTGGATCAACTTGTGATGTGACTCGCAATACTGCCTCAAGTGTCTGGCCAGGGGATGGAGGTACACCCAATTGGGGTGTGATTGTCAAATCGACGGTGCGTGCACCATCAACTGGGATGGCTCCGGTTGAACCGGAGGCAGCACCGATTGAAGACCCTAAACTATCCAACCCAACCCACCATCCGATTGGTGATTCGATGAACAAATTGTATCCCTGTTGACCATTTCCATCATTTCTGACGTCGATATCAAACGATGTTGGAATGGCAGGGTGGACCTGCAATGTTGAGAAAGGTGCTTGGAAAGAAACTCCTGGCAGAATTGGTACGTTGAGGGTTAGAGTCAGGGGGAAGTCGATGTCATTGTCATCATCTCGAGCAGTAATGGTCAGTTGATAGAGACCCGGAGCGGGGGATTCATCGTGAACAAGCGTGAAGCCGACCGATGCTGATTCGGAACCATCTAGCGCGAAACTGTTCTGTGTAAATGATGTGAACCATCCCGTCATCATCTGACCGTTGTTAATTCGCATTGCTGTTGATGCACTGATCGACGCATTGGTTGCGAGAAGGGCCGTGTTGCGAATTTGAAGATTCCAAACGGTGCTAGTTTGGCTAACCTGATCAATTTCGAGTATGGTTTCAGTGGTAGAGACACGCACACCGGGTGCGCTGACTGCAACGGATATTTCGAAGAGGTTGTTATCTTCGTCGATTTCTTCCTCTTGACTGTCTGGATCAATTCGAATGGTAATCGCTTGCGAACCCTCGTTAATCGGGGTCCAATCCCATGTCACCCATCGAATCATCCCTGGCCCTAAATCAACTTGAACATCACCGAGATTCTGTGTTCCGGCAATCGCCTCAATCTGTAGTCCATCTGCACTTCCGCCACCTTGATTTTCGATTTGAATCGAAATTTGGCACTCTTCATTCACTTGAGGAATGGCAGTCGACAATTGGAAAGTAGTTGGAATGGGCAATGGGTCGCTCCTCAAGTCATTGACCCCCGCTCCACGGACTGCGAGTGCGAAGGGCTGATCACTGCGCTGACCACCATGGGCAACATCGGTAATACGAACGGTCCAAACACCCGCTGATGCTTGATCTATGAGAACGACTTCGACATTGTTGACATCATCTGCATCGCCACCGGTAGTCGAACGACCATTGGCGAAATCATTGCCTTTGTAGATGGTTCCATCAGGTGCTGTGATGACCATATCGAGATTATTTTGCAATTGGGTGGAGGCCCAAGTGCTCCCTGGATAATCCGACCACGTGAGGACTGCTTTGAATGGGGTATTTCCGCGACTCAAATTGAATTCATATTCTCGGGTTTGTCCACTTCGTATCGTATTACGATCATCAACCCAAACACCTGTATCAGAGCCTGGAATGAGCGAATTGGCCAGATTGACTCGACCCCATCCCTCATCCATATTCGGGATATCACGCGATCCTGTGTCTTCTGCACCAAGAATCAGCATTCCTTTGATCAGAGCACCTTGGGGCGATGGTCGACCGGCCACTTCCATCAGATATTCACGGATGAGTACGGATGCCCCAGCAGCATTGGGTGCAGCCATTGAGGTACCACTGTACTCGAGATACCATTGACTGGTCCAAGATGAACCTGCGGTGTCGCTTGCATCTTGACTGCGACAGGAACGGACCCATGAACCAGGGGCGGTTACATCTGGTTTGATTCGTCCATCATCGGTTGGACCACGACTGCTTCCATCCGCCAATGCACTAGGAGCGCCACCGCCACGATTGTGATGATTGCCGACCGCGACTACATTTTTCGCGGTTGCAGGTGGTGTAATCGTATCTGAATCTGGGCCGTCATTTCCAGCGGATACCAAAACCAACATCCCATTGTAAGACCAGAATTGATCATATTGGCTTGTACGGCTGTCCGCATCTTCACTACTGGTGGTATATTCACCATAGTAACCCGATGTACCCCATGAATTTGTGTGGATATACGAATTTCCTTCGTATCCTTTGCGGATGAGTGTGTCCATGCTCACCCCTCCAAAGTTACCTGAACTGTCATCCTCCATCGCTTGGAAGCGAAGTGTTGCTTGTGGTGCGACACCTGCATACCCGCCCCGGCTTCCATTTCCAAGCACGGTACAAGCAACGTGTGTCCCGTGGCCAGAATGTTCGTCTTCAGTTGAGGTATCTCCCCAAATGACGGATTCGACGTGCTGAATTCGGCCATCGAAATCCCCATGGTCACGATCGATTCCAGAATCAGCTACAGTCACTGTGTGACCACTTCCGTTCAAACCGACCACGAAATAATTGGAAACATCGTCTGCCCTCATGTGGCCGATTGCCACATTGTTGTCGATGCTGAAAACCGGTTCAAGACTGAGCCATGAGAGTGCGGGATCAGCGGCCACTGTGGCAATGTCTTCTAGGGAAAGAATTCCGTGATGACGGCCGGTATCAATCGGACGATGTGAAGTCAAGTATGATACCGCAGTACGGTCCAAATCACCCATCAAACCTGGCAATCTGACGTGATCTTGTGGGGTACTCAAATCCGCCAGCCGCCAACCAGACAACTGCACAGCGGTGGATAAGGTCGAATCTACGGACAGTTCAGATGCTTCCAGAAGTAGATCGCTAACATGACTGTCGACCATGAATGCCAATGGCAATGGGTGAACGTAGGCAACGATTTCCAAATTGGAGGCGGCTGCAATGGCTTCAGGGTGTCCTTGAATCAAAAATCCTGAGGGAGGGATATGAGCACGAACTTCGATGCCCGGCAATTCGGTGAGGGCCACTCGACCTTGCCACAGCCCAACATCCCCTTCGATGAGAACAAGAGCAATGTCTGTTCGAATGGTTGTCAGTATCTCAGGAACCTCGAGATTGGATTCTAAGCCATTGACTGTGAATCGGCCGATGTGCGTATCAGCAGTAGTTTCACGAATTTGTTCTTCGCCATCCCAACTCGCAGAAGGATGAGCACTCCCAATGCTGTCTGGATCGGGGGTGATGACAATGCGTTCAATCCCGGATGCACCTTCTTCCACAACCTCGGGAACAGGTTCCAAAGGGGAGGAGAAAGGTGTGGCAATAGAGAGCAGCAAAATCGTGAGAATACAGATGACTGTTCGCTCTCGCATCCGGCTCCCCAGAGAGTGGGGCTGCCGAGACCGCTTTCTATCTTCCCTGCTCATGACGACACCTATGGTGTCGTTCAGAACCATTGACGCTCTGCATCGAGTGTGTGGGTTTGAAATGTGTATTCTCCAACTTCAATGATCCAAGATTGCTTCGATACAGCACCATCATAGTTGTCGTAATCCAATGTAATTTCAATGTAATATAATTCCCAAATCGATTCTCCTGTGACAATCAATTCAAGTTCGTCCCCAGCAATTGAAGTGTGGGCCAGTAGTGAAACTGGGCCAAATTGTGTAGAATTCAGAACCTCACCTTCTGCATTGGAAAATGAGGCATCGACTTCCACGTTCGCGATGGGACGGCTACCAAAATTGTGGACTTGGATGAGAACGACATGGCCTGGACCTCCTTGCTTGTAGACAACTTCAACATCGACCGCGTCTCTTGGAACAACCCAAAATCCGAGGGCAAAAACGCTGAACATCAAGGCGGCCATGAACACAGAGGCGAGAACCACCCGAGACGGAGTGACCAGGTCGGCAACACCCTGTGCCTTAGCATAGGCTTTTTCTGCCAACTCCCGTTGTTCATCTGTAGGCTCGAAATCGTCTTTGATTATCTTCTTCTTCATCTTCTTAATCCGATCAGTGAGGCTATTATTACCCGGATGGGCGGCTTCCAAATCAGGGTTTTCAGGGTCGCCGACCAGGGTGAACATCCCTTCGATTTCTTCGTCCTCCTTCGCCATGAAATCACCCCGTTATTGTGGCCACTCCCGTGACAATTGCTGTGGTCAATGGTTCAGGTAAAAGATAGTGAGTAGTATCCCCTTTGAAGCCCATTAAATTGAGAATTGAAAGATCCGAAGCGAGGCCATTGACCCCGATTGTCGTACCGGTTGGAATGCCTCCTGTCACTTGAGCATCGATAAGAACTGCACGACCATCGAACGTTGTGCCAGCAACATCGGCGGTTGCTCTGGCATTGGCAATGATTCGTCCACCCCGAACATCATCAATCTTGAAAATTGGATAGGCCCCCACATAATTGATCGTAATTGTCGCACTCTTGAGATTCTCACCTGCGGCCTCAAGTTGTTCTAACCATACACCGGGTTGAGCAGGGACATCGTTTTGACGAAGATAGAGGCGTTCAATTCCGGCGCCGCTGCTGGTCACTCTCAAACCAAATTCTGAAGTAGGTTCGATGCTCATATGACTGGCTAAATTCTCGGCTAGCAATAGGCTGTCACCTCGAACTTCAACCGCTCGACCGGTGGTAGAAATGAACGAATCCATTCCCGGTCCAGAAGACGAAAAGACCAGTGTTGACATCCCTTGGAATGAGACTGGTTTTGTGATGTCAAATACAACTGAGGGCGCCGTAGAGAGATT
>CATISE010000167.1 GCA_949538655.1 Marine Group II euryarchaeote MED-G33 | reverse complement strand
CTCAAACGTGGGTGTGGCCACACGCAGGAAACCATGTCGTGCAGCCTGTTCATCACACAATCTTTCGAGCGCTGTGCGTCGTGCCATTTCGGTTGGACCGAAGTCACGAGTACCGCGTGGACGCTGGAACATCGGCTCTTCGCGCGCGCACACGACTCTTCAATCTGAGGGACGTGGATTAGGCATCGGAGGCGTCTTCTAGAGGGAATGCAAGAAAGCGGAGACCTGCAAAATAGAACAATCCGAAGAGGATGTTATTGATGACCCAAGCCACTTGATATTGAACATCGAACATGTTGATCAGGGTCGAAATGGTGAGTGTAGACAATACCAGGATAATCGAATAGACGAAGATAACCCAATACAAACTCTCACCGTATGACGCGGTGGATTTGAAGGTGAATCTTCGATGTACATAGTGAGCCTCAATCGTGCCGATGATGAAAGAGAAGAACCAAGCGAATTCAACCGTATATGCCTGAAGCGGATTCAACCAATATAGGGCTTGATAGACACAGAACATGAAGACTGAATTCAAACATGCAATGATCACATATCGAATGAAATCTTCAGAAAATTGTTCTTTGCCATATACCTTCGATTTGAAATCAGAAATCGCATTTGCAATTCTGCGAATCGGATTATCGACCATGGTTCCCACACCACCTTTGCCTCGCGCGCGCGTGCGAGCCCCTTTCAATCAACAGGGTGCCATTATTCAGCTGAGTCCATTTCTGGCGGGAAGGCCAACAAGCGAAGGCCTAGGAACATCATGAATCCAAATGCGCACATGTTGACCGCCCATGCAATTCTGTGGTGTACATCGAAAACGTAGACCAAAAGATGTTCTGAAATGGTGGAGACGATCCCGATGACTCCGTAGACAATGAACGCCCAATACAGACTCTCCTTGTAATCAATCGTTGACTTGAAGGTCAGCGCGCGATGCATGTAATGTGCCTCAAAAGAACCGATGATATAGGCCACCGCCCAAGCGACTGTCGCGGGATAAAGCGACATTGGGTCCATCCAGTAAATCACCTCATACAAAGTCCAGAAAAAGATGCCATTGAAGATGGCGACACCGAGATATCGGACGTATTCCCTCATCATTCTACGAATGTCATAATCTGCGGATTTCAAGCCTTCCGTGGCTCTTTTCGCGCGATTCTTTGGGTTTTCTAGCATCATGACCACTCAATTTCAGTCCAATCATCCTCTTCTTGGGAGGCATCCCACTTGATGTCGTCGGCACCTGCATCTGCACGCAATTGCACAGCCACGGGTGCGGCTTCTGGAATGATATCATCAGAGATATTCTCCACATCCAAACTATCGACGAGGGATCCGACATTCTCGATTGGTGGAGCGATTTGCTGATCGGATTGTGGGGTGCTTCCCTCTAGAATTGCTGTACCCGTTGAATCGGTCACCCCAAGATTTCCAAATGCTGAGGTGAGAACTGCTTTTTCGACGGGCTGTGGGGCCTGAGCCTTGCGAAGAGACAATTCTCTCTCCGCTTCGAGTCGTTCCTGTTCACGAAGTTTGGCATCCTCTTTGATGAATGCTTCACGCATGTCACGTTCACGAATTCTACGCTTCATTTCTTTGAGAGATGCGAGTGAAGGTCGATCCCATCCTTTCCAGAATTTCCAACAAATTGGAATCAAAATCAAGGCCACGAGGACCACAATTACAATCCATTCCTTGATGGTCGGCACAATATCACCATTCGGTTCTCGTTCTCAAGCGTCTCGGTCTGTATCTTGGCCCGTCCATTTTGCCAGAGTGCGGGCAATGTGGGCTGGAACATCGCTAGCGGATAACCCCGGACCGAACTCAAGGGCAGCCGAAGCGCCTGCACTTCGAAGCAAAGCGCACCCCAATCGAGAAGCTGCCCAAGGACTCATTCCTTGAGCGATGAGGCCTGCAATACAGCCGCTGAGTAGGTCACCTGTACCTCCAACCGACATGCGAGCATGACCTCCAGTGGCAAAGCAATGGCGGCCACCTGGAGCCCACAGTTCATCTTCAGCACCCGTTCGGACAATGACACAAGATTCGTCCTCTACAACACGATCGATTCCATCACGACGTGCTCTAATTTGTAGGATCTCGGCTGGATCTGACGCACCTAGCCAGTGAGCCATCTCGGTCGCATGTGGAGTTACCACACCGACCATGCCATTGGGCCAAGCATGTGATGGAAGGGCGCGGATGGCATCTGCGTCGATGATGAGGGGGATATTGGCCTCCACGAGTTTCTCAATGATTTCACAGACTGCATCAATCGATGAATCTTCACGACCAAGTCCCGGTCCAATGAGAACCGCTTGGCATCCACGACCATTGAGTACACGATCCAAAATTGCGCGTACTGAAAGTGTGGTCAAGTGAGAGGTATCCCCAATGGGTTCAGGAATCAGAGACAATGGCCAATCTGCACGCTCTACTGCATCTGATGGCATGGCGACGTGAATGAGGTCGCAACCACTTCTCTCAGCCGCCAAACCAGCCAAGATGGGAGCGCCATGATATGGTCCACCTCCAACAATCAGCAACCGACCTCTGTCACCTTTTCTTGCATCTGCTCGAATCGGTGGATGACGGCGAGCATCACCTGGCCCACAATCTTCGACACGGGCTGACCAAGGAAGGTTGGCTGTATGGATTTCACCTACATCTGGTTGAATCTGACCATTCGTATCACGAAGCGCCCATTTCTCAGCATGGAAGGTGACGGTTGCTGTCGCTTTGATGACATCTTGGCCGCCAAGACCCGTTGGCATATCACAGGCCAATACAGGTGACTCGCGACCGCGACTTTCGCTCAACCAATTTCGAACACTGGCGACATCACCACGTAGACGAGATCCTGCGTTTCCAGGCCCGGCTCCGATCAAACAATCGATGACGAGTGCTGGATGACCGGTACCGATTGTCGATTTTACTTCAGGCCAAATGGAGAGGGGGATACCTGCTGCACTACAACGGTCTCTGTAATCCTGAGCAGCGGAGCCGCGTTGGATTAGATGGGTGGCCAACAATCTGACATCTACGCCCTCTTCGACCAAACCCAAAGCGGCTGCAAAACCGTCGCCACCATTGTTTCCGGGCCCACATAGAATCCAGATGGGGCCTCGTCGTCGATCACTTGCTTCGAGCATTCTGACGGCCTGGGCAGCCAACCCTTGACCTGCGGCTTCCATCAGATTGGAGATGTCAATTCCAAAGGCTGCAGCATTGTCGTCAAACACGCCAACCTCGGTCCAATGCATGCACCAACGAGCAGGCTCGCGGCCTCGGTCTTCGGCTTCCACAATGGGACTAGGATAGTTCCGCGTCCATCAGGTCTTCGGAAGATGAAAGGTGCTCCCAGCCGGGTATCACATCTCCGACAACACCGACGAGTTCGTCATCTCCACCGGGTAGCATCGAGATATCGGCACCGGCACCAGCACCCTCGGGCACGTTACGATACAACGGTCGAGCGACCAATAGATGATTGAAAGCGACGAACAGACTTCCGACAACACCCCAAAAGAGGAGGATGATCGAAAGTCCTCGTGGATTGGCTGGATTCCAAACGTCTGGTGTATTCGCAATCATCTCACCGAAGTAGGATACGATGAGAACTGTGAACAATACTGGGAAGGCGATGAAGATACAGAAATCCCACCATCGGCCGATCCAAAGGTCGTTGTCACCTGTGTTGATGAATTCATCACGGAATGCCGGAACACCGTGCTTGATGTAACCGACGATACCTGCTTCGGCCTCTCCTGCATCGACCTTTTCTCGCCAGATTTTGAATCCAAATTTCCAAATCGTGTAAGCGATGAACAGACCGCTGAACATCAATCCATAGCCCCAGATGTGATCTTGAACCTCAAGGAATTCTGGGAATGCGACGCCATCCGAATCCAGACGGATCCAGACGAATGTCGATGGAAGTCCGAAAACGAAAATTGCTGCACCTGTCATTGCCACCGCTTTGTTACGCTCATATCCGTGGTCGACGAAGTTGCGTACACAAAGTTCGACTGTGGAGATCATACTGGTTAGAGCAGCGAAAGTGAGAGCGAGGAAGAAAGCCCACATCATGACCCATTGTGTGGTTGAGCCACCAGGGGCTTGTGCGAATACCTCGGGTAGTGCAAGGAAAGTGATGGCACTTGAACCACCGGTGACGGTAGCCAAGGGGTCATCCTGAACAGCGAAAATTGCACTGAGTACGGTCAGACCAGCAATGATTGAGATGCTGTTGTTGGCCAATCCCATGGTGAAAGCGTTGAGGGTAGTATCCTCATCTTTCCTCATGTAAACAGCGTAGGTGATGGCCATGCCCATACCTGCTGAACAAGACCATGCGGATTGCGATAAACCATTGATCCATGTCTCAGGTTGCATCAGAATGTCAAAGTCAACACTAAACATGAACAATGCACCGTCCAATGTTCCGTCAGAAAGATCCATCCAAATGGATAGGAATAGAGCGAGGAAAAGAAGTGCAAACAAACTGAGCATCATGAACGTGTTTGCCTTCTCAATCATCTTTGCACCGCCCCAAATCGCGAAGAGGGTAATGATGATGACCAGTGCTTGGAAGAGAATTACCAACTCTGTTGAATTGAGGAAACTATTCCAGACCTCTACGGTGTCAACTCCATCACCTGAAAGACCACCTCTGAATCCCAATTGGAAATAATTCATGCACCAACCGGCGACAACTGCATAGTAGAACCCGATCGCACAAGAAATCCAAGCGGTCCACATTCCCATCCAAGCGAGTTTCTTTCCACCGAAGATTCGGAATGTACCAACGGTTCCGGTTCGACTTCGCTTACCGAGAGCGAATTCAGCGATGACAAGAGGAATCGACCATACGAAGAGGAAAAATAGCCATGGAATCAGAAATGTTCCACCGCCATTGGCACCGACCATTCGAGGGAATCGCCAGATGTTACCCGTTCCAATCGCAGCACCAATGGTTGCGAAAATCAAACCCCAACGTGAGGAAAACTCGTCACTTTGTCCCATAGAATCACCTCAATCGAGTGCGCCGACAATTGATTCTTCGTCGGAGTCAGACTCGTTCATTTTCTTGATCGCTATTCCAAGACTACCCCAGACCGTTCCAGCTACGATGATAAACAGTAACAAGGCGAGAGCCGTGTTTCCAAATGGAGCTCGATAAGCAACATTGATTTCTTCATACACACCTGGTGCTGG
>CATISE010000166.1 GCA_949538655.1 Marine Group II euryarchaeote MED-G33 | reverse complement strand
TCGGGATCGGAATCCTCCTCATCCTCCATTTCAGGTTCAGGTTCCGGTTCCGGTTCCGGTTCTGACATGGGTTCCGGTTCTGAGTTTTCGAATACATCCGATGGCGGTCCCCTCGATGGTGGCCCGGACGGTGGTCCCTTGGGTGGTCCACTCGGTGGTCCGGAAGGTGGTCGATTCGGGGGGCTGCGACCTGGTGGCCCGCGAGAGGGTGGACCCCTAGAGGGCGGTCCCCTAGAGGGTGGCCCTCTGGGTGTTTCGTTTACTTCCTCGTCATCTTCATCGGAGGTGTCGGGGGGAGCCATGCCCCCGCAAGGTCTGCGACCACCTATCAAATTGATTCAGAAGCAAAGAGAGATTCTAATCTCGTCTCAGCCTCTCCCGTAGGGAGAGTTCCAGCCATTTTGGCACCAGGATATCGAAGTGCGGCAGCCACACCAACCAGCAGTGTTTGATGGGGTAAATTTTGGTCTATACAAAGATGAATCGGACCCAATAATCTCTCATAACGGCCCAATTTTCGAACAGGGTCTCTTGCATTTCGTTCGATTGGATCACGGATGGTTTTGTCTTGGTATTTCTCCAACGCTCGATTACACCACAATCGCTGCTCCTCTGCATCGAAACCATATGCTGCTACAAGTGCAGCGGATGATTCCCTCCCTGCTTGAAGAGCAATTTCTGCAATTTTTGGATCATTCGCAGCATCAGCCAGCCATTCATATCCGGCGGCATGACCGATGTAACAAACCATGGCATTGACACAATTGTAGGTGAACAATTTGCGGGTTAATTCACGTTCAAAATTCGATTTCAGTTCAAATCCTTCGATGTGAATGGGGGTGCGCAATACATCACCATCTAGGGGCAATGTCCAGTGGTCTTGGACTTGTATTGACAATGGGTGTTGATGCTCGGTAGGTTCGATGCAAGATCGAAGTACCTGGGCTTGAGCAATACCAAGATTCTCAGTGATAAGTTTCACATTTTTTGCATTCGCTCCATTGAGCAACGCTTCGCGAACCGCAGTTGCAGGTCTTGGATGATTTTCAGCCAAGATGATATCCAGGTCCCCATCTTCCAGTCTTTTACACAAAGGTTCACGAATCATCTCGGCCCAAGAGATCAGATGGTTGGCCCCCATCGAAGTCAATACAAGGTCGGATTCGGCGAGTAATCGGGATAAATCCTCATCAGAATGGATGATTTCCTTTGCTTGCAACCTTTCGGTTTCTCCATTCGCTAGGTTGTGGATATCCCAACCATCAGAGTCCTGTAATTTTTCTATGGTTTCAGCATGAGAATCAACCAAAGAAAAATCCCAACCTGCACGATTGAGAAGTTGTGCCAAAAATCCCCTGCCAACTTTCCCTGCACCGAAAATTACTGCCAGAGGTTTTCGATTGGCCAATTGGGCAACACCCAGCACGCTGACCTCTTGTCCAGCTTTGTAGATCGCATTTCTATCTTCAACAAGTTGCTGTTCTAGAGCCAAACCTCCACCAATCCACATTTCATATGGTGGGAATTTGTTTCGCAATTCTAGAATGGCCTCATTTCTTTCAATGGTGTTGGCATTTACACCCAAAGTTGTCGCATTGTAACAGAGTGGCGGCAATTCACCGAGAGGTGGCAACCAACTCATCCCCTCTTGGTAATCACCGTTGATTTCTCCAACATGTTCACTGGTGTTCGCTAGATTGAACAGAACCCCTGGTTTTACATTCAGACCGATAACCCCTGCAGTCAAATCATCACAACCACAGATGACCTCTGCTCCTTCTGCAATTCCCGATTTTTTCGAACCCTCTTCTGTGACACGACCGATCACACTCTGTGGTAGACGAAAATATCCGTCACCACCAAATCCTCGCATTGAGCGACGATCTCTTGCGATGACACCAGTTAGTTCCCAATTGTGAAAATCTTTGATTTGGACGGCTACGCCCATTCCAATCGGCCCATTTTCAGATTCCCATTGCGCCAATCTCGCAGGGACCCAAGCCCGAGTTTCAGGCAACCGCTGTTCACCTTGAGGGGGGCGTTGGCATTCTTCAGGTAGTGGTTCATGCCAAGGGATAATTCGTCCACAAAGTTCCTCGTCACGGATGACTACGGCTGAAGGTCCGTGGGCTGTAATGCCTACTCTGGACACACTTTTCCCTCGCTCACCCAACCAGTTTCGCAGTTGATTCCACAGCCCTTCTGATGTGGGCCATGTGCCCATTTCCCATGTTGAATCTGATTTCAGAAGGAGGACTTTCGTCGAGCTGGTCCCAATGTCGATACCCAGTGTCAATGAGTCGGACATATGCGGCCCGAGGTGGTGCGGGTTCATTGCAGATTCTCTGCACTGTTCGGCCATGGGATGGGGTCCCAATTCAATGTGGACTGGCCAGGTTCTAGGTCTAGGAATCGACCTGGTGAATCGGATTGAGCAGCGGTAAGCAGATGCCCTTCTATGGGATGTTCGACAGCGGCTTGGAAAAATCGTCTTACATCTTCTGCCAAGAATGCCGTTGCCTGCAATCGTCCACCACGACGCCAATGCTCTGATTCATCGGGGATGACCGTTCCAATCCGTACGGCAATCGTTTCCAATCCATGGATTCTTGCATGCATCTCTGCCAATACTTCAGCATAGATCTTTGAGGCCCCATATGTCGATGTCGGTGCCACTCCATCCTCGACTCGAATCAAGCGACCATGCATCGGTCCACCTTCAGCAAACAGGGGTTCAAGGCCCACTTGGGCCAAACCACTCGATGCGACAATCACACGCGTAATGTGGGACAATTTTGCACATCTGAAAATCGCAGTTGTAAGTTCGATATTGTTGCGCACCATCGATGAATCTTCATTTGAGGGATTCGCGTCTGCAGCTAGATGAATGAGGCAATCAGAGCCTTCGAGAATCGCACACAATTCCTCATCCGAAACTGTGGTCAAATCCATTTCAATGGTGACCCTGT
The DNA here is from genome assembly GCA_949538655.1 of Marine Group II euryarchaeote MED-G33. GTDB lineage: Archaea > Thermoplasmatota > Poseidoniia > Poseidoniales > Thalassarchaeaceae > MGIIb-P. The sequence continues at coordinate 2,330 of CATISE010000166.1, read as the reverse complement.
TTCGCGCATTTTGATCATCAGTGTTCCTTCCGGCAGCCAACCAATCATCCAATGGTCGATCAATTCCAATCACCTCGTGACCCAGAGAGGACAAATGGTCGTAAACGATGCCTCCAATCAGGCCCGCTGCACCGGTAATCGCCACACGCATACCTTGTCCAGTCGGTTCCCTACCAAGAGTTTGCTTCCAAACCGACATCCGTCAAACTCATGACTGAAACGCGGCCGTAGACCGCGCGATGTCCGACGTCCTCGAAGCGGAACTCGCGCCGTCCGGCGGTCTCAAGACCGGTTGGAAAGATCTCGGTAAGAGTGACCTTTTCCGTGATATATGGGTCGTGATTTTCTATCTTGGATTGATGTTGCCTTATGCATTCGTTGGTCTTTGGATCGGTACGGTTGCCAACAATGAGTTTCAACTTCCAATCAAGGATATTGCAATTGCAATCATGCTGCTCAAGATCCCATTCTTCCTTCGATTGATTTGGGCTCAACCAGTCGAACGCTTTGTCCAATTGCCATTTGGACGCCGACGTAGTTGGATCTTGCTCGGGACCATTTTACACATCCTCCTCCTCATACCACTTCTTTTCATCGACATTCAAACGGCCACATGGGTCTTCGTTGGTGTTGTATTTGCCGCATTAATTCCCCGTTTGTTTGCGGAACAAGCCGTTGCCGGAATGATGGCTGAGAGTATTCCCAAATTGGGCCGATTCAATTCTGGAATCAATCTCGCTTACCGGGGTGGTGGTCACATCCTATTGCTCACGATGGGGTGGCTGACGGCAGCATCGAGCCCCTTTGCCGATGGCGGAACAACCGACTGGTCTGCCATACAAATGATTGGCCTCATCACTGCGATGGTGACAGCATTCTTCGCAGTCATCATCACTCTCATCATGAAGGAAGGCGAGGCCATCCGTGGTCCCGATTCACAGAAGAAGCGCCGGACTGCAAAGACCATGCAAGAAGCGATTGACAATTCGGATTTGGCCTTCCCCGAATCGAGTTCGACGATGAATCGTCTTCTCGCCGCCATGCGAACACGAACTGCGTGGGTCGTGTTGTTCCTGTGTTTCTTGATTCCACTCGGCGATGGATTCGAGGGGATGTTCATGTTCTACATGCGCGACGTTCTAGGCTTCGATGCCGGTGAAGCAATCCTTTGGGCGAACATCTTCATCTTCGCCACGTATCTCGGCTTACTCGGCCCTTGGTTGTCAGATCATTATGGTCGTGCCAAGGTTTTGCGATTGTCGGCCATGGGTTCAATCGCCTGCTATGCAGGTCTCAGTGCGATGATGCTCATCGGTGCACCTGAGATTGCCCTTCTCGTTCTCTGGATGCCGACATTGATGGTTACTGATTGGCTCATTTTCACCTTCATTACCACTTGGGCAGAGGTAAGTGATCCTCGTTTGGGTCCCACACACATGGCACTGTATCAGACCACGCAAGCGGTTGCAGCGACATTCATCTGGTTCGGTCTCGGTGTGTTCCTCATCTATGCGACCGGTGGCGCATATTGGCTCATCTTCCTACTGGCTTGTTTGGGGCCGATGATTGGTCTAAGTCAATTCAACAAGCTCAAACTTGGAGACGAATATGGTGAAGATACACTTGATATTCGAGAAGAAATTTCCAAAGTTCAAACGAAGTTGGCCGGAATGCCTTGGGGTGTAGAACCGGTTGACAAGTCCTCAAGACGTCGCTTAGCGGTTGGGACTGCAATGGCTGGGCTCATCCTTTCAGTTGCATTATTCACGGGGCCGTTCGTTCTACTCAAGTGGGAAACAGAAGAAACCGAAGAGAGTTGGGACTTGATTGGTTGGAATGACACCTCAATTACATTCGAGACAGTAGGTTTGATTGGAGTAGGTGGAAATGTCGCAGCCAATATCGATGTCCCTACGACTCAAGGTGGTGTTTACGCAGGTTTGTTCAGTGTATCACTTGAAGGAAACCAGTGTGCAGCGGGCCCACCGAGTTGGTCGGTAATTTTCTCCATGCCTGACAGAGGTAATTTCTCAGATGGTACAAATGAAACCAATTTCATCAGTGAGAATTGGGAAGGGGATATGCAAATTGACTTTGATGCATTTGGACCAAACCTCACAAATTATTCATCCGAGGAAGATTTGAGAATTGAAATTAATCAAATCACAACAGAAATTTGGTGGGGCCACGGAAGAGGCAGTTGGGATTTGAGAGTTGAAATGACAGACACGCCCTGTTTCAATCTTGGTCAAGCCAATTTCCGAGTCAATATTACTGCCTATCATCTGTTAATTCCTTCAACAGATCCAGATTCAGGCATGGTTGATGTA
>CATISE010000165.1 GCA_949538655.1 Marine Group II euryarchaeote MED-G33 | reverse complement strand
TCATGCGCTCTTAGCACACCCAACGAATCTTGGAATGCAGCACCGACCACTTCACGTGTTCTTTCACTCTTCTTGAGCGTGTCCATTTCAGCCATGGTTCGCTCATGAAGCTCCTCCAACGCTTTGAGTTCAGCAGAGCGATCTGTAAGACCACCCTCAATATCCTGCATGGTGAGTTGCATCTGCGAAATCCTCTCATCGCGCTCGAACACATCACGGTGGAGTCTACGCTCACGTCGTCGCAACGCCTCATATTCCCGATTCCTATCCAACAATCGCCGCTTCAATTCCTCGATCTGTTCGACCAAGTAATCATGTTCTGCACTGATGGAGCGAGGACCTTCCATCACTCGCTGCATTTGACTTTCCATCTCTTTGATTCTGAGATCACGTTGTTCAAGGAGTCCACGAACCTGTTCGACCATCTCTCGTAGCCGCTCACGCTCACTTTCCATCGCTTCACGCTCTGCATCACCAGTTTCGATTCGGCGATGCGTATCTTCCAATTCTTTGTTGAGCATCCGCACCTCATCTGCGGTAATGCTAGTCAGGCCCGCTTCCGCAGCCTTCTCCAAAGCATCAACGAGCTGATCGACCTTCCCTTCCATCTCAGTAATGACATTACCTTGTTCTTCACAGAGTGCAGAAAGTCGAGAATTCTCCCCTTCCATTCCTTCCATCCGAGTCTTGTCTACAGAAGTGGAAAGCGCTTCGTTTTCACCACGTGAATCCTCAAGCATCCTCTCCAGATGAATGATCTTCGCCTCTTTGTCTCGATTGTCTTCTTCGAGTCTTCCCAAGCGGGCCTTTTCAGGCGCACCGAGGTCTTCTCGTTCTGCCAAATCGAGTTCTAAAACTCGGTTTCGTTGTTTCACTGTGGCGATTTCACCATTCTTTGAAGAGAGTTCATCCCAGGCAGAGAGTACTTCCTCCACCAATTGGTCCGCATCGTAGCCTTTCAGCATCCCTGCTAGCGCCGCGCGGTCTACACTCTCCGAACCATCCATGGAAGAGGCTGACATGTCAATCAACCCCTATCGTCACTGTTCCACTCTTGAACCTTCACATTGGCAAAGCGATGAAACACCACTTCTCGGACCCCTATGGGGTCCCCCGGAATTACTGGATTCGACGATTTTGCACACAAGCCCCGACAGCGAGAGATGCAAGTGTGAATGGAATGGAAAGTGAAGGCAACGCCTTGTCATCCATATCAGGAGAATTCGTTACGTTGGTATTGTTCGTGCTATTATCTTGATTCATGGGGGCGGGCTCAACGATGATTTGACCCACCATCCCAAAGGCGGCATGTGGCTCACAAACAAAATCAAATGTTCCATTCATTCCAACCTCAAAAGTAAATGAATAATCGACATCACGTTGCGGATCACCCGAATCGAACAGCTCGTTTGTCTCAACTGCATTGTGGGGTAGAGCCTGCCCACTCCAGAAGAACCGCACAGTATCGCCCTCGGTCACCGTGACAGTATCAGGTGAAAATCGAAGATTGGTACTGTCGACAGTGATGATCACAACCTCTGATTCAGGCTCTTGATTAACTTCCGAAGCAACACTCGCTTGAACAAATACTGAAACGAAAAGAAGAACAATTCCCCAAGACAGGACGGTGCGCATATTATCAAAAAACAATGTTTAGGTTATCAATTGATGCTTTGGGACATGCGAAGACCCCAAAACACACCATCCGAGCCCCACAAGGGCCCCCTGAACATTACTCAAAGATCGCCATTCATTGCAAGGAATCCAAACAATGCAGCGTAGATAATCACCACGACAGCAGTCAATCCAATATTGACCCACGCCACAACTTGCGCTGCTTTCGCCGTACCATGATCTGGGTGATTGGGCATACTACTTGTGATTTGTAACGCCTGTCCGGCGAGAATGACTGCTGGAATGGACATACAAGCACCACATATGACGAAAGACAGACAGGCTAAAACCAGAGCCATCATGGCATTCGTAGTCGGAAAGAACTGCCCCGTAACGGGCATCCCCATTCCAACAGCAACGGGACTACCTGTTATCGTGGGTTGTTGAGGGGTGTAGGGAACAGCGCCTTGACCAGGCTGCATTCTTTATTCCTCAGTTAATTGAAGTGAACTGGTCATCCGGCATGTCGCCAGCAAGTGTGAGGGCACCTTCAGCCACCTTTGTGACAGGGTCTTCAGCACACCATACACTGACATCACCGATGTCTGCCAATCCTTCAGCAACCGCATCCGCCAATCCTTCGATGAGCGAACCGCCACCGGCGAGAATGATGTTGTTTCGCATGATGGGCTGGTATTCTGGATCAGCACCAGCAACAATGCCCTTGATTGAGTTGACAATAGGAGTCACAAGGTTTCCACAGGCGATACCAACCAAGTCACCAATGTCGACAACTTGCTTCTTTCCATCGACACTGAGTTCGACCATCATTTCACGATCATCACCAATGTAGGAACCGGCTTCTTTCCACTGTCGAACCATATCCTTGGTTAGTTGAGCACCAGTGTACTTCTTCTCGATAAGTGATTTCAGTTCTGAATCAATCCAATCTCCGGCTTCTTCGAGTGTGCACTCATCCCCTTCGTTCGGGAACGTCCCATACATTCTGCAAATGTCAGTTGTGCCCGCACCGATGTCAGCAACGATACTACCACCGATTTCACCGAGGCCGTATGCGACAGCGAATGGCTCAGATACAACCATGATTGCGTTGACCTGGCCGCGTAGGATTGAGACGAGATTGCTCTTGTCCACGAATGAGATGTGACTTGGTGAGCAGATGACACCGTAGACTTCATCGAATTCTTCAGGGTCTACACTTTCGACAAGGTGAGTGACGAAAGCCTTGGCTGCTGCCAAGTTGTTCTCATCATCCTGTGCAACACCTGCGGCTAGTGGACGATAGAGGTTGCAAGCGAGCTTGTTCTTCAGCGCATCAGCACCGAAAAGAGTGTCACGCTTGAGGAAATTTCGTGCGATTGGATCCTTGGGCTTACCCACGACCGTCTCGACGGTTCCGCCTTGTCCGTTGCTTGCTGAAATCGTAGATTGATATGTTCCCAAATCGATTCCAATGTATAGTCT
>CATISE010000164.1 GCA_949538655.1 Marine Group II euryarchaeote MED-G33 | reverse complement strand
GTATTATCTTCACTTTGAATCGTGACGGTTACCGGGAATGGTTCTACATCATCGACCCATAATTCAGACACGTGAATCGTGACAGAATATGCCTGTGTGGTTCGTGGACCAACGGTTAGTGCAGAAGGTCCAGTAACACTCCACAATGGTGGAGTGGCTAGAGCCTCAGGCAAGTCTGAAATCGAGATACTGTAAGTATCATCACCGTTTCCAGTGTTCTCAAACACGAATGTGTATGTTTCATCGTTTCCAGGTTGGATTCCAATAACATCCACAATTTCGCTGGCCAGTTCAGCCCCATGTGTTTGTGGGACGAACAACTTGAGTTCATATTCGCTGTATGATTGATCATTGAGGTTCTTCATCTTGACAAGCATTGAATGTCCATCAGCATATGATTCAGCAACACTCTCATTTGCGGGTGTTACTCGAAGTTGAATATCGTCAGTTTCTGTGACATTCAGACCCATTTCGTACGCACGAGAGATGGACCAGCAATTGGTCAAAATACCAGCATCCCACTCACCATTGGAGTTGGAATCTTCGAAGCTCTCACCCAAGTCATAGACACCGTTGTAATCTCGTGTTGCATTTGAATCAGTGAAAGTTTCAGGATCTACACACAATGCATCAGAAGGCGTATTGGTCGGTGAATCATCTCCATCCCAAACCTCAATCGTCCAGAATGCTGCATCGCCACCATTCATTTCAACTGTGAGGACGTAGTCATCATCAGCCATGTTTCCTTCATAGTTGACTTGCATGTTGATGAAACCGACTGTATATTCACCTTCTTCATCTTCTGCATCGTTATTCATGATGGTGAAGTGATCACCATCGTCTTCCGATTGCTGAATGGATGTGTGATTGTCACTAACAGTGAACGATACGGAGTGATCTTCTGCACGGTTGAACACAACGAGTTGTTCAGGTGATTCAACACCACCGCCGACTACTTCTGCGTTCTTCCCACCATTGTAGGTCATGTTCACACCATATTCTGTTGTTGTGAAAATACCACTTATACTGTAATCACCAGCAGGCAGGAGCAATGAAATTTGACCGTTTGAGTCAACCGATTGATTCCAATTGTGAGCAGAATCACTCACAAAGACCAGGTTATCACCCGCATTGATTAGTGCACTATCACCCAAAGTGAAGTTGTCTCCATCGAAATCAACCCATCGGGTAGACACATGCAGGATACTCGCTGTTGAGAGCATGGCATCAGTTTCGCCACCCTCTGCGACCGCTGCGTCTACGCGCTCCATTGCAGCAAATTTACCTTCATCGCCATCATATGTCGCATAGAGAATCCAATTACCAGGATCAATGTCTGCCGTCCAAGTTCCGTCCCATGTACCATTATCAAGCACCTTTGTTGGTGTAACCTCGCTAAACGAAAGGCCAGATTCTGGAATCAAAACGAGTGTGATGTCATCTGAAATGACTCCCCATTCCGACGGTAATACGTGTGAAATTTCTCCACTCACTGTGACGATTCCAGCCATCATTTCGATGTCAGATGTATTGGCTGTATAGTCGACCTCGATTGTAGCCGCACCATTGCTGTAACCATCCTTGCTGGCAAATACATCGTAGGTGTCGTTGACTGGTACGAATATTCTCCATGTCCCCAAAACATCAGATGTAAGATTTACAGGACCAAATGTCGAACTGCTCACTGTAACATTGGCATCTACGATACCTTCAGCGTAACTCCATGCGTCATCATCGTTGATATCGCGGAATAGATTACCTGCAATCTCGACCCACTTGACCAATGTAAGGTTGGTGTCTGGGTTTCCTGAACCCGAGGCGAAGTTCATCGAGACATTGTCAAGAACCCATCGCAAGTTGCTATCGGTTCGGTTCAGACTCAATGTCCATGCGCCCTGCATAAGAGTTCCATCAATGACGCCATTTTCATCACTGGGTCCTAGCATAAATTCACCAAGACCATCATCACTGACAGCTGTGACTGAGAATCCGCTCAGTAATTCATTACTTCCAGCCTCAACCAATGTTAGGTTGAACTGTGCGGCTTCAATCGATTGCCACTCGATACTCGTTCCAGGGGTTGATGAATCGACTGTTAGCGTACCACGGAAGGTTTGCAATGGATCATCATTCGTATCATCTCCATCATCATCGATAAAGTCGAGAATGTAAACAATCCAATCTCCTTCCGGGAGATATTCAACGATTGTTCCATTGGCATCGGTATCAAGGTTGAATGTTTCAGTTCCTTCACCTGCTTCCTCGAAGTACACGGTCCAATTGGCCATTGTGCCACCTGATTCGTTGGTCAATGTAATTGACGTGTGCCATTCGGGCAAGAAGCCCAATTCTACATCGAATGACTCTGCGCCAATGGCAACATCAATCATACCATTGGATGCTGAAAGCAAGGTATTGTAATCGGTTGCATTCTCATCACGTGGGTCCTTGGCTTCAGTTTCGAAAACCCACTTGCCCACACTGAGTTCAAGTTGGATCGTACCATTGTCCCAGCAATTTTGAGTCACAATACCATCACAGGTTTGATTCGCGCTGATATTGATATTCCTTGAATCATCGAATGCTGCGTATGGAATCAATGTGAAATCAACAGGTTGGAATGTTCCATTGCTCACGTTTCCATCATTAGAGTGGTCGATGAATGTGGTCAAATTCGCCATCACATACGCTGGATTTGCGACCATTTGCAAAGTTGCATTGTCACCAGAAGGTGTGTAGATCAATGGTTCCACATTGAGAGTGGGGTTATTGACACTGAGTGTCCATTCTCTGGACTCGTTGGCCTCAGGTTCCAATACGTATGCAGTGAACCGACCTTGTCCAGTATCTACAGCCCATTGCCATGTGACACCTGTGGCATTATCGTAAGCTTCCACCATGAAGGGGTAATCTCCGAATCCTGGTGTATCCTGTGTGTATGGGTTTCCTACATCATACAGGAAGATCGCACCCGCTGCACCCACACTGTTTGTTGGATACAGTGAATCCTCTCCAGAGAAGTCGATTCCACCGCTTGGAACGGTGAAGTGTTTTCCGACCAAGAGATGACCAACGACAACGTGAACGGTCAAGTTGACTTCAGCGCCGACAGGGATTTGGAATCCAAATGTCCCATTTGCATCAGTCATCGTGTTCTCAGTGATGCCGCCACCCCATTGGATGTCGACCATCTGATTGTTGTATGGTTGTGGTTCCTCTTCAGGCTTGTCGGTCAAATCATACATGACTGAACCATTGACCCATGCCGATTCGACATACTTCAATACCAGTCCAGTGATATTTTCTTCCAATTCGATTTCTTCGTAAAGGATGTATTCGTTATCTAAGATACTCTGGACAACCCATGTATCGCGTGGTAATTCGATATTATACGAACCGTTTCCATTGTCACGCGCATCGATTGATATCGGAGTGTATTGGTTCGAGAACGATAGGTTCTGTCCTTCAACAGGTTGGTCTTCATGATCGAGCAATAGGAACTCAATGTCAAACATCGGCGGAATCTGGTCGATATTCGACGGTGTTACATTTCCTGCTGTATCTGGGGTCACCGAAATGGTTTCAGAACGGTATTCATCGAATCCATCGGAATCAACATCCATGGTTACGACATATTCGCCCTCAAGTACAGGTCCGATTCCAAAGGTACCATTTCCATCGGTTTCAAACCAGCAAGGAGACCATGCAATTTCACCACATTGTTCTGTGACAGTTGCTTCCATGTCCTCAAAGTCGACCAATTCCATTCGACCAACTACACTTTCACCGATGCTTCCATCGAATGTCATTGAGCTAGTTGTTCCTTGAATCCAAGTACCCGGCAATGACAACTCGATGTTGTTCGCTTCTGGGCTGTCCCGAGTTAGAGGGACAATGAGTGGCATGGGTAGAATAGATTCTTCGCCATTGTCAAACAGAACGGACACGTGATATGTCCCTGGAATCGCATCCACAAGGTGGAACGAACCTGGTTTGACCATGTCACCGCTGAATTGACCGGTTCCTTGGAAGGTCCCCGTACCGTTGATTGTACCATAAGTCGACAACGATGTGTCTGTGGCATCCACAGCAAAGGTTCCCGCTCCTACAATTGTCTCTCTGTACATTGCTGTCGTGAAATACGACGTTCCGTTTGAGGTGAAACGTCCATCTGCACCCTCTACGAGTCCATCGACGAGGAATGTATCTGGCGCGTTCAAATCTTCAAGACAATACGAGGCCTGATCTGGCATTGAACCATTATTACATTCTTGAGCATCCACATCCTCGATGCTACCTACGAATGTTCCTCTTCCAAAGATATCACCAATTCCACTGTAGGAATGGTTGTGTAGAATACTACGCGTGTAATTACCTGTGAAATCAGTCGCGGTCACAACACCTGATTCAGATGTCATCGAACCTGGTCCGGTAAAGGTAACTTCACCAACAGCACCGGGCCCATATCCTCGCTCACCTTCGACATCACCATCAGATGTGGTGATGTAGTAAGCATCTTGTCGAGATTCATCCCATATGTTTGAAATTCTCAAATCCATGTTTGCAAGCGGATTTCCACCGAAATCAGCATCTCCTTGCCATTCGATTGTTCCAGTTGCTCCCGATGCGGCCACACTAATGTCAAGATTGAGCAAGGATGCACCGTTTGAATGACCTTGATCACCTGTGACGTTGATTGTTGCTTCACCAAGCCAAGTCGAACCAGATACATTCGCAAGAATGCCTGTGATTGGGTTGACGGTTCGATCATCGTTGACGGCTGTAACCAGATCAACCGCCCAGCCCGATGCTATGTTTTGATCTGCGGTTGCCAGTGAATCACGAGCGGATACCAAATCTGAATCGCCCATGAATGCTGTCACACGAATTCGACCGCTAGGTACTGTGAGACTGAAATGTCCCTCATCATCAGCCTGTGCGCTACCGATTGGAATCCAATAGGTTCGAGCATCTGTATCTGATGGATCTTCTCCACTGAATGCATCGCGCTCGATCAACAACTTGGCATTCGGAACTGCACCGATTTCGCCAAGAACTACATCGCCCTCTAGAGTGGCACCCGAGTAATACTTGAGCACCTTCACACCAGTATTTGCGGCTGAAAGCATCTGCTCATTATCCTCATTTGCATCATACCAATTCGCCAAAACGAAGTGATTCATCATTGCACCTGGCAATGGATAGGCAAAGGTCAGAGCAGTGTCCGGAGTTCCGTAGCCCTGGAAATGCTGTCTTGGTTGACCATGACCTCTTTCTGATTCGACACCCAGTTGTGGTGTGCCGTAACCTACGTAGGCGCGAGCAATCATCGTTTCAAAGAAATCAGGTTGTTGATCGACACGCACATCCACCAGTTCGATGATATCTCCTCCACTACCTGATTGTCCAGCGAGTAGGTCAGCCATATATGCGGCCTCAAACTCGGGACCAGTCATCTCTTGCTCAGGACGATCGCCACGCTGTGTGATATACACAGATTCAATGTAGTCATCTGGATCCAACCCACTCAAGGTAGTTGGGGCATAGAAAATTCCTGTAGGGTTTCCACCATGCATGTTGCTTTCTGCATACTGGTAGCCACCGATTGGATACAATCTGTTGTCAACAGCGAAGTAACGGATGTCGTTGTTTCGAGTCACCGTTTCACCTGGGCCACTGTCATAGGATTCAACTTCATACTCGATTGAAGTCAAGTCATGATACAAATCGACCAAATCTTCGAGACTGAAGACATGGGTCAGCAAATCACGGGCGAGAGCGTAACGAGCGTTCTGTCGGTGAAGAGATGTCGATACGTCATCGAAATCATCGTAGAGATCGCTGGTGTACCAGTAATCTCCAATGATGTAGTGAGATGATTCACATGAGAAAGCGTTGGTTGCATCGTAATTGTCATCACCGGGTGAATTGCCATTGTCATCAATGACAAAATCGTCATCAACTGGACAGTTGTCCATCCAGTCGACCTTTCCATTTTGATCAAACTCATAGATAGCACCTCCCAAATCTGCGTATTCGCCAATCTGTTCACGGTCTTCATACAGTCGATATACTGTTGAATCAGAGGATCGGGTTCCATCGTCGTTCATGATTGTGCCTTCGGCTAGCATGACGTCGTCACCTGCACCGATGATGGTGAAGGCTCGGTCTTGCACACCCTGGCTATCGGACAGAGTATTCACTGCAACCCACTCGTCCCAAGTTGCAGACGAATCGAAATGCTGCTGCATTGCCTGAGCAAAGGCACGCGTGAACTGGTCATCATCGGTTGTACCTTCGTCATCATTGAATTCTTGACGCATGTCACCCTCAGCAAGGGTCACGATGAATAGCGCAATCGTATCTTCTTCGCCGCCGGCTAGAAGCATGTTACCTGCAGCAGGGATACCCGACTGGAAGTTGTCTGCAACAGTGGGGTGCTGACCCTGAGCAAGTGCTTGGAATCCATAATCCCACCAAGACACGAAGGCAGGCCGTTCTGAAAATGTCACATCTGAATCTTGAGCCTCTAACCAATCATAGGCTTCGTTCCAAGATCGCCCATTGAAACCTGGACCGAAAGTGCCCATGTACCAACATTCACGCTGGCAAGTTGGATTTTCTTCATCATCGATTCCGAAATCAGAATAAGGCGAACCATCGAGTACTGACCAACCAAAGAGTTCGGCTCTGAGTGCATCCGGCACCAAATCGTGGATGACATCGTCGACCTGTTTCTCAGCAACCTCACCACGAGGAATTCCTGAATCAATCCCGTAAATTGCGTGTTGGCTGAATAACAGAAGTAGGACCAAGCCGATTGCTGGAACACCTGGGTGTTTGCGGCCGGCACGAATCGTTGAGCTGAATCTAGCCTTGGAACCACTTACTCCCATGCGTCTCCACGTCTTCGAAAATGCCTTGACACCGCTGGAACGCCAGAGTCCGACAATAGCTGCCGACCCCATGATGGCCATTACAGGCGTTGCGTTGAACATGAATCGGCCGGCGGACCAAGCCATGTATGAGGCCAATAGAATCCACATCGACAATACCATGTGAGTCTGCTTTCGAGTTCGGAATCCACGCCAAAGAGAAATGAAGCCCATGCCCAGTGCGAACATGAACACAAGAGGGCCGAAGTTCGCAAACAATTGCCCACGGCTTGGGGCCTGTGCTTCAGCAATCGTGCCGAACACCTTGTTCTTTGAGAAATAGAATCCACCGGTGGTGAGGACGTCCCACCCATTGGAGATTTCAAGCAATTGTAGGATGTACAGAGTTCCCAGAAGAACTGTTGTAATCCCTGAACCCATGATGATTACCATCAACCAAGGCTTGTCGCGGAAAGCCGTGACAATCCAACCATTGATGACTGTGAATCCAACAATGTAGAACAAAGGTTGGAAACCGCTTGCGTCCCAAACCAGGTTGAGTTGCATGTTAGCGTAGAATGGCAAAGGCAACAGGAATGTCGTGAGCATCATCACAATGATGGCAGCGGTTAGCGGCATGCTATCTCTGCGACGCACTAGATTGAGTGCAGTCTGCATGAAGAATGCAGCATAGACGATTGCAAGACCATAGACGAATCCTTTCCAACCAAGAGCGACGGTTGCAAATGATACACCTGCCAAGATCGCTTGCGCCATGGCAGCAGGGTGCTGCTTGAATGCTGCTTTGATTCCCTTAACCATGTGAAGAGGATTCCAATCAGAGTCCTCTAACAACTTGTCACTGCCAATCGAATCTACAGCACATAGCCAGAAGTAGAACCCGAGAGACATGAACAAAATCACGAAAGCGTCGTGGTCAGCTAGTGCAAATGTGCTGTGACTAACGTGACCTGGCATGAGTGCCATGAGCCAAGCGCCAACTGCACCTGCACCGGTTCCGAAGAAGCGCTTGCATGTTGCTGCGATTGGCAAAACAGTGAGGGCGCCGTAAACTGCAGGCATTCCTGCAATGGACCACCATGCTGCGTCGTGAACATCACCTTCTAGGAAAGGATCTAACAAAACGCCACCAAGCGCCAATGTCCAACTGAACAATGGAGGTCGAGGGTTGATTGATCCAACAGGGTAAGCCCGATCCATGTCGATGATGAAGTGGCTGTTCTGAGCAAGGATGTAGTCGATTGCTCGCTTCATGTACCAGGGGTCAGAACCACCCGTCATGTCCCATTCACCAGTTCCTGCAGCATTCATTGCAGGGATGACGTTCCATATGATTCGAACAACAAAAGCGGCCAGCAGGGCACTTGCGATTGTGATTCCATACCAATGCTGAGCCCACCAAAGACGTGCTTGTCCATGGTTGCGGTTTTCAGGTCCACGCAATAGGCGGCCGCTGAAACCGTAATACAAAATTCCAGCATTCAGCCAGAAGAAGATTGCGAACCAAGACAAGGTACCCAAACTACCGTGAAGGAACGAAAGGAGTCCGTCAGCATCACCGAAGATAAACAATCCTGAATCTTGCCAATTGCCAAATGTGTAGAGAATCCAGTTGAGTCCCATGAATGCACCCAATGTCCTCCACTGTTCTGCCCAGCAGAATGCAACGAACATAGCGACTAGACCTGTAAAGAAGGCCCAGAAGAAACCGACATTCTCTGCAAGGAAGATCGAATCAGGGTTATCTAGAGTCGAAAGGTGCCACAGGCTAAACACATGCGCTCCAAGCCAAACACCTAGACCAACATATAGCGGAATGTGGTCTTTTTCGACGGTTGTAGGTAAATCTGCAAACCAAGAACCTCGTCCACCTTCTTGCAAACGACCTCGTACAGCAAGTGCAATCAGCACACTGGTGAGAATAGAAATGACCCACCAAGTGAAGAAAAGGAAGCCAGTTACTGCTCGGTCAACATCCAAAATATCGTAATAACTGCCTGCAAGTGAACTTTCGCCACCCCATGAGTGACCCGCAGCAGCAACCTGAATTGCATAGACAAATCCAGCGACAACACCGACCACAATCAGTTCTTCTTCATGACGGCGTGAGCGATCAAACAAGTGAACGCCAATTGCCATCATTGTGAAGGCTAGGCCCAGCAAAGCGGCTCCATCGTAGTAATGCAACATGCCAACGGCACCGATTACAACTGCAAAACCGAGAGAGACGAGAGAGGGGCGTGTCCCAACGGGTTCGAAGATGATACGGGGCGCTTTGCCAAGTAGGCCACCGGCCAATAGCACGGTGGTAATCATCAGCAGTGTGTTCCAATCGCTTCCATCATAGTCGACAGCATTCCAAGTTGCGGCAACCATCATGGCGAGCATGATCGCAATCGTAACCGGGATCGCGAGCAGCCCAAACAGTGGGGGTTGCGTCGACGCAGTTCCGTTTTTGTTTTCCATTTTATTTCCCTCTCTTAGGTAACTGACAGCACATACGCTACGCCATCAGCGACGCCGCGACTTGAGGGGTCGTTATAACCCCTCCTTACGCGCTCGCGCGAGGGGTGTGGCGCAGTGTAGCGAATAGCAGTCTCGCCTCAAAGTGCCCTGTGGCCGATATCTCGCCGGAAATGAGCCCCTTCAAGTTGGACTTCAGAGAGCTTCTGATATGCGAGTTCCCGGGCTTCCGAAAGAGACGCCGCGATTCCTGTAGCGGCTAGAACACGACCACCAGTCGAAACCAATTCGTTGTTAATCGTTCCAGTTCCAGCATGATGAATGAAAGCCTGTCCATCCGAATCATCATGGTTGGAAAGATCGCCAGAAATAGGACGACCTTTCACCGGTGGGCCGGGATACCCTTCTGCAGCGAGAACAACAGTGAGGGCATGATTGTTGGAAAAAGTGGGCATGGAATCGGCCAAACGACCTTCTGCAACAGCCAATAGTAGTTCACACAAATCACTGGAAATCAATGGAACCGTAACCTGGGTTTCAGGATCCCCAAATCGAACATTGTATTCGACCACTGAGGGGGCCCCATCATCGATCATGAGGCCAACATAAAGACATCCACGATAGGGGATTTCTTGAGATGAAAGGTGCGCATGCATCGGTTTGACGATTTCGGATATCGCTCTTGCGCGGACTGATTCAGTCGCAACCGGTGCGGGTGCATACGCCCCCATGCCACCTGTATTGAGGCCCATGTCACCTTCACTGACTCGTTTGTGGTCTTGGCTACATGGCAATGCGACATAACCAGATTCATCCATCATTACGAGCATGCTGGCTTCTTCACCTGAAAGAAATTCCTCCAACAAAACCATACCATCCGTATCGATTGAATTTTGAATAAACTCCAGAGCCTCGTCCCGATCTTCTGTGACAACCACGCCCTTTCCACCTGCCAACACATCTCGCTTGACCACCCACGGTGCTCCCCAGAGATCCACTGCTTCATCTAGGTCTGTTGCCGATGTGAGATGTTGTACACCTGCGGTTGGAATGCCCAAATCCAGCATCACTTGCTTTGCGAAATCCTTGCTTCCTTCGAGCATTGCACCAGCAGAATGCGGTCCAAAACTCGGGATCCCGATGGCACGCAATGAATCGGATAGGCCTGCAACGAGTGGAGCTTCAGGGCCTACCACAACAAGGTCTGCATTCAGTGATCGAGCCAATGCCACCTGGGCATCGACATCTCCGGCTGAAACAGCATGATTTGTTGCGATTTCAGCTGTTCCCGCATTGCCGGGAGCAACATGGACTTCGGAGACAGATGGGCTCTCTAGGAGTCCGATTGTCAACGCATGTTCACGACCGCCACCACCGACGACCAGAACTGTTCGTCCCATGAGATTGGTCAAACGGTTTAGGCTCATGAAGAGTCCCATCAGTAAGGGACTTCCTTCAAACCCACCCAATAGCCGAAAATATTGGTCAGACGATGGATGACTGGTGTGAGAATCAAGAGCCAGAACATGGGTTGAATGAGATCAGCATTCCCTACTAGGGCATTTGGGAACAAAAGCAAACCCATCGCAAATGTGCAGATGGCGAATGGAAGGGTGTCAATGAGTGGGGCCTGGGAACTTTCTGAGCCTTCGCGCTTTTTCCCCAAACGCCGCTTGATGAAGGAACCTGTTGAGTCCCCAATCATACAACCAAGACCCAAAAATGCGCCTAAAACGAAGGCTGCACCCCATTCACCACCAATCCAAAACCAATCTTCACTCCCTGCCCCGATCAATGGATCAAGAAATATACCGTTTGGTACAACGACATTTTCACCAATGAGATGGGTTAGCATACATAGCAATCCAGCACCGATTATTGCACCTGCCAACCCATTCCAGGTCTTACCATCACCCAAAACCCGATTGCCATCCGATAGGCGACGACCGCCGTCGATTGGGCGTGGTTGAAAACCCGTCAGGTCTGGAATCCATTTTCCTCCGAGCATCGCCGCTGTATTGGCCAGATACCCCGGTAGATAGAGCCACAATACGAGCAAGGGGCCGCTCCAGAAACTCATCTCTAGGTTGGCCATGATTCTAGAAGAAAAGCGGGGGTTTAGAATTGTGCGCACGGCGGCGCATCCTTCATGACCTCAATGCGACACCCCGCAATTATGAGAACTGAAAGGATACTTGCCCTGTTACTCGCAACATCGATGCTGATTTGCCTTATTCCCACGGCAACTGCAGGCTCAGCGCCTACAAATGGTGGCGCATACAATGTCTCAACAGATGAAACGTGGAATATCGGGTCAGAGCTCGATGCCATTGTCACTGTAGAGGCGGGTGCTACTTTGACCATCGCGACTGATTACATCCTGCCTGTCGGTGCGAGTATTACCGTTGCCGAGGGTGGAACGCTTCGAGTTGAAGATGGTTCATTGACTGGTGGAGATTTCCCTCAAGTAGTCCGCATGACCCCGAATGCACCCACCAGTTTGGTGGCACATTCCAGTGTGGCTACCGGGGCTTTTTCACTACGAATTGTTGCACCTTCTGGAATTGATATGTCAGGTTGGTCAGTGGCATGGGACGACATTCCTGCACAGGATATGTCAGGTGAGGTTCACGAGATTAATTTCTCATCTCCAAAGGATGATTTCCAGCTCAACTTTTCCTTGAATCCTGGAAGTTTTACTGACCTTGTGATTGACCATCTAGAAATTGATGAGGCGGGCAGTATGACTTCGACACCCGCTTATCTAGCGGAACCGTTCAATTGTCGGATCGCAGGCGAGTATGGGACAAAATTCCCGCTCACAATCGCAGGAAGTGCCCATTTTGAGAATAGTGCAATCACCGGTGCTGATGTGATGATTACCGGCGCAGTCACGACCACGGATGCTGATTTCATGGCAAGTGGCCCATTGTATGTGCGTGGTGAAGGTAGTAGCTTGATGATGACTGGTGGCACAATCAAAATGTCATCCGATGACCATGATGTTGATGCGGATGGAATGGCCACTCTCGGACTTACAAATTCGGGTTTAGAAGGCACGGGCGGACTGATTGACTTGTGGGAGCGGAACATCGAGCAGCAAGAAATCCACATCCCAATTGGTGCAGAGTGCACCGGCGGTTATTGTGTCGAATATTCGATTCATGACTTTGGTCCAGGTGAAACAACAATCCAGAGATTCAACGTCGATGGTGTCGCCCTCGTACCTGCTAGAACTGTAGAGATTGGAACATGTATTGATTCAAATTGTAGCGTTTGGAGTGAAAGCGCAGAAATTGAAATCACCAATTTCCGTACTGCATGGAATCTAGGTGTTGGGATGGATTCATGGAGTGATGGTGTAATGGTCCCACTGCCATGGGATGTTTCAACATTTGAGATCCTACCACACCTTGACCATCCAGTCATTTCAGTAGATTCTGTCAACATCCCCAGTGAAACAGGAGATATTGGTCGCTCAATTCCGGTAGAGATCACAGTCACCAATTCCGGTACTGAAACTGCGGCGATTTTCATGCGTTGTAATATCGCAGGAACGAGCAATTACGCAGACATGACACCCACTTATTCAGCCATGGTATTGGATGCTGGGGAGACTGAAACCTTGTCGGCGAATTGGACTTACAGCACACAAGGTGAGGCGGGTTTGGACTGCTATGTGGAGGAACCATTCCAGTTCATTGATTCAACCCCATTCATCACCAAGAATGTAGCAAATAGCACCCGTGGGGATGGTGAAATTGCGACTGTTTCTTGGGATAATGCTGTCTTGGATGATGACAGTTCAATTCTGCTAATGCTTGCAGGACTGGGGCTTACCGTCATCATTGGATTGGTTGTTGCAATTCGTTTTGCAACAGCAGAATCCGAGGACGATCGTGAAATCGATTACGAATCATCCGATGATGATCGAGTTGATCGCTTCGCTGAGATGATGGACGAAGAAGACGAAGATGATGAATCTTAATCAGCAAGACTCAGTTGATTCAAAGGTCTCCGAATGATAGGTTTCACCCTCACTCGAGGACGAATCGTGCTCAAACATGTAATAGCTGGTTGACGAAGCAACTTCAGTACCTTCCTGTGTTGCAATCAGTGTAAGTGCATAGCATCCGTATTCGCGATCACCATTGCTGTCACTCAATGCAACATCTGGCGAAAACTGGTACTGAGAGTTACACTTGAATATGAATCCAGAGTTGTCTACGGTGATATCCATACTCCCACCTGCACAGTCACCAGCGTCCCAACTAGCTTCAGTTCCAGAGACAGTGATTGTTTTCTGATCGATCGAACTCTCTTCACCATCAAGCCCAAATGACATGTCGAGGGTGTAATCAGCTCGTACTCGTATTGGGGTTGTATCTTCATCGGCGCTTTCTATTCCCATACCGACCCAGCCGCGAATCTCAACATATTCTACACACGTAGTGTAACCTGCTTCGCAATTGTTGTCACCAACTTGGCCGTATGCCTCTTCATCCACATCATCGATATTGCGAGCGAGTTCGAGTGTCGGCAACACCTGTGTGGTCGTTTCGCCGTCTAGTGTCACTGAGACAGTGTAAGGGTGTTCAACGGTGTTGACCAGGCCCAATGATGTAAATCCATCAATTTGAATGGCGCTATCCGCGTAAAAATCACTAATTTGCAAAGTGAGGATTCCATATGGCCCAATCATGTCTTCTTGATTCATCATCACATTGATTGCACCGCTCCATGTTTCCAAACCATCTTGGGTAACACTCACGTCGACATTTCCACCCTCCCAGGTGCTGCCCAAGAGACTACCACTGCTGTGTCTAAGCATCAGGGTCACGGTATTGTCATCTTCGTGTACTTGGCCGTCGGTGAGAAGGATCCCCCCGGAATCTGTTTCCATACCAATCATCCAGACGCCGCTTGACAAGACAAGCCACCCAACAACAATTGCTGACCATTGTACTGGACGAACTGAGGATCCTGAATTCATTCCGAATTTAACATAAATCGATGTGAGATAACCGGAAGCAACCAACATACCGAGGACTACCCATCCAAAGAATGGGAACCAATCCATGTATGGCAAAGCGAAAATTGCTGCCAACGATAATCCAAACAATCCGAATCCTGCAGTTCTTGCTGTAGAACCGCTAAGACCGAATGGTGCAGATGACCCCACAGGATCCAGTGATTTAGCGATCACCTCATCCGCTGCAGCACCGACATCATCGTCCGAATCTCCACTTACCTGCTTGGCCTTTTCAAGTAGTCCGCCTGACATAGGGTTCACCTCTACGAGGTGTTCATCCGGCTTGGGGTTATCAAACCGTTGCCTGAAATGGGCAACAGGCCCACATTGTGGGGCGGATTGAAATTACCGTCAGAATAACGGTTCAAACGGTGGACTGGGCACATCTGCTGTCTCTTCACCGTAATCCTCGTTACGCCGCTTGCCCACAAATGCGGCCGCTAGACCCAACATCATCAAACTCGAGAAGAGTTCGAAGCCGGGCAAGTAGACGCCGCGGATGTAGAGTGTGACCATCTGAGTCTGTGACATTTCGACGCCACCGCTACGAATCGAGTGTTCTGAAGTGGTGCGGAAGTCCAACTGGTAGTAGTGGTCTGACCAACCCTGCTTCTTTGGGGTTCGCATCATGACACGCATCTTCACAGGTGGTGCCTTGGACTCGATCCAAGTGTTAACTTCTGGCAATGAAATCTGGAAGCCAGCATCAGCCAAGTCATCTCGGTTGTTCACTGAGATGATGAACTGGTCACGGTTGTTACCGTCGTTGTAGATACCGAATTCAAAGATGTAGTCGACCTTGGGTCGCAATTGCTTGAAGGGTTCGTCAGCCTGAATGCGGAGCATTGGGAACTGCTTGACAACAACAACCAGACTGGTTGTCTGTGATGTGCAAGTAGGGCATGGTGCGCCATTGGCCTGATCAACACGGGCTGAAATGGTCACCTGACGGCTTCCTTCTGCCATTTGGTCTTCGCCGCGCACAACCACTTCGAAGGTGGTGGTGTCACCAGCGGCTACAGTGATGGAACCTGGAGCAGCGTAGGTAAGACCAGCTGCGGTGATCTGAATGTTGACTTTCTCAACATACAGGGTAGGGTTCTGAGCTTCACAATAAGTGGTACCGATTCGTGTGTCACCAGGAGCGACTTCGATTTCAATCGCAGTCGGTGAGCAGGTCAAACTGATGTCCGGGTTGATTTGGGCTTCAGCGTTATCGACTGTGCCAGCCCAAGTACTTAGGACGTAAATTGCAATCAGCAGGGTCATTCGAAAGACGGATTTCACGGGTTCCACCATAGGTGCCCTGCCCCTCAGGCCTACATAAGCGTTCGCAGGTTGAGGTTGAATCGATGCACGCAGGCATCAGAATTCGAAATCGTCGAGGTCATCGAGTTCATCGTCTAAATCGTCGAGATCATCATCCAAATCTTCGAGTTCGAAGTCTTCTTCAAAATCTTCATCTTCATCTTCAAAATCTTCTTCGATTCCATCCAACTCATCCAGATAGGATTTGGAGGCCTTTTTGGCACGCTTGGTGACACTCCTTACAATTGCCAGAACAAACAACAGTGCGAGAGTTCCCGCTGCAGCATAGGCCCACGAGGGGATGTTCATTGCGGTCAAATCGAGTACACTTTCCTCTGGTGCAGTTGTGTTGATCACCAATGTCACATCAACTGATTCTGAATTGTCCACATTTGATTTGACTCGGATCACAACTGAAAATGACTCCTCTTGCATGTTCGGATTGGGATTGAATCGAATCGTGTATGTCTCTGACCCACCCCCTGAATTGATGGTGTTACCCTCCCCGCTACTCGTGATGTTCCAACCGATATCCCTCTCATTGAGAATGGCTGAATTTTGGATGGTCACAGTCACATCATCATCGACATTGCCATCATTGGTCACGATGACACTGGCCGACATGGGTTGCATGAGTTCGGAAGAGAGGATCATTGAACTGGGTTGAGAGGATACACGTAAATCGACAAACTCTGCCACCTGCGCGACGATGTTTGCTTCATCAGATGGTAAAAAAAGTTGTAGGAAAGTAGCCCAATCTTCGGGAGTCCCCTGAACCGATGTGACTTGAACGCTGACAGTCATATTGTAGATGGTAGATGCCAGTGAATCGCTGGACACTGCAATCTGGATGGTTTGCTCATCTCCCGCCGCCAATGTGAGTGATTCAGGACCGGCTACTGAAAGGCCATCTCCATCGTACTCGATTTCGATCTCCTCATTGAATGAGGATGGGTTTTCAATTGTGCAGATGGCGATTGCTTGCGCGTTGCCCGAAATGACCTCTAAATCCAGCGAGTTCTCTTCATTGACACAGGTGATTTCAATCCCGGGAAGGGGACTGTCTTGAGCTGAAATTGATGGTACTGAACACATCGACAATAGAAGAATGGCGGCGAGGACAAGTGTCCGTCTCGGCATCGACATCGACCTTCGGTCGTATGACTTTGTTCAAGAGGGTTCGTGTCAATTAGGTGGACCCCACCGGATTTGAACCAGTGACCACCTGGTTATGAGCCAGGCGCTCTGACCAGACTAAGCTAGGGGTCCTGTGTGTGGCGGCGACGCCGTAGCACTTCAGCCTTCACTCGCCGGCCATCGCTTGTCGGATGGCATCCTCAGCAGGTTCACGGCATTCTTTGGGAACGAATAATAGGATGTGATTTAGGGGCGCTGTGATGCTTGCAACCAGTGTACTGACCTCGATTATGTCACGTCCACCTTCGATATGGATTCCATCTGTGTAGGGTCTGTATCCCTCCTTACTTACACGTGTGACAATCATGTCCTCTTCCGGGTCATACCCAGCATCGGTGAGAATTTGCTCAACCTTGCCCTTGGCGCCCCAGAAAGCAACTTCGGTGAGGTTGCGAACGCGGACGCTCTTGTGCATTCCTGAGCGACTGGCAAGTAAAGTGGCCCACTTTGAAAGAAGGTGATCATCGTGGGTCACAAAAGCTGTCAGTTCAGCCTGAATGAGGCTGTCGGTCAATGCAAGGTAATCGCGGACGGAGAGATTCTCATCCGTCAACATTCGATTCATTCGTACGCTTACGGTCATCTTTCCATCGAGGACCAAATCGCGTGCGCGCACGAGGGCGCGGATGACATAGGCTGTTGTCAGAGCGTTCAACTTGTGGAAGTAGACATTGTGATACATGTGGTAACGCATCATCAGATAAGATTCGACTTCAGCGACGCCACTACTCGTGACGGTGAGATGTCCATCTTCGCCAATTCGCAGAGAGCGGAAGATGCGGAATACATCGAAGGTGCCAATCTTGGCTCCTGTGTTGATTTGGTCACGCATGAGATAATCAAGACGATCTACATCCAACTGACTGCTCACAATTTCATGGAGAACGGGGAACTCACAAGTCCCATCTAAAATCGAAAACATGCGTTCGAGGCCATCTTCACCGACCAATTCGATGAGAACTTGGCGAAGGTCGTTATCTGGATCTTCGAGAATCATTCGTCCCCACTTTTCATGGTGATGATAATTGGCAAACACTCGGTCATTCTCTAGAGCGTGGCTGAACGGTGGGTGGCCAATGTCGTGCAAAAGTGCGGCATATCGAACCAAACGTGCATCTTCAGGTGAGATTCGACCAGGATTGACTTTTTCCAAATGCTCCAATAAAACACCGGCCAAATGTTGTGCACCCAGACTGTGGACAAAGCGAGTGTGGGTTGCCGTTGGAAAAACATAGTGACAAGTCGCCAATTGTTTGACATCGCGTAGACGTTGAAAAGTCCGAGTATCGACCAAACGACTGATGTCGTCATCCAATACAATGTCTCGATGGACATTGTCGCGAACTACCCTGTCATGGCCGACCATATTTTCACCTCAGAGTGTTTCAAAGCCACCTGCTGGCATCACTGTTAATTCGGCCATGTTTCCACGCAGTGTTGGCCCCTCAATTGTCGTCGCAAAGATTCCGATGTCTTGTAAATTGTGTGATAGTCCAAACCATGGGCGGCCATGCTGATCGACAGCCATATCGAGGAAATCACCCAGACCACCACACCGGTTGTACCCACATCCCGCTTCAGTAGCGATTGGATCCCCGGGTTGATTGAGTTGAACGGTGGTGAACAGAGGTGCATCTCCAAACGCATCGGTCACAATGGTGAGGTAAGCGTTCCAAGTATCACCACCCGAATCAGCAACGTATCCAAAGGCAACTTTGCCACCTGCACCGGCAGTCACAACTGGGAATCCAGTACCGACTAAATTCGTTGGAGGTGCAATCATCATCGCCTCACTCCATGAGTTTCCTTCGTCTAAGGAATAAGCATAGTAGGGCATGTTATCGGAACCCATCCACATGGCATGCACGTTATCGTCGTCATCAACGGCGACTTGAGCTTCTTCTGCATTCCAAGTATCTGCAGTCCCAGAAACGTCGGTGGGCAATGGATGTTCAGTCCATGTGATTCCACCATTTGTGCTTCTGTAAATTGAATACCCTTCACCATTACAACCCGCATTCCCGCGGTAGAAATTGCCATTTTCTCCCCCTTCAAGATGGGCGGTTAAACCACCACTTTGGCAATTGATTGGGGCGCCTGATACTTCTGGACTCCATGTATTGCCACCATCAAAACTGGTTGAACACAAGGGATGGGGTGCATTTCCATTGATGCAAAAGACCCACGTTGTTGGATGCAATGCAGCAGGATAAGGTGCAGAAGTGATGGTTTGATGATCTTGTACTGAGCGAATATCTGTTGCTACTGTTGGGACGGACCAAGAAGCGCCTTCATTGTCGGACCACTCAACCGTCATCCCCAATAGAGCATGCATGTCGAATTTCATGATCCGGTCGGTCCATTTGTCAACATAGACATACGGATCGTTGCTGTTCGCAACAGGCAACAATGGCGGGTCGTATACATCCACACAAGAATAGTCGGATAGATTTGACATTTCGATGAGACCCGAGCATTGTACGATGGCTGTAGAACCCGATGCGCCATTGCCCCAACTGGTCATGTAGAGATTATCGTCAGAGGTGATGCCGATCGTAGGCTCAAAGGTACTCAAACCGATTCCGTAGTATGACCCTGCAGTCCAGTAAGGCGTATTATCCCCTGTTAGATTCACAGTGATATTCGCCTCGAGAACTGCGGTCTGATTGAGTGCATCCACACCGCCACTATAGTGGTACCAAGTGGTATTTGAGATCGGTCGATCGAAGTCGAAGGGAGATGGTTCTACAAGGGTGGGCTCCTCCTCTGAGCCAAAGCAACCGGAGAGAACGGAACACAGCATGAGGAGGGTTAGCGAAATTGCAAACTGCATCCGACCCATGGTCATCCCCCGGCCCTATGGGGCCGGGTTCTCCGCTTCAATCCAACGGTTTTGTAAAAAACGCAAGAAAACAGTATTTTATGGGATTTTACGCGCCCCAATAGGCCTCACGAATATCCTGATTTGCTTGCATACAAGCGACAACATCTGCAGGGCGGTCTGGCATGGATTCGACGCCTGAAAGATGATTGAAAATAGGTTCAACATTGGACATGTTCACCACACCCCAACCGACCTGGGTGCAGGGTGCGATTGGAGAGATAGGCATGGTGCCGGATGTCGGGTCCCAAGTTGAAGACCCAGGGTACCAAGCCGACTGGTTCAGCGCATCTCGCAGTTGGCTGTTTGTAATCGAAAGATTGGTTCCATTGACCAAGAAACCACCACGTTCCTCTGAGGCGCCGGAACCCATGTCACCTGAAAGGTCTCGAAGTTGTGTCAAAATCAAACTCAGAACGCCAGCTGTTCGTGGTGTCGCAAATGATGTTCCCGATGTTTCATGATAGCCATCGATGTCATCGTGATTGGGCAAAACCTGTGTCCAATCCGCAGCGATATCTGGATACGAACCACTCATTGTTTCCTTTTGGTCGTCCCCTTCTTCAGCATAGCCAGAAACACCGATGGACCATGGCGGCCCTGCTGTGGAATCCTGAACTGCTGGTGAGGGTGTATTGTCAGCAGCACCGGTGTGAACTTTGTTTTTCTCAACCACACCCACGCGCGTTGCATCTTCAATGCCAGGAACTGGGACGCTACCAATCGGTCCGAATGAAGTTGTGATGATATCGACCAGTGGTTGGTTTGCAGCAGCGAGTACCGCAGCATCACTGAAACCTTCCACAAAGAAAATTATCGCATCAGGGTTTGCATCGAGAACGGCACCTGTTACCGCCGTACCGTGACCATCTGATGGATCATCAAGAATGGGAATGTTGGTGTCATCATCCGGTGTAGTCCCGATGATTCGAGTCCCAGGGAAATAGACGATGTCAGTCGCAGTAATGACATCCCAGCATGTGGGTGCATCGGCTTCGTATCGCTCTTGCCAGGTCCCGTTCATGGTCAGGTTACACCACATTGTCACACCGAGGCCATCCAGTAACCACTGAGGTAATGTTTCATTGAGGATGAAACGCTCGTGATAGACATTGATTCCAGTATCGACTGGAGCGACGACGCTGTAGGCCCCAAAAGACTCCACCTCTAAGCCGTCTTCGTTCCCAATTCCTTCCTCGTTTCCGAAGCAACCCGAAAGGGCGGAGCAAAGCATCAATGCCGTGAGGAAAATTGTGCAATG
>CATISE010000163.1 GCA_949538655.1 Marine Group II euryarchaeote MED-G33 | reverse complement strand
ATTGGCATATCGTTGGTCGTTTGCATTGTCGGGCAAGCAACATTCGCTCCAGCGCTTACCCCCATGTATGGCATCCCATCGAGAACACGTTTACGGACAATTTCGATCAGGTTTTTCTCATGCAGACCTTTGGTCAATAGGAAGGTGTTTCCACCACCAACATAGATTCCTTGGGCTTGAGTGATGGCATCATAGGGGTCATCAAAGGTTTCGATACCCCGAAGGTTCACACCGCTCGGCAGGGAAAAATCGATTATTTTTGAAGTGTAATCAGCATGATCACTACCGGCATACGGGATGAAAACAACTTCATCACAACCTGTGAAATGATTCTTCATCTCTTCGAAATAGATGGCTCTTCGAGCCTCACTCCTCAGACCACCACTACCCAATAATAGTCTCAAATTTGACCCTCCAATGCTTTTGAATCGGATATCAGGCTGCCTGCAGCCTGAGCAATCAAGGGATTGGAATCTTCGACCAACAGAGGAAGTAAATCAGATATGGAATCTGAAATCGATCGACCATGAAGATACTCGAGCATTCTAGTACGCGAAATATCGTGGCCATTTTTCAATAATTCGAATTGCATTTTATCGGCTTGTGGTTCCCTACGCGAACGCAGTAAACGTGGTAACAAATACGGATCTTTACTCTCTTTGGCAGCCAGACAGACATCAGGCCAATCAAACCAATCGACTTCGTCCAAATGATTTGCAATTACTTTCCGTAGGGCGGGTTCTGGGTCTGTACACAAACCCGAAATGGTAGAAGTTTGCTGTGATTCAATCAAAGAAGGGAACCGCAAGATTGCGGCCTTGAGGCGAAGAGGGCTGTCAAACAATTGATCCAATACTTCGGGTGAATGTTTGATTAAAATCATCTGATCTAATGCGGCTTCACGAACACGGGGGTGTGAGTCGGACAACATTTGTTCAAGAATTTCCGGGTCGCCTGAATGAGAGATGGCCAACTTTCGAATGGTGTGATCATCACTTTCGATGGCAACTGGAATGGTTCCTGAATCGATTTTCAGACGGGATCTCCAGGCTTCTCGACAAACGGAAGAATCGGAATCGGAACAGAGTGTGGAAAGAACCGATAGAGCTTCGGAACCGATGCGAGGTGAAAGTTCCGCCGCGAGCAGTCGCAATCGGACCTCATTACGGACTGAAAGTGATACGATGACCTTCCGGTTACTGCCGTCTACCCAATTTCGAATCGCGTCAATCGCTTTCTCTACAAACCACTCATCATCGGCATCCAGCAACTCGATGAATGTCGCCAAGGCGGCCGGATCATCTATCTCGAAAAGACGGCGGACGGCCATTCTTCGCTGACGCACATCCTTGTGCTTCAGCCGTTCAAGTTCGTGTCGTAGCATCAGGCCCAAGTGCAGGAGGCCCGGCCCCATGTATAGCGTTCACGGGATGAGGTCGCCGTGTCTGCCAAAGCCCCCAATTGGAGCTTCATCATCATCAGCATCGGGTCGACCAGGTTGCATCAACCGTACATCGACAAGGGTGATGAGTAATTGCCAGACGTCGCCTAGCCAATCCATTTCGGCACTGAGTAAATCTGTAACCGGGTGGGTTTCATCTTCCCACGTATCTGAATCCAACGCCCAAGGAGGTTCGTCTTCCAATTTTCCCGGATCAGGCAAAGGTGGCAAATCCTCAGGTAAAGAATCGAGAGCCTCTGAAAGATGATTTAAACGCCCGAGAATATGATCATTGAACATACCAATTTCGTCACCCAATATTGCACCTTCACGTAGCAACTCAGCCAGGGTTTTGGCTGACAACGGTTCAGGTTCTGTATCAGCAATATCGACGGGGCCGAACAGGACCCCCCCGAGGTCAGTGTCCAACCAACCTTCTTGAATTCGCTCACGCTTGACCAGATGCTGAGAAAAACGACCCCCAATGGGTGCGATGGTAAAACCACCTTCTGCGATTCTGGATTCGAGCCAATTCGGCAGTGATTCCAGAGAACCGGTCACCAAAACACGGTCGAGGGGTTCAGGGAGTTGGGGTGGGCAATGGGTAAGTTGTCTCATTTTCCGAACGCGAACGGTATGAGTTTCCGTGATTGATGAGAGTCGATCTCGTACGTGATCGACAACCTCTCTTGAGGGGTCGACAACCACCACTCCACCCTCAGGACCCACTATGTGAGCGATGAGTGATGCGATATAGCCTCCTTTGGCACCTAAAATGAGGACCTCTTGTCCAGGAGCCAATTCAAGATGGAACAGCATTTTGGCAATCATATGTGGTGCAGATATTGTTTTGACACCGCCTTTACTGGTTTCCAGAAACACAAGTGGTCGGTCGTGCCAAAAAGGATCTAATTCGTAATCGGTATACTCTCCAACATCGACTGAACGCATGGCGGCAGAAATACTCGAATTCATTGGAACACCAGCATGAGAGAGGCGCTCAATCAATCGTCGTATCTCGCCTCTATACTCGACCATTATACTCCGATTTTACCCGTCACTCAAAAGGCTACGGTGGGGTTCACCTCATATCCCCTAACCTCCCGCGCTAAATTGCGGGTCCGTGGTCTAGCGGTTATGACGTCGCCCTTACAAGGCGAATATCACCAGTTCAAATCTGGTCGGTCCCACTATTGCTCTTCGGTCCATTCGGCATCATCGCCAAGTGCATCTTTGTCCTGTTCTTCTAGTGTTGTAGCGACTTTTTCCGTAGTCCAAACAGTATTTTCCTTCCAAGTATCCAAATCGGGATTGATCGATGAAAGTGCCTGTGATAGATTGACTTCGATGACCTCGGCTGCACCCGCATCTGTTTCGGCGGCCATACGAACCGCTTCGATTCGACCAAAGTGGGCATCCCATGCTTGAATTGCTTTCTGCATTGCGAAAATAATGAATGAATGCTTGTTTGATGCACGATCGCCTCCACCGAACTCACCTCGTCGAACAAGGTAAGATTCACCCACGCAAACCGCTACGTAAACCGTCCCGACAGGTTTCCCCTCACTTCCCCCGGTAGGGCCGGCTACACCTGTGATTGAGATGCTCACACCACTACCCGAGGATAATTGGGCGCCTTGCGCCATTCCAAGTGCCACATCATGGCTAACAGCGCCACGCTTTTCCAATTTTTTTGGATTCACACCCAACATGGAAATCTTGGACTCGTTGGAATAGGTGACCCAGCCTTGTGAAAACCACTCGGATGCACCGGAGATATCAGTAAAACTGCTGGCCAGTAAACCACCGGTGCAAGACTCTGCAACGGACAGGCTCCACCCTTCCTTCTTCAGGCGACGGACGAGCCGGGCCGCGAGCATGGATGCTTCCTCACTCACGTATTGACGGCCTCAACGGCTGTTCTTAGGCATGCCGACGGCAGGAAGGGGCGTGAAATTCGGCTTTTTGGTTCGCAGTAATGCCTTTGAACGGCCGCGTTAGGGTAAAGGCTTGTGAGCGATGCGGAATGGGCGGAAATCCACCGAAAGGTGATGGCGGTGGGCCTCATTCCTGCTCGTTCTGTCCGAGAACGACTCCTGGCTTTGCCTTCTATCGATGCTTTGTTACAGGCAGCAGTAAAAGCAGACTGCAAAGGTATGTTAGATGAAAACATGCTGGATTCCTTACTCAAGCAATCGGAATCAACGGTGGTCGCGAGGACGATTGCCCCAATTGCAGAACCTGAACCGGTTGCAGCACCCCGGATTCATAACTTGGACCACTACAAATTGGCCGACTTCCCAATGCAAGCCAAAGATGTCGATGCCGAGATAACCGTGCATTTCGACATTACAGGAAAAAGTGTGACAGAAGGCAAGAAGGAAGACATTCAATCTTTCTTTAACGATAGGCTCAAGCAAATTCGTCGACTGATCCTTGACCGGAATCTACCCAATCGACCCATCGCAGTCAATGAGGCTGTACGTCAGAAAAAACAGTTCACTGGCCGGGGTAATGACTTCACTGTCATCGGTCTTGTCAAAGAATCGAATACCACAAAAAATGGCCATCTTCGCTTTTCAATTGAGGATTCGACCGGAGAAGTTCGATGTATGCTAATGCAAAGAGATGAGGATGGGCCCAGTCAGGAAATTGTTCATGCGGGTTTGATGGATGATGATGTCATTGGAGTCAGTGGTACATTCAACACATCTGGTGACCTCATATTTGTCGATGACATCCATTTCCCTGCCTTGACAACACACGAACGAAGAACCGCTGGTGAAGACCGGGCTGTCAGTGCTGCATTCATCTCAGATTTGCACCTTGGTAGCAAAACCTTCCTTGAGCCGCAATGGCACAAGATGATTCAATGGTTCCATGATGATCCTTTGGCCAAGACCATTCGATATCTGGTCATCAGCGGAGATGGTGTGGATGGAGTGGGGATTTATCCCGGACAGGATCGGCATCTCAACATCACCGACTTGTTCAACCAATATTCTCGATTGGGAGAAATGTTGCAGGAGTTACCTGATTGGGTCGAAGTTCTTCTCTTACCGGGAAACCACGACGCGGTTCGACCGGCCGAACCTCAGCCCGCAATTGACCCTGAATTGCAGACCGATTACAACAACACCCTCTTTGTCGGCAACCCTTGTGACTTCAGCTTGAATGGAGTCAGGGTCCTCTCCTACCACGGTGTTTCAATCATGGATTTCGTGTCGAGTTTACGTACTGTCACCTTCGAGACTCCAGAAGCTGCCATGCGTGCGATGATTGACAGGCGTCACCTCGCTCCCTCTTGGGGCGGGAAAACGCCATTGTCTCCCGAACCTGAGGATCGGTTGGTCATCCAAGAAATCCCTGACATCTTTGTCACAGGACACGTTCACGGTCATCACACTGAGACCTACAAAGGTGTCAATCTCGTCCACAGCAGTACTTGGCAAGACCAAACGGATTACCAACGTATGTTGGGTTTCCAACCGAAGCCCTGTATCCTGACCGTGGTCAATCTACACACCCATGCAATGGCAGCGATTCCATTCGTCTAATCTTCGAACAAGTCATCCTCAATGGGAGTTGAATAGTCCAACTCATACTTTCGTGTTCGAATAAATGCCACGAGAATCATCAGTACCACCAACAAAAGTGCAATTTGGATAATGGGTTCACCAAACAGTGCACCAATGTCTGCTTTCTCATCTGAATCATCCTCAGTATCACTTGTTTCTGAAGACTCATCTGGCAATGGTGATGTTGTATCCCCTTCAGCAATAATGAATTCCACATTGGAAGTGTTTGAATTGCCTGATGCATCGATGGCAGTGACCGTTAGTGTATGTGTTTCAAGAGCAAGGAGGCCAGGGTAGGGGGCAATCGTCATGTCGTGATTCTTACGAAGTGCGACAGTATCTCCGGCGAAAATCTGACCAGATACCTCGATGGATTCGGTCGCTTCCTCACTCGTATACCATGTGACTCGAAGTGAGCCACTTTCAAGGACTTCAACAGCGAGGTTCAGTACATCTGGAGGTGTTGTATCTATTTCTGTAGAAGTGTTGAATGAAACCTCCATCGCTGGTGTGTCCTCAACTGAAATCGTGCAAATGTAGGCTGTACCCGATGTCAATTGGCTCACTTGCAAAGCGTGAGAAAGCGCAGGCGCGGTGGTCGAAAACGAGTTGTTTGCACAAACGACGGTACCATTGTCCGCCTTGGTTGTCGACCAAGAGACAATCGCTGAAGACGATGTGATGCTGGAAACACCGACACCAAACACCTGTTGTGCAACTTCAGGTAATTCAATTCCTGTCAGGACCGCATAGGTTTGGGATTCGACATCGTAGGAATTGAGCATTGCAGATTGATCCGTTGTATTGTCGAGGACCATGTCGACGATGTTGGGGTCGTAATCTAGCCCATCGACTGTGCTGGGGTCGGCCCCACCCCCCAATCTCCAAGTCTTGGCGTCCGCATCAACATCACGCCACTTGCCGGTCCCAAAGCCATCTTGTGAACCGGCGACGACAATGAATCTGTAATTTGGAATATTTTCACCGATGACATTCTTGGACACTGTGATTGTGATGGTTTTGGAATCCTTATCAGAGGATACTTCGATTCCTTTGGCGCTGGTCTCACCAGTACTAGCACTAACCGATTTGACTGCACCGGGCTCACCTGTCACTGAGACAGCAACTTCCCATGCCCAATCATCGTGCGCAACAGCATAAGCACCGTCTAGAAGTTCAGTTTCCCCATACATAGTATCGCCTTGATCAACATAGATTTGCACTATTTGATGGCTAAATCCATTGGCCAATCCCCAATAATCGGTCATCTCAGCAAATGAGACTTCGAAGCGAGCATTCCATTCGCTCTGGCTTACCTTGAGATGTGTGATGTCGAATAGCCCAGAGCCCGGCGCGAAATCTCCGGCCAATGGATAGGTGTAATCACCATCTCCAGTTTCATCACCAACCGCATCGTCGATATCGAGGAGAGTGACCCATTCTTCTAAGTCCGGCATGATCATCTCTGCAGGTGCAGGTGGAGCGATTTCGACGTCGACTCCATCTCCATATGCAAGGGAATTTTGCCAACTGGTCACAACCTTCACGCGGGTCGAATACCGAGGTGCAAGACCTATTTCCGACCATGGAATTTGGAATTCAAACACCTCATCAGCCGCACATCCGCCTAGAATCGATTGACCTGCTAAATTCCAACGCTCTGTATCACCGATTTTTCCCTTGGCTTCGAAAATATCGTACTTTGCTCGCCCATCTTCCCACAACTCACCGAAGTTGAATGAGATCATGTTCTTGGCAGGGAAACCTAGCACAGTATTGCCGTAATATGTTCTGAAGTTGGTCTCGACTTCATTGAAATTGATTGCATTCGGTTGCATGAAATATATTGAGACATCGGGGGATGATTCCAAGTCCATCGATTCCCAATCCGCTGGCATGCTGCCTACATCCACACGCACATAGACATTTGATGCATCATAGCCAAGGTGGAATGATTCGATATCCAACAATTCATCATCGGTGCCCGCATCATACATTGCAGCACCATCCCATTCACCGGGTAGAGCAATGCCGTCAATCATCGGTTCAATGATACCACTATAGGGGATTTCAGGCAAGGCAGGGTTGGTCCACAAGTCGAGCAAGTAAGGGGGAAGGTCGAGATTGACTGCCCGGTAAATGTTTGAGAGATGGACCTTGAACAAAACATCCCACATCTCATCATAGCCACTGTCCTGGTCGAGTCCGTACCACCAGTACCAATCACTGCCTTCAGCGATGTAGAGGCTCTCCCATGCATCACCGAGACCTGCATGATTCGGGTTTTCAGTCTCGAAGGCAACCAACGCTTGGCGAGCCTCGACTGTTCTCTGCCAAGCAAGGCTCTCCTCGGCTTCTCCAGCCCAAGTTGAAAGTGTTCCATCAATCCAGGAACCGGTGCCTATGACATCGATTTCAGGCAGGCTGAGATTCTTCTCAAGGAATTCCCCTGGCGTGGTCGTCACCACGGTCGGATGTGTGCTCAATCGACCAAACCATTCTTCGGTAAATGGTCGGCCATTGTCCTGATGTTGGAATTCAGACATGAACATCCAATTTTCACCATCAAGGGCTACAGTGAGTAGATGATCGCTAGGATCTTTGCCTTCGTCTAGCAATTGCTGACGGATATTGTCGCAATAGGCAAGGAAATCTGAGACGGCAGCTTCAGGGGTCATCGTACCGTATTGGAAAGCGATTCGATCGCTAATGACTCGATCACGGAAGACGGTTGCGACATCATCAACCATCCAAGGTGTCGCCAGATTGGAGGCAACGGATACATCGATTGTATTGCCATTCATGTCTGTAGACTCTTCGAGATTCAGTTCGTCTGTCACCA
Source organism: Marine Group II euryarchaeote MED-G33 (assembly GCA_949538655.1). Lineage (GTDB taxonomy): Archaea > Thermoplasmatota > Poseidoniia > Poseidoniales > Thalassarchaeaceae > MGIIb-P. The sequence continues at coordinate 1,683 of CATISE010000163.1, read as the reverse complement.
TCCATTCGATCCCGACATCGGCCACGGGTTGAACCATGTCAGGGGACACCGATTGTTCACTGGGCCACATTCCCACGGGACGGAATCCGAGCTCTTGTTCAAACAAATCCATGCCAGTTTGCAAATGTGTCGTGACATCTTCTGGCCACGAATCTTTGTTGACCCGAATACCATCTTCAAAGGTCCACCCATCCATCATCAATAGTGGCATAATCGGGTGATAATACGGCGTGGTGGTCAACTCAACTTGACCGCTGGCAGCCAATTCAGAGTACATCGGTAATATGTTGGACATGTGCGCTTCTTGGGCATCTAGGACGTATGTCAGATCGGCTAGCGTATACTGTCCATTTTGCATGAACAAATCGATTAAACCTTGGTCACGATGACTTGAATTGTAGTCACCTTGGACATAGGATGGGCTAAATTGATAGAGATACCACAACACCTGTAAATCAAGGAAATCTTGTGGATCGAGTAGGGTGTCATCCATGATGGTTGCAGGTTTCAAATTGTGCATCGTCATGCCATGCAATTCTGAATATCGTTGACTTGACGGAAAGGCCCAACCGACTCTTAGATCATCTGATGTGACATTGTAAATCCATCCAGAGTTCCAAAATGACTGGAATTGCATCGTATGCAGTTCGAGCGCTGTTGCATTGGGGTAACCTTCGGCATTCCATGAACGACGAGCGATATCAGTATGCACATCAAGAACACCATTTTCAGAATAATCAAGTAACTGTTCGATAAAAGATGGAACCAAATTGTATGTGATTTTGGTATCGGTTCCAGACAGAATCCCGGGACTATCAACATACTCAGTCATGGCATGAACTCGAACCCATGGCATTTCCACCATACCTGTCAACTTGTTCTTGTAGTAGGGTTGATGTTGGTGAAATACAATGGCGATGTTCAACGCATCATCGACCTTCTCAACCGGTGTATCTGATGTTTGGATGGCTACATCAGAACTGGATTGGGGTGTCGACCTGTTCTCAATTTGGTACCAATGTGTAAACGCTTCAGCACCGTTGCTTGATGCTGGATTTTCCTGTGGGAATGCTGTCCAAACATTGCCCGCATCTTGCCATTGGGCCCATGCGACAACACCAACATTCTCCGGTGAACCTATGCCATCCCAAGGGATTGCGATCTCAGTGTTTTGGTTTCCAGACCAACCGATCCACGATGATGCAGTAGAAGCGCTTTCGACCCATCCTGAGCCATCGTATGTTTGTAGTGAGGAATACGAACTATTCTCGAGAACGAATGCATGGTCTGCAGCAAATGGAAGAGTTTGAGCCATATGCCAATTCTTTGACAATGGACTGCCGCCATCACTCGTATTCAGATAAACAAACAAATCTGCGCCTTCAATATCACTTGACCAATCGGTTCCAGACCAACCTAGGAAAAGATGTGTGTCATTCCAAGTCATTCGGAATGTCACTGCATTGGAATCAGTGGATTGTAATGTCTCGCCATCCCAATCAGTCATGTCACCATCCAGTGTAATTTCGTCAGGGGTCGTTGCGGTGACCAAACCCAACCAAACAGGGGCTAGAAATAGAGTGACGAGTATGATTGCTGTCCGGCTCATTGGTTAGGCGAGGTCACTTGACATCAAAGGTTTTCCACCTCCCCAACCCTAGGCCGGGTATGCGCGAGGCTGGT
>CATISE010000162.1 GCA_949538655.1 Marine Group II euryarchaeote MED-G33 | reverse complement strand
CTACTGATGTCGATACACTCCAGAGACCTACAATAAGGAAAATCAATTCCCACTGCGCACTCGATACATAGTCGAATACCACAAAACCAAGTCCACCTACCAATCGAGCAACTCGATCTCCAATTCCTAGATTCAATTAATCACCTCATACCTTAGCAAAAATCCCACTATTCATGTCAAACGGCTGGAAAAGACGCTTCCAGGGCAGGTGCTCCAAGCCAGCCATCACGAACATCTGATCGATGACCGCAATCGGTGCCATTCGAGGTGCTGTGCCTGCCACGTATCCATCAATCCAACCATGCACTTGTTGTCGAATAGTACCGGAGATGGTGTTTGGCAATCGTCCTACTGCTCGACGAAGGGCCCCTGCAACATGCTTTTTCTTTACGATTGTATTCATGTGCTTTTGAGCTGCTGTGATGTATTTCAGTGCCAATTTGTCGATATGATCTTCATCTGATTGAGAAATCAAACGACCCAATTCAGCGGGCGCATTGGGTGAACGACTTTGCAACAACAGTTTGTGTTCAGCATGGAATTGCTGTAGTGAACTGGTAGTCCATCCTTCTTCATCTCGCTGCCACCATCGGTTCATCATACCGACTCTTGCAAAGAAATTCTCCAATTGCAATGGGTCGTTGAGACGGCCTTCTTCAATCGCTGGAATTTGTGGGTTGAGATTTGTGAAGACCATTGCGAATAGACCTTGTCCATCGCGTTGTGGGTGCTTATTTTCGTAAACTTTCACTCTTTCGATACCACAGCTGGGTGAGTCTTTCTTGAGTACAATTCCTGAGATCTTCTGATGCATCAATGCATCCGATTGCAATTCAGAATAGGAGAGCATCGAATCGGTCAGATCAGTTCCAGAGACTGGTTCAATCAAGTGGATTTCACCCTCTTTGCGCACGAGACGGATTGTTGGTCGTGGGGTTCCGAGTCCAATCCCTACTTCAGGACAGATTGGGACGACTTCGATGTGTTTGCTTACACTTTGTAGTAAGCGGTGGTTACAATGTCCACCATTGTATCGGACGTTTTCGCCAAGTAGGCATGCTGAGACTGCAATTTTGGGGGTTTCTGATTCTTGCATACCCCTAACAATGCGGTTCCACTTATAGAGAGTGGTTTACCAGCAGGGTCAGTATTCCACCGGTTCTGGGTCTAAATCTCTCCATAGATACCACGTGGCTACGGTTCGATAGGGTTGCCATTTTTCACCGATTTCGAGTAATTCCTGTTGGTCAAGGGGTTTTTTTCCAGCATACAATTTCTCCATCATGCGAACAACACCAATATCTCCAAGTGGTAAAATATTCGGCCTTAACAAATTGAAAATTAGAATCATATTGATTGTCCATGGACCTATGCCTCGAAGACGAATCAATTCAGTACGTACTTCATCATCACTGAGTTGACCCCAACTGATTGTGGATAGATGGGGCCAGGCATCGACAATCCCACGAATGTACTCGATTTTGCGGTAGGAGAGTCCTGCCGTACGCATTTCTTCATCTGACAAAGACTGGATACCTTCGACATTGATGACCTCCATGCGATTGGTTAAGCGATTCCAAATTGCATCTGCAGCAATTGCTGATATCTGCTGTCCAACGATTGAGCGAACCAGTGTTTCAAACAATTCACCCTTTGAATGAAGTGGGGGTTCCTCATACTGGTCGATTAATTCGGCGATAACCGAATCTGACTTGCGCAAATGGGCTTTGGCTTCTTCCCAATATGAGGGAGTGATTTTCAAATCATCACCATGGATACTTGAGATTCCAAAGAATTCCGTCATTGATGATAACCTGAATACCGAGCATCACTGCACCAATCACTGGCCAAATTGAATCGGGTGCAACGTTTTGCTGATGCGCACCCCAAGCAAAAAGACCAAGCAAAATATTGCCAAGACATACCAACCATAAATTGCCAATCACCAACCATTGTGTCCAAGTCCCATCCGTACGTATGTGAAGTGCGGTCAGTTCCAACCAAAGCATAGATGGGATGGTAACCAATAAGAAAGCGAGTAACAAGCGTGAGTGTCCACCTGAATCACCATCGCCCCAGGGCCACTGCACCGTCTCCACAGCTGCAGCATCCCATCGATAAAGGAAAAACCACCACATGATGAGAAAACCTAGAGCAGAGATGAACATACAGGTTACATTGACAGTTCTCCAAGATTCTGGGATCCCACCCCACAATTGGTTTGGATTGTCCATCTTTGAAACACCGTAGACATATGACACCAGAACGAGAATCCCTGTGATGTAAAGCGCGACGCGTAATGTATCACGTGTGATTTCCATTTCAATTCCTCAAGCCAAGGAAGTCCAATCGACTTCCGCTTCTTCGATTTCAATCTCATCTACATCCATTTGTGCCAACTGGAGTTTACCGCTGAGTTCATCATTCACAGCGTGCCAATAGGAGTAGGCTTCAATTACCCAAATTCCCGATTCTCTGGTTCCGTTTCAAGAACCCTTGACACCACCAAATGGCAAGTGAGCTTCAGCTCCGGTTGTCGAATTGTTGATACCAGTCATTCCGGCCTTTATTCCTGTCTTGAATCGGTAGGCCTCAAGGCGATCATTTGTGTAAATTGCACTCGAAAGGCCGTATGGGCTCGCGTTGGCTAGATGTAACGCATGATCGAAATCCTTGGCCTTGACAACGGTAATCACAGGACCAAATATCTCCTCTTGGAAGCAGTCCATATCTTCTGTCACGTTCTCATAGACGTGGGGCCACATGTAGACTCCCTCCGATGCATCGCCTAGGAATCCTGAGGGCTTGTTGTCATTGGTGATTCGACCTTCGCCATAGATCTTCGTGGCTCCACTGGCCTCACACATATCCAACCCTTTGAGGAAATCTACTGCATATTTCTCTGAGAGCATGGGTCCATACAGAACCCCATCATGACGCAATGAATCGCCGATGACTGTGCTTTCCACCTTGGCCATGAGTTTGGTCATGAATTCATCATAAATGTCTTCGTGGATGATCAAGTTCCCCAAACTGGTACATCGCTGACCAGCTGTTCCGAATCCTGCCCAGTATGCACCTTCAACAGCATTGTCGATATTGGCACTTGGCATGATGACGAGAGGGTTCTTTCCCCCGAGTTCAAGACTTGCAGAAACAAGGTTACGGCCACAAATTTCACCAATCATCTTCCCAACTGCAGTACTGCCTGTGAATGAAATTTTGTTCACCATTCCCTTGTCGACTGCGTCAACCAAGTGTTGACCTGCGCCGCTGCCTTTACCATGGACTAGATTGATGACACCGTTGGGTAAACCTGCTTCATGCATAATTCGCGCGAGTGCGAAGGAGAGAAGTGGTGCATCCTGGGGTGACTTCCACACGCAAGTATTGCCGCACATGATTGCAGGAATCATTTTCCAGAATGGAACGGCTGCAGGGAAGTTGCAGGCATTGATGATTCCACATACACCAAGTGGGCGACGATAAGTGAACAATTCCTTGTCAGGCAACTCGCTGTTGACTGTTTGGCCGTAGAGTCGGCGACCTTCAGATTGAAAGAACAAACAGGTATCAATGGCTTCTTGCACTGAACCTGCGGATTCTTTCAGAGTCTTGCCGATCTCTCTGGTTTCGATGGCGACGATTGCATCCTTGTGCTCCATCAACAAACGGCCCATGTTCCCAATAATTTGCCCGCGTGTAGGTGCGGGCGTGGCTGACCACCCAGTGAATGCTTTGCGTGCTGCTCGGAGTGCTTCATGGACGTCCTCTTCTGTGGAAAGAGGGAATTCACCAAGGCAATCATCCAACCATGCTGGATTGATTGATTTGAATGTCGAACCATCGCTGGCTTGTTTGAGTTCACCGTCGATGATATTGTATCCCTTTACACAAGGGTTGCCGTTTGGGTTGCTGTGGTCTAGGAATTCCAGACCGGTTGAGAGTACTTGCGCCATATCTCGTCGAACGCTATCCCCATCATGAATGCTCGCTTCTCGGCGGTTGAAATGAACCCGCCAGACCGAACGATAAGGAGATGGAAATTAGCGACATTAAAAGGGGTCTACGTTTTCTGCTAGTATTGCTGTTGGGGTAACACTATGGCTGATGATGAAGAAAAAAATCTCTCTCTACGAGTTGCAAAAGCGATACCAAGTGATGTTGGTCATGGTCGGGCTCGTGTGCCTTTTGACAACGACTTGGGTCTCAAACCCGGTGATGTAATCGAAATTAGTGGGGAACGAAATACAGCGGCTATCGTCTGGCGATGTCGGCCTGAAGATGCAAATCTTGGCGTCATACGAATTGATGGAATCATACGAAAAAATGCAGGCGTGAGCTTGGGTGATCGTGTCACCATCAAGAAGGTCGAAACCAATGAATGTGAGCGATTGGTACTGAGCCCTGTGATGGCCAAACAGCAGAAGGTCAAGTTTGGCTCAGGTATCGAAGGGTTTGCTCGTCGTGGCCTCAACAAACGCCCCGTGGTTGCAGGCGATCGTATCTTCATCCCAGGCATGACACTGTTTGCCGAGGCATTGCCTTTCGCAATCGTATCAACCAAACCAAAAGGAATCGTCAGAGTTCTTCCTGATACTGAAATTGTAATCAAAGAAGAAATGGTTGAAGACGAGGCTCAAGGAGAAGCCTCATCGATCATGTACGAAGATATTGGTGGGCTTGGAGAAGCACTTACCAAAGTTCGTGAAATGATTGAACTCCCCCTCAAGCATCCAATTCTCTTCAGACGCCTTGGAATCGATCCACCGAAAGGTGTGTTACTCCATGGCCCACCTGGTACTGGGAAAACGATGATTGCAAAGGCTGTGGCAAACGAAACAAATGCCCATTTCACAAGCATCAATGGCCCCGAAATTATTTCGAAATACTACGGTGAATCAGAAAAGCAATTACGCGAAATCTTTGATGAAGCCGCTTCAAATGCTCCTGCAATCATCTTTGTCGATGAATTGGATTCAATCGCGCCCAAGCGTGAAGATGTATCTGGCGAAGTTGAGCGGCGTGTCGTCGCGCAATTGCTCACACTCATGGATGGTATGCAGGGTCGTGATAATGTGGTAGTCATTGGTGCCACAAATCGACCCGATGCCATCGATCAAGCCCTTCGCAGACCTGGTCGATTTGACCGTGAATTGGAAATCGGTGTGCCCGATAAGAATGGGCGTCGTGAAATTGTGAATATTCACACAAGAGGCATGCCAATTGCCGATGATTTTGACATGGATTGGATTTTGGAAAATTCGTACGGTTTCGTCGGTGCAGATATCATGAGCCTAACCCGCGAAGCAGCGATGAAAGCACTGCGAAGGTACTTGCCTGAAATTGATTTAGACCAAGATGAAATTCCACCAGAAGTTCTTGAAAAGATGGAAGTGCAAATGAATGATTTCAAAATTGCAATTCGCGATATTGAACCGAGTGCGTTGCGCGAAATTTATGTCGAAATCCCCGAAGTATCTTGGGCCGATGTCGGCGGTTTGGATGAGGTCAAGGAGAGACTCAAGGAGAGCGTGGAATGGCCACTAACCATGCCAGACCGGTTCGAACATTTCGGTATCAAACCACCTCGTGGAATCGTCCTATTTGGTGCGCCTGGAACAGGTAAGACCCTGATTGCCAAGGCCATCGCCAATGAGGCAAATGCGAATTTCATTACGGTCAAGGGGCCTGAACTCATCTCGAAGTGGGTCGGAGAATCTGAAAAGGCAATTCGAGAAGTTTTCAAGAAGGCAAAGCAAGCAAGTCCTAGCATCATCTTCCTCGATGAATTTGAATCGATTGCTGGTGCGCGTACACCGAATTCCGGTGAAGGAAGCGATGTGTCAAATCGTGTAGTCAACCAGATGCTTTCAAGCATGGATGGGGTTGAATCGATGGAAGGTGTTATTGTGATTGCAGCTACAAACCGTCCAGAAATGATCGATCCTGCTCTGTTGCGGAGTGGAAGGTTTGAGCGAGTCATGCATATTCCACCGCCTGACCATGCTAGCCTCAGAAAGATTCTGCAGATACACTCCAAGGATATGCCACTCGGCAAGTTCAATCTTGAGAGTTTGACAGATAAGATGCAAAATTTCACTGGTGCAGACGTTGAAGCGGTTTGTCGTGAAGCGGCTCTAATCGCAATGAGGGCTGAAAAGAAATCCGTCTCAAAGAAGCATTTCGAAGAAGCAATCTCTCGAGTTCGACCCACAATCACACCTGATATGCTCGAATACTACGCCAAGTTGGAAGGACTCTTGACCAGTGGTCTAGAGAGTATTCGGCGAAACAATGACACCTTGATGGGAATCGAAAGTGTGTGAGGTGAAATAATGCCTGCGGCCTTTTCCACGGAACTTTCCGGTCGTCGTGTTGTAGACAGTCGAGGTGATTTCCTAGGAGCTGTTGTTGATTTGTTCATTGATGATGTCAGTGGAGATGTTCTTGGACTTCTACTCGAATTAGACGTTGGATTAGATCCTAAACTCCTTCCATGGTCCACATTTGGCGAATACTTGGTTGTCCCAACTGAAGAGGTCGATTCCATCGATGAAGAAATCCATTTGAATCGTTGAGACCGATTTTGCCTGTGATACTGGGTCACCCAACACCCCCAAACCGTCTTAAGGCTAGGTTCAGCGTCTCGCGGCTGCACATCCTATGGATGTGGGCGGTTGGTCGAAATGAGAATTGGTTCAGTTGATATTGGAACCATCCTCAAATCTCGCAATACCAGACGAACAGGATTGATGGTTGCTTTCTATGCTGTGTTGGGGCTTTTGCTATACAGCATCGTTGGTTCTTACCTTGTAACAAGCGACCCACACCTCTCTGCATACGACGATGACTGGGATGACCTTTCGGCTTTCCGTGCAGATCTCAAAGGGATGGGTGTAGACACAACGAGCATGATTTCCAGTCCTGTTCTATTGGGTGAAATTGAGAGCCCCGAAGATACTGTATTCATTGTCACTGGCGTTGAACAGGATACGATTTCTTTACCGAGATTCACCGGTGATGTCGATGTTGTTCAATTCAGTGAATCTGAAGGATATACTACCACGGAGATTGATGCGATTGTGCAATATGTTGTGGCTGGTGGAACTCTGCTGGTCATGGATGATTTTGGCTATTCCGCTGGATTGGCTGAAGCATTTGAATTGGGGTACAGTGGACATCAACTCTACGATGAAGAAGCTTGGGCACGTGGATTAGACTACAATTACATCTGGATGAACTCATCTAACCCCTATGATTACACTGGGACCGATAAATCAGATTCGCACCCATGCTTTTCAGATGCAGACGATGATGGGATTATCGATCGATTAGATTCACTACCCAACAGCCCAGTCAACGGTGCAGATACCCCAACTGTTGCAGAAGCTGGACTCTGTGCCCACCACATTGAAACCGATTCATCGGGTGGACAATTCTGGAATTTCAGCACGAACTACAATGTTCTACTAAACACCCCATCTGCATTCGATAAACAAGCATCAGAATCTAATTCTGATAATCGATATGCATGGGGGCGTTCCAGTCAAGATTCCTACCTAGACACCAACGACGATGGACAAGGAGATGTCGGATTCGAAGGAGGTGGAATCGAGAGTGATGAACAAGGCCCATTTACAATGGCTGTCAAGGTTTGCTTCAAGCGAGACTGCGCTGAGCAACCTGGAGAAACTATGGGACGTGCAATTTTCGTCACCGATGGTTCGGTTCTGATGAATGCAATCTATGATTGGGACGAAACAAACGATGGCACATATGGTGAGTTGAATGGCAATATGATGCCTGAAAATGACAACCGCCGCTGGGTCCTAGATATCATCGCTGAATCTCTGTTAATGCATACTGCGGCAGATGAATTCAATGGAACTTCGGGATCTGGCAAACAAGTTATCTTCGATGAAAGTAGGCATCAACAAACCAGTGCGATGGGAGATACCTACAATCTGATTTACTACATCCTCGTTTACTTCACCAATGATTGGATGGCGATGCTATTCCTTTTCTTGGCATTATTCATTGCCTTTGAGGCCGTGATTATCAAGAAGGTCGACCCGGAACCATGGCGGCACGTTTTCAGTATCATTTACTACGGATTTGGCGATGCTAGACGATATGGGTACTACGGACGGGCAAACAAAGTGAAGCAAGTTTTGTTGTCTAGAGTGAGGAATCTCAATTCATTGACAAGGGATGAGTTTGATGCTTTGCCTGCTCGTGAATTACAGAAGATGATTGGTGACCCTGTACTCATCAAGTTTGTATTTGAGGACCGCAATTACAGCCTAGAACAACTTGTTGCTGTAGTAAAACGAGTCAAGATGTGGGGGCGCAAGTAAGCGGAGGTGAGAGAACATGTGGACACGAAAAGCAGCATTGCTCTTGACATCTGGAATCTCTCTAGTTTTGATTGGGATGATGATTGCCAATTTCCAACTAATGATTCTCGGTCTGATGTTTATTGCCTTCTTAGCAGTAAATTCTTGGGTTGCAGGACATGGGGAATTGGAAGTTGTGCGAACACTATCAGCAGACAATCTCTACAAGGGCGATGATTTGTATGTTGAATTGGCGATCACAAACAGTTCATTCCGCCGGACACAGCAATTGGAAGTGTTTGACAATGTCCCTCACGAGATGAAGTTGAGAAGTGGACTCAACTACATGCGTGTCAATCTAGGACCTGGTGAAACCACGAGAATTCGCTATGTGTTACGCTGTCCACTAAGGGGACACTATTCCTTCGGACCCGTGTCTGTCAGATATCGAAATACGTTCAACCTGTTCAGCCAAGAGATGTACATCGATCATCGTTCTGGCCTCATCGTATTCCCACAGGTTAGAGAAATTGAAGAAGCCATGATTCGAAGTCGGACCCCGAAGATGTACACTGGTGCGATGACACTTCGAACCCCCGGACCTGGTTCTGAATTCTATTCACTCCGCGAATATGTCCCCGGTGACCCATTCAAGATTATCAATTGGAAGGCGTTTGCTCGAACTGGGGTTATGATGGTGAACGAAAAATGTCGTGACGCGGTTACCGATGTTTTCATCCTGCTCGATTCTAGAGACATCAGCAGGATCGGAACCGTACTCAAGAATCCACTAGAAATGGGCACGGTTGCCGCTGCAAGTTTAGCGTCATATTTCATCCAGAGACGAGATTCAATCGCTCTTGCTGTGTATGATGACACACTGTCTTACCTACCCGCTGATGGCGGAGATAAGCAGTATTTCAAGGTCCTATCCAGTTTAGCGGGAGTCGCTCCAAAGGGTGACATGCCACTCCAAGCAGTGACCAATTCACTTGCACCAAGATTCAGTCGTGGTAGCCCTGTATTCATCATCTCAAGCCTAGAGGGTGATGGAACTGTGCCCCATGCAATCCGTGATTTGGCAGGTCGTGGTCACGAAGTGGTGATTCTCAGTCCATCCAGCATTGATTACGAGCGTTTGGTCAGTCGAATTCCTAGAATGTCATATGAGGTGATGAAACTAGAGCGACAGAATCGATTGTCTGCCGTTGCTGGTTATGGGGCACGTGTCATCGATTGGATGCCAGATGTTGAATTGAGTCAAGCTCTACTTCAGGTGAAGATGTAAGGAGGTGAATGAATGGCCGATGAAGTAGCACAGCAAGAGGAGGGGCTCACCACCCTACATTTGCGAACCTTGCGAAAGGAATGGCGTGTTGTTTGTCTGCAACTGGTTGCCAGTCTATCCCTAATCTGGTTGTTCCTGACCATGACCCAAGTATTTGGGCACTGTCATCCAACCTACGTTGCCAATGACTCGTGGTGCCCGGCTTTAGATCACACACTCACACTAGATCAAATCGAAAAAGGATTGGCAGATGGTGGTGGATTTGATGAGTTGCCATTGCCGAATTGGCTCACAGGTCAAGGAAACGAGGGTGATGGGCGATATTATGTTCCTATTCTTTTGACTATGGCCATTGCAGGTGCCTGGGTTGCTCTAAATTTCCAGCCTCCTGCGCGAAGGCGCAAAATCACCCTTGGATTATTGGGTGCAATGATTCTATTCCTTGCTGGAATGTTCATCCTCACGTGGACCTTTGGAATGATTGTCAATTTCGACTTGTATCTACCATTCGGTAATTCCGATGATTCGATGAATCATGCCAACTATTTGGTCTGGCCTTTATCGGTCTACATTCAAGTGCTAGTCATGCTGTTTTTCCTGGCACCTGTACTCTTCGGTTTGATGGGGATTTGGGGGCTCTCTAAACGAATGGTCAATTGGTCGATGGCGTATATGCTCATCTTCCTCGGATTGTACGCATTATTGTCGTATGAGGGTGTTGTCAGCCAATTATCGAGTGCCTCAGACCCATACTCACCCGGGTTAAACCCGCTTCCAACCCAAATTGGTGAAGCTGATACACTAGGGGGTTTGATTTCAGGCGAGGTGTGGAACCTGTTGTTGGTTGCAATTTTGTTAATGGTTTACACCGAAACGGCCCAAGCAACGATTCGATTCCTTGAGTATGCATTCCGCTTACCAGAATCTTGTAAGAAAGATCCTGAGTATGTCCGTCAATTCCAGAGCATTCTCAATACGCACATGCAGCACACCGTGGTTGTTATCTTTGCAGTGGGATTGGTCACCATGCTCGCTCTCAAGTTTGATGATTTGATCATCGATGTCGTGGGTTGGGCTGGTTCTGGACAATGGAGCGGACAAGTGAGAGAATCTCTTGAGTTACGTCTGACCTATGGAAAAGTGATTTCAGCAATGCTGTTCATCACGTTTGTTGCAGGATTGCGATATATCGTTCCATGGCAGAGGATTTCGGGACTGGTTGAATCTGCTCTAACAAAACGAGGGAATTCAAACCCCTAATTTTCACCATTCACATGGACTTTCTGAGTGATGCGTGCCAGCATTTCACCAAGCAGTAGGGCACCCAATGGAAGCCCACATACGGTTACCGGCCACAAAACCAATGTGGACCAACCAGATTCAGACCACATCCATTGACCAATCAAAATGGTCAATGCTATGGCAAGGACAAAACCGATTTTTTCAATGAGACCAGGGAATTTTCGGCCGTGTGTTTCTTGACGATTGATGAGAGTCTTTACCCCACCTTCGTCATCCATTTTTTCACCTACATATCGAGGTCTGATAGTTCACGTTCAAGATCATCCAATGCATCTCTTTGAGATGGATCAGCGGGGGGAGGGACACCATTTTCAGTAGATTCTCTGATACCCGCAGCAGAGTCAACCTCAGAAAGAGCAACGTCGATATTGGCCATCAATTCCGCCTCATCAGAATTACCAGCAACATCTGCAGGAGTCAATCCTGCTGAAATTCTGGTAGAAATGTCCACCCCATCAGTTTCTGCAGCGGCTTCAATTGGTTGCCAAGTTGAATTGGATACTGGAGCAGCACTGGCTTCTGGTGTCGGAGCTG
>CATISE010000161.1 GCA_949538655.1 Marine Group II euryarchaeote MED-G33 | reverse complement strand
TGAATTTGAACGCTGAATCAAATCAATTTCAGCGGCGACGATTCGGGCGCGTTGAACTGCTGCGACAACATTTCCTGTACCGGCTTCACCTTTGGTTCGAATCATTGCGGCACCTTCGACAACACGACGCACCGCTTCTCCAAGGTTGGTACAACCACAAACAAACGGGATGGTGAAATCATTCTTTGGGATGTGATAAAACGGGTCTGCGGGGGTCAAAACTTCAGATTCATCAATCATGTCTACGCCCAAGGCTTCGAGAACACGCGCTTCTGCGTCATGCCCAATACGAGCTTTTGCCATCACAGGGATGCTCGTAGTTTCGATAATCCCATTGATCAAGTCAGGGTGACTCATTCTGGCCACACCTCCATCTGCACGGATATCGGCTGGAACACGCTCCAAAGCCATGACGCTACTGGCACCAGCATCTTCTGCAATGTGTGCTTGTTCAGGTGTAACGACATCCATGATGACGCCCCCTTCCTGCATTTTAGCGAAGCCTCGCTTGAGCAATTCGGTGCCCTTGCGCATGTGAGTCAGGTCAATCGACATTCCAATCGGTCTAATCGACCGTTGTCGCACATTAGAACTTTCGTCAGAGCCCTAGTCGTCAGCGAGAATCGGGGAATCTCCCTCGGCAATCTCGGCATCGACACATTCTGTTTCGTTCTTCTCAATCCATGCCTCTTCTTCATCGGGGACATCAGTGTCCGCGAAAATCGCTTCAACTGGACATTCCGCGATACATGCACCGCAATCAATGCATTCATCCGGATCAATTACGAGGTATGTGGGGAGTTCACGAAAAGCCTCTACTGGGCAAACAGCAACACAATCTTGGTACTTGTGGTTTACACAAGCTGAAGTCACAACGTGGGTCATCAATACTCAGGAACGGGCATCGTAATATGAATCCTTGTAATTAGGTTGACCTGAAACTTGGTGTTTCACGACTCAAATTCTTTGGGCAAATTCTCAGCATGTGCTTTCGCAGCGGCTGCAATCAGCATGTCCCTTGCATTCTGAACCGAATCCTGACCTGGATAAACTTCCAGTTTGATCCGACCCTTAATCTGCTCACCAAAGCCATCAGATAATTCTATAGAGCCAGATACTAGAGATGAAATACTCAGCCGGATATGCAAATTCTTTTGTTCGTCGATTCGCTTATCGAGATCAGCGGATTGCGATAACAGTTCGAGCAATTCAGAACCCAAATGAGAGATGCTTTGTTTGGCGGCTTTCTTTTGCTTAATTTGGGCACATAACATTGTCATTCTCGCACCGTGATAGGATTTGACTTTCTCTTTAGAAATCTCAGCCAAGCCACCAGTTATCCAATTGATTGCGTCTTCAATCACCTGAGTAGAACCAACCCCGCTGGAGGTTGCATTCCAAGTTACGTTGTGCACGGCCACAATTGTTGCGTAAGGTGTGCAGCCTATGACCCCTACGGGGTCGAAGCATGGCGTTCAAATACCCGGGGCAGGTCGGCGACTCGCTAGTGGGGTAGCCCCCGCGACAATCAGGAGATGAAAAAAATGGCCAGCAAGGGTGCAGCATCACGAGCAGAAGCTCGAAAACAGAAAGACAAATGGAAGGCAAAAAGATGGTACACAATTCGTGCACCCCGACAACCTTGGCACTTCAAGGTAATCGGCGAAACCCTGGGCGAAGAAGACGAACTCCTGATCGGTCGCATGTATGAGATTACACAGCAAGAAGTCGATGGCGATTTCAGCAAGATGCACGTCAAACTCAAGTTCCGTGTTACTGAAATCGTTGGTCAAGATGCGATTACACAGTTTGCAGGACATGAAGTCCTCAAGGATCACGTCCGAAGACAAGTTCGACGATACCGAGGTAAAGTTGACGATGTCATCGATGCGATTACAGATGATGGATACTATGTTCGCATCAAGCCATTCCTGATTACACAAGGTCGAGTGAAGACCAGCCAAAAGCAAGGCATGCGTGATGCTTGCCGCGATGTTGTGTTGCAAACAGCAGCACGTAACACGTGGATTGATTTGCAGAAGCAAATACTATCCGGTGAACTTGAACAAGCACTTGAGAAGGCAGCTCGAAAGATTGCAGCCGTCAAGGTTGTAATGATTCGAAAGAGCCAGTTGATCCAAGATGGAGTAATCGTAGAAGATGGTCCAACTCTCGATGAAATCCGTGAAGATGAATCTCGAGTGGCTGCCGCCAAGAAGGCAGCCATCGCTGCAGCAATGGATGAAGAGAGTGCAGAAGACGAAACTCCTGATGTTTTGGCAGCAGCAGAAGCAGCCGCTGACGACGATGATGGTGCATCCGACGAGGAAGTGGAAGATGATTCCGAAGACGAATCTACAGAAGAGGAAGTTGTTGAAGAAGCAGCCGCTGATGATGCACCTGATTATGCATCGATGAAGGTCGCCGAACTCAAGGAATTGCTCAAGGCAGCTGGGAAACCAGTCTCCGGAAAGAAGGACGAGTTAATCGCCCGCTTGATGGAGTAGGTGAGGGCAATGGCCCGCCTCACAGTGCTGTGTGGCACCGGAATGACCGAGTTGGCTACATCTACTGATGGCGCTGAAGTCGAGACGTTTCGTTCTGACACACCATGGGGTGAAGTTCCTTGCACGCTGGTACACACCGGGGGGCATGAGATTCTATTCATCTACAGGCATCACAGCCCAGATGGCAAAGTCAACCCCCCTCACAGTATCGAGCACCGTGCAAATGTGCATGCTGCAACCTCGTTTGGCTCAAATGCAGTCATCAGCGTATGGTGTGTAGGAACCATGGATCCAGATTTCCCACCTGGTGTGGTCGGTGTCGCCGATGACATGCTCGACATATCAGGGACCGTTTGGACATTCCACGATTCTTCAGCCGTACATGTCAATCGAACAGAAATGTTTGACCGAGGGCTGTCTGAAATCGCAGCAAATGCTCTCGGTTCCCAGGATGCCGCAGGTCCGAATGCTTACAGGCAAATCGTTGGACAAGCCAGTGGCCCGCAATTTGAAAGCCGAGCAGATGTCGAAGCATACCATCGTTTGGGCGCCACATGTGTCAACATGACCATTGGGGGCGAGGCTCGTTGTATGTCGGAAAAACCACCAGCCCACGTCGGTCTTCTTCTCTCGAGTAATTGGGCTGCTGGAAAAGACCCAGCGGACCACCTTGCACCTGTCGATCATCACAGTGTCGAGAACCTAGCTGCTTCCATGCGTGCACGGGTCTGGGCTGCAATTCTCGCGATTGCCGACACACAGTAGGTTCATCGTCCTCAGTGTCGGTGCTTGTGTTATGACACGGCCAGTGGATGTCGATGAATGGGGCGAAGTAGACTTTTCAGAGGAACCAGATGGTTCCTGGACGACCATGATGGGTCGCGTGGCACGCTTCCATCTCAAGCACGATTTTGCCAATCCTGAAAACAACGGCCATGACATGGGGTATCGACTTGCACTCGTCATCGAAGAACTCGGCGAATTGTCAGCCGCCATTACGAAGGGGAAACCGAAGGAAGAAGC
>CATISE010000160.1 GCA_949538655.1 Marine Group II euryarchaeote MED-G33 | reverse complement strand
TGTACAGATTGCTTGAAGGTATTGAGAGGTTGAAGAATCTAAAACGAGAGATCCATGAAACCTCAAGACTCAAGCATTCTATCTCAAATCGAGATGGTATTTTGATGTGGTCGAGAATGTTGTTGTTTACATCGACATTATTCATCCCTCTTCTCATCGACATTCCGTTCTTAACCGAACGTTATCAAGATATTTTTATCCCATACGCATCTGGGATTCGAGCTGCGTTTTATGGAACAATTTGGGTGATGTTAATTGCAATGCTCGCATCCATCCCGGTCTCTGTGGGTGCAGCAATTTATCTTGAGGAGTATGCCAAGCCAAACAGCACAACAAAACTCATTCAAGCCTTGGTTACGAACTTAGCAGGCGTCCCCTCAATTGTGTTCGGTATGTTTGGACTTGCGATTTTCGTCAAGCAAGACGGTTTTGGCTGGGGCTTAGGTCCCTCTGTCCTCGCTGCTGGATTGACAATGGGTGTGATGGCAATGCCGATTATCGTATTGGCAGGCCAGGAAGCATTGCGCAGCGTCCCTCGTTCATTGAGAGAATCTGCCTATGGCATCGGATGCACGAGATGGCAGGTCACCAAAGACCACGTGCTCCCATCTGCGATGCCTGGGATCATGACCGGAACAATCCTAGCGATGAGCCGAATCATGGGGGAGGCGGCCCCACTGGTCGTCGTAGGGGCAACTGCCATGATTTTGTTCGACCCCGAACCATTAGCAGCCCTCAATGGAGGCAACGTCAATTTCACTGTCATTCCGATTCAGATCTATTTCTGGACGGCAGAACCAGACCATGCATGGCATTCGATGGCAGCAGCAGCGAGTATAGCGTTGATCTGTCTGTTGGTAGCAATGAACAGCATTGCAATTGTGTTAAGACAGCATTTTAGAAAGAGGTTGAAATCATGAGCGAGACGATAGGTGGAGAAGTAGTTCCAGATTCTACGAGACAATTAGATGTGGATGGAGAGGTCGATTTGATGATCGAGGATCTTGATCTATGGTATGGGGATAAGCAGGCACTGTATGGCGTTTCACTCCCAATTGCCAAAAACAGCGTAACGTCCTTAATCGGCCCTTCGGGATGCGGAAAAAGTACACTTCTACGAATGATGAATCGGATGAATGATTTGATTCCAATTTGTCATTACGATGGCAAAATCACAATGGGTGAAACCGAAATCACCGCAAAGGATGCAGACCTTGTCGAGATTCGAAAGAGAATCGGCATGGTGTTTCAAAGACCAAATCCGTTTCCTAAATCAATTTACGATAACGTTGGCTATGGGGTCAAACTCCACACAAAACCAACGCGAGAGGAGCTCGATGCTATCATTGAAAAGAGTTTGAAGCGAGCGGCTATTTGGGATGAAGTTTCAGATCGAATGCATGACTTGGGAACCTCACTTTCAGGCGGCCAGCAACAGCGATTGTGCATTGCTCGAACTATTGCCGTCGAACCTGATATCATATTGATGGATGAGCCATGCAGCGCTTTGGACCCAATTGCTACTGCAGCCATCGAGGAACTCATCTTGGAACTCAAGAAAGATTTCACCGTTGTGATTGTGACCCATTCAATGTCGCAAGCCGCAAGGGTCAGCGATTATACAGGGTTTATGTACATTGGAAGACTTGTAGAGTTTGGAGAAACTGATAAGATATTTTCAGACCCAGAATTAGAGTTAACAAAGCGATACATTACTGGAAGATTTGGATGAGTGAATGATATGCCTATACGAACAGGATTAGATGAACGAATTGACAAAGTCCGTGCGGACTTAGGCGAGTATTTTGAAGAAGCAAAAACGGCGTACAGTGAAGCGATAAAGGCATTCACAAAACTCGACTCGCAAGTCTACAAAGAAGTGAAACAAATTCGCCAACATGCGCGTGAAGTGAATTGGGATTTGACCAATGATTTGCTGCTGATTCTCGCACTCAATCAGCCCTTAATGAAAGATTTGAGAATTGTCGCCACCTACTTGCGAAGCGTGGATACCGTTGAGCGTGTGATCCGACACGCCCGGGACATCGCTC
>CATISE010000159.1 GCA_949538655.1 Marine Group II euryarchaeote MED-G33 | reverse complement strand
TTTCGAGATACTCCCAATCGGATCTCATCCCACCCCCTTCGATGATTTGTTCAGCCATTCTGCGCAAATTCTTGGCTTTGGTCGGTGCCAATCCGATTTCTCGAATCAAGGTTTGAATTTCATCGACAGCAAGTGTAGCCATCTGTTCTGGTGTACTTGCCTTTGCAAAGAGGGCCGGGGTGACTTGGTTGACTTTCTTGTCAGTAGTTTGGGCTGAAAGCATTACAGCAACAAGAAGTGTATAGGCGCTTGAATGGTTTAGTGGGACGGGTGTTTCCGGATACAATTCATCCAGCATCTCACCAATTCTCTGAGCCTTTTCGGCCCGGTTCATGGTTCCATCTCCACATCCATTTCTTTGCGTAGACCCATCCAAATTCCAAGAGCAATACTCCCGAAGAATGGGCCGTAACACACAATGTACTGCGTATTTTGCCAAGTTTCTGGTCTTCCAATCAGAATGTATCCAATGAGGGAGAGAAGAGCCCCGGGGAACATTGCAAATAGGCCAAATGCGATTGCTTTGCCAACACCCATCATTCGTCCCCCCTTGCGACTTTCAATCCCTTTTGGATTTGCAATTCAACCCACCACAACGCAGCCAACGCAGCGACTGTTAGGCCAATCATCAATCCGATTGGTGATCTTTCTGCACCGGTTCCAAACCAAAGGAAAAGAAAGATTAGAATTCCAAAGGCCAACAATCCAATCCGCAAGACCAATGCAACAATTTGAGGACGCATGTAATCACCAGAGTAACTGTTCCAAGTCCGAGCCGCTACGGCAGTTGAGGATGTCGGTCTGTTCCAGCCATCCCTTCCTGGCGATTTGAGCCCCAAACCAGACATCTTTGAGCCCTTGAGTACTGTGTGCATCCGGATTGATTGAAATCGGGACACCTTGCTCTTTGGCATAACGGCAATATCTCCAGTCAAGATCCAAGCGATATGGACTTGCATTGATTTCGACCACTTTGAGTTCACCTTCAGCATTCAACTCACCCATTCGTCGAAGGACGGCGTGAAGATCAACAGCAAAACCATCTCGGCCCCCTAGAATACGACCTGTTGGGTGACCAAGGATTGTGAAAGATGGATTTTCGATTGCAGCTATGAGTGCTTCAGTATTCACATCTTCATCGCGCTTCATCCAAGTTGGCAATTGGTGAACACTACCGACAACATGGTCCAGGATACTGCGTTCTTCATCGGTATAATCGAGACTCCCATCGGGTAGGATATCACATTCATTTCCATGGAATAAGCGGAAGTCGACACCTTTGTCCGACCAATCTTCATTCAATGCACGAACTTCGGCTGATTGTGTGACCAGTTCATCAGGGCTCAATCCACTGGCAACCTGCAAGATTTGACTGTGGTCGGCAATGCCGAGGAATTCCCAACCAAGGTTTTGGGCGGCATCAGCCATTTGGCTAAGCGTGGCTGTACCATCAGATGCAGTGGTGTGGTTGTGGAATGATCCCTTTAGCATCGGGGCCTCCATCAAATTGGGCAACTGTCCTGCCTCGGCGGCCTCGATTTCACCAGAGTCTTCACGCAGCTCGGGTGGAACCCATTGCAATTCGAGATGGTCATAAATTTCAGATTCCTTCTCAGCAGGGAGGGAAAATTTAGCGGCTTCAATTCCTTTGAGATCACCGACAGCATCCAATGGAAACAATCCGAATTCATTCAGTCGTAGCCCCCGATCAAGGGCTCTCTGTCGCATCCGAACATTGTGCTCCTTTGAACCGGTAAAGTAGGCCAATGTAAACGCGAACACATGAGGTGGAACAAGGCGGACCTGTGCATCGATGGTCGTGTTGGAGGCCATCTCTTCGTAGGCATCTCCACCCAACGCTTCCAGAACCCCTCCGTCGAGTCCTGAATCCATGACCTCATCCGAGAAGAATTCGGTCCCAAGGATGATACTAACTTTAGATGAACCAGCTCCTTTGACATCCGCCACACCGGGCAGCGAAACGATTTGCTCGGTTACCGCTTCAACATCTTCGGGTAGAACTGCAGCAACAATATCCAAATCTCCAATGGTTTCTTTTCGACGACGGGTTGAACCCGCCAATTGAGCGCGAGAAACACCATCCATCGATGAAATTCTAGATTCCAGTGCTTCACCATAGAGCAAGCCCACATCCAACCGCCTGCGACCTGAGAATCGCTTGAGGAGTTCAATGCCATCCAGTACCTTTTGCTCAGACTTTTCACCCATTCGATCTAACTCACGTAGGTGACCATTTTCCCCTTCGACCTTGAGTTTCTCAATCGAATCAATGCCCAACTCGTCGTAAAATTGTTTGATCCGTTTCGGTCCTAACCCTGGGATGGCCAACATTTGGATGAGGCCAGAGGGTACACTCGTGTACAATTCACCAATGTCACCCCATGTCCCTTCAGTCAGGGCTTCAGTGATCAGTCCAGCAATGCCTTTTCCAATGCCTTTGACATCGGTTAAACGGCCTTCTGAAGTCACAATCCACAGGTCTTCCTCGAGACTGCCTAGTGTTCGGGATGCATTCTGATAGGAACGGACTCGGAAGGGGTTCGCACCCTTGAGTTGCAACAAAACCCCAACTTGTTCCATCACCAAGACGACGTTTGACTTGGAGTGATACGGTGGGCCATTGCGGCGAGGCCGAGGCAGACTCCAACTCGCAACCTTCACCATACTGGCCAAGGATACACGGACGTTCTTGAGTCTTGGCACAGGCTGAAGAGCCTCCTCCTAATGGAGGGTTCATGGCCCCGATTGAAACACTCAGTCAGTTACTGTGTGCTTCAACACTCATGTTGTGGGTTCTAATCGCTACTCTGTCTCAAAGTGATGAGGCGGAAGACCGTGCACAATGGGCGATGGTCATCCTTTCACTTTCAGCGATGATATCTCTCATTTCTCTCGATGTTTTAGGGGGTAGCCTTTGGGGCTCCACCTACCTACCCAAACCCTTGGCAGTTCTGTGTCTAGCCTTTGCTTTACTCGCCCGATTGAACATCAAAGGTCGAACGGTTTCAAATGGAATGAATCCACATGAAATCATGAAACAAAATCGAGAAGCCGAAGAAGAATGACTACTTCTTGCGTCGGATGACGACTTCTGGACTCTCTGGGATCGAATGTTCGATGTGGTGTTCGTGTTGACCACCTCTTCTAATTTCATCAAATCTCATTTCAGTTCGCTGATCTTCGGTAGTTTTGATGCCCATATTTCGACTCCATACGCTACGGGCACGATAGAGACGAGCGGTACCAATGATGGCGAAGCTACTGATTAGTATCATCAATCCAGCCTGCATACTGCTAATATTCCATGGTGTATTTTTTGTAAGCCATTCAGAAAAATCATCGAGTATCCGACTGATGAACGAGATATCTGGTGGGCTCCCTGCATCACTTTGACTGTTCAGGCCAGGCCATTCATCACCAGTAACTTCAATGGGCAAATCGATGGTATGACTCACCGAACTATTGGCACGGGCGAAAATACGCAATTCAGCCATTGCGATTCCTTCTGACAACCCGGACAAGGTCACTTGTAATTCTAGAACTTCGTCGGTGTTTAAGTCGTAATATGCGGGGTCAAACTCGTCTCGTAAGTGGGTATCATCCTTGATGTTGATTAGTGCATTCAACGAGACCGGTCCTTCATTTCCAATCGTGCAGGTAAATGTAACCGGTTCACCCAAATCAATTGTTGCGACAGCAGGATCACAGCCAGTTGAGAATACGGGGTCGTGAATGTCGGGATTATTTGGATAGGCATCAGCACCATCCCAAATGGTGAAATCCTCTGTGGGGTCATCATATCCATCGCCATCAGTATCGGTTGCTGAGGCTAGAGGAGTGAATAACAAAATGGCAAGTATGGCGAAAACAGCACGCTGCAAGGAATTCACTCCTCAGACTTGAGTTTGTCATCGATGAAGGCACGCATGTACTCTGGCAACTCTCCATTCACGAACACGACATCATTGACTCCATCCAATTTCATGAGTGCGTAATAAATCTGCATTGCAGTCATCGGCGTGCTGCTGCATCCAGTGCAACCACCCTCCAATCCAATCATGATGATGCCATCCGTTGTATCGATGACATTGACCACACCATCGTGTGCATCAAGGACGGCTTGAACGGGGCCGACATTTTCCAAGATTAACTGTTTGTCAACCTCTGCCATGTTGAGGTGGAGCAGGCGGAGGGCTTTCAACCCGTTCCCCCATACGAGTGCCATGGTGCGTGTTGTAATTCTCGATCTTTTGGTAGAGCGGCCGGCTTTCGGTCAAGGTGGAAATGCCGAAATTATGGCGCCATTTGCCCCCGCAGAATGTCTCCTGTTAACGCCACAATTGGAAAGTCGTGAGGCTTACCGTTCTGAGTGGGAATCCAATGGGATCACTTACCGTCGGATTGACACACCCGAATCAATTGAAGACCTCAATCCGGATGCGGTGATTTGTTCAGGCTCACGGGCCAATGTTAGCATGTGGGAGCCTTGGATGGATGATGCCGCACGCGTATTACAACAAGCAATGGCAGCAAACATCCCCGTTCTCGGTATTTGTTTCGGACATCAATTACTTTGCAAGACCCTCGGTGGCGAGGTTCAGAGATCTAAGAGTAAATCGACCATGATTTCTCCACTATTTTCAGTAGGCATGGACACCCTCCTTTCACCAATTCAAATGGGTTTGTTCACCCATCAGGATGAAGTCACACGCCTACCACCTGGTGCACGTCGCATCATCTCTACCAAGCATTGTGAAAATGCAGGGATGCGAGTTGCCGGTAAGCCGGTTTGGGGTGTTCAATTCCATCCCGAAGCCAGTCGTTCAGTGATTGAACAGGCCCATGCGGATGGAGATATGAACGATGTAGAACTTGCCGCATTTGAAAACGATCACGATGGCGATGAACTGTTATCGGCCTTCGCGCAACTTTGTATGCCCTAAAATGGTCTCACAGGGCGATAAATCATTCCCTTGGGATTATATGGGGGTCGCTGGTCGCCCGGCCAACCAGAGGTGTATCCATGGACGGAGAACAAATTGGAATGATTGGAATAGGCGCGGGTCTTTTTGGACTTGTAATCGCCTTTATGCTATACAAGAAAGTCGACTCGATCGAGATAGAAAATAAAACTGTGGCAAAAATCACCGCTCGAATTCAAGACGGTGCGATGGCATTCTTGTTCGCAGAATACAAGATGCTCTCGATGTTTATTGCCGCGGTGGCAGCATTGCTGTTCATCGGTGGTGAAGAGAATGGCCTCGGGTTTGAAACCATGGTCGCCTTCATTATTGGTGCATTGTGTAGCGTTGCAGCCGGATTCTCCGGGATGCGTTCAGCCACCAGTGCCAACGGGCGCACTGCACAAGCAGCTGCAGATGGAGGCCAAGCAGCAGCCCTCACTACATCATACAATGGTGGAGCAGTAATGGGTCTTGCAGTCGGTGGATTGGGCCTGGCAGGTATTTCTCTGATGTACTACTTCACCCAAACAGAGTTCTTGACAGTAGAGAACATTGCTGGATTTGGAATGGGTGCTTCATCCATTGCTCTCTTTGCGCGCGTGGGTGGTGGAATCTACACCAAGGCCGCTGACGTCGGTGCTGATCTAGTCGGCAAAGTCGAAGCAGGAATTCCTGAAGACGATCCAAGAAACCCCGGTGTCATTGCCGATAACGTGGGTGACAATGTGGGCGATGTCGCGGGAATGGGTGCAGATATTTTCGAATCCTTTGTTGGTAGCATCATCGCAGCCATGGTGATTGCAGCAGCCAGTGAAGGACTTGGTGACGATTACTTGATGGTCCCAATCGCTCTTGCAATCGTAGGTTACATTGCATCGATTGTCGGTGTGTTTTCAATCGCTGGAATGAAAAATATGGATCCAGGCGCCGCTTTGCGAAATACAACATTCATCGGTGCGGCTTTGTTCATTGGTGGCGGTTACTTCGCTCTCGATTACCTTTCACTGGATACCACGGTGATTCAAGCAGTAGCCATCGGTTCGGTTGTTGGAATCCTGATTGGATTGGTCACTGAATATTACACAGGAATCGAAGATGTATTCGGAATCAAGGTCAAGGCCATCCCATACATTGGGGAAGCCAGTAAAACAGGTAGTGCGACCAATGCAATCGCAGGCCTAGCCGTTGGAATGCAATCCGTATTCATCCCAGTTCTACTGATGGCAGGAGGTATCTTCGGTGCCAACCACGTCATGGGTGGCGGAGATGCAGGCCTCTATGGGATTGCAATGGCAGCCATGGGTATGCTCGGAACCGTTGGTGTGACAATGACGGTCGATGCTTACGGCCCGGTCGCAGACAATGCAGGTGGAATTGCCGAGATGTCAGGTCTTGGAAAGGATGTACGAGACATTACGGATGGTTTAGACTCGATTGGTAACACTACAGCAGCAATCGGCAAAGGCTTCGCTATTGGGAGTGCGGCTCTAACCGCTCTCGCCCTCTTTGCAGCATTCAAGACCAGTGCAGGACTTGAGGCAGCAGACCTTAGCCTGACAGAGCCAATGGTTGTCATCGGTCTTCTCATCGGTGCATCACTACCTTTCGTCGTCGCAGCCATGACAATGAAGTCTGTTGGTCGTGCGGCTGAAGCAATGATTGTTGAAATTCGCCGACAGTTCAGGGAAATTGATGGTCTACTCGAAGGACGTGAAGGTGTTGAACCAGACAGTGCAACCTGTGTGGATATCTCCACCAAGGCCGCTCCACGTGAAATGGTCATGCCTGGTATCGTCGCAGTCTCAAGTCCAGTCATCATCGGTGTTCTCCTCGGTAGTGCTGCTCTAGGTGGTACACTTGCAGGCGCAACAGCAACCGGTGTTCTCATGGCTCTGTTCATGGCCAATGCTGGTGGTGCATGGGACAACGCCAAGAAGGCCATTGAGCAAGGTGAAATCGAAGGCGCAGAAAAGGGCGATGATGCTCACAGTGCTGCAGTCGTTGGTGACACCATCGGTGACCCCTTCAAGGATACAAGCGGCCCATCACTGAACATTCTCATCAAGTTGATGAGCATCGTCAGCGTTGTCATCGCAGGCCTTCTCACCAAGACTGGAGAACTCGGCGCACTTTGAGTAAGTGTCAAGAGAAACACCGGTCAGGGGTCCCACATGCGAGCCCCTCTGATGGCCCTGCTGATGCTCAGCATCAGCTTTGCAGGTTGCCTCGAAAGTGGCGATTCAACCAATCAAGGACCAGGTCACGCGGATCTCTCATCCCCTGCAGAATGGCAAATCGGACAATGGTGGCTGTATACGTTCTCTACACCTGAGTGGGAGGACGACTCTGCTCGTTTGGTCGTCGCAGAAGATGACGCGGAAGATGGTACTGCATACATGTTGGCCATTTCCAGTGAACGAGAGGCAAAGCGTCACGCAGTTCTGAATCACAATCCCTTCTTGGGGCGAATCACACATGACAACCTGTCTGCATTTGAGAATGGTGACCCACAATCTGTTCTGAACTTCCCACTTGACAATGGCAAGAGTTGGGGTTTCACACTATTCGGGATTGATTGGAATACTGAAGTCATTGGTTCATCGAACGGAAAGGCGACAATGACCGCTACATCATCCGATGGACAAATTCTCACCTATACCTATGATGGTTGGGCGGGATTTATTGGGAGTCTAGTATGGTATGATTCAGAAGATGTTCTACAACTTCGGATGGTGCTGACTGGCAATGGTTTTGATCATACTGGAAATGTGTGGTTCATCCGTGCTGGCGATATCTTCTCAAATGAATGGGACCATGATGCTGGAGCGCCAGATGTCGAAATTACAGACTCGTTTTTTGTGGGTGACCACCCAAGCCAAGGTCCCTATGATGAGATGATTTACTGGCTTGATGCGGAGATGGGCAATGGACCAAGCAGTGGTTCTCTCACCCTTCGAGATCACAATTCCGCCTCAGCGTTGACACGCCAATGGGGTGCGGGTGCCGAGGAATCAGGAAACCTTGGAACAATTCCGTATCCAAGTGGTGATTACACACTGACCATCACACAGACCGGTGACTCATACATCCGATTGATTGTTGCCGGCGGTTTGACCGATTCATGGGAACTCTGAGGGATTCAATGGGTACTTTGGTCATGCTCCATGGCCTGACAGGGACTGGTGAGATGGTTCGCCCACTCGGTGAAGCATTATGTCCAGAGGGTTGGGACTTGCTTCTACCTGAAGGTCCACACGTCCACCCGAAGCGTGGCCGAGGTTGGTGGATTCGAGATGCACCTCCGGAGGAACCCCTTGATAGCGCCACTCTTTCTCAAGTCGATGAGAGTCTAGCATCACTCATTCCACAAATTCCATCTGGCCCTCTAATCGTTGGAGGGTTCAGCCAAGGGAGTGCTCTGGCTCAGGAATTGCTGGCCACAGATTTTTCCAAGGAAATTTATGGTGTTATCGTGATTGGTGGGAAGAGTGCACGTCCGATGGATCTTCGATTATCGTTGGCGAATGTAACACCCAAACGTCTCATTTCGATGCATGGGGAATCTGATCACATTGTCCCCATGTGGCAAGCCGATCAAACGGTCGAAGTTTTCGAAGAGGCTGGATGGGATGTAACAGTACTTCGCCATCAAAAAGGGCATATGGTCAATCTTTCGCAACAACAAGAATTGGTTGATTGGATACAAATAACCGCCGAAATTGCAAACAATGGTTGATGAAGGTCAACCACTTGCGAGAACCATGAGCGAACGTGTGATGTCGTTGCTACAACGTGCAGATTCTGATTTCTTCATTGTCAGTACCAATGTTTGCCCCTATTGTTTCAAGGCAAAGCGATACCTCGATGGCCGAAAACTTTCCTGGACCGAAGTCAACGTACAAAATGACCGTCAATTGAGAATGGAATTCGTTGCATTAACCGGACATAGAACTGTGCCAGTAGTCTTCGACATACGCGGCGATGAGCCTGTTTTTGTCGGTGGCTCTGATCACTTAGAGGAATACCTGTAATCAAACAAGCCCCACATCGGCTGCAATTTTTTCTTCCGTAGTCCCAAGAACACGTCGTGTTTCATCAGGATCGATGAACATCACACAGACAATGATGATTGACTCAAGGACTGCACCCAGTAGAATCAATGATGAATAATCAAATCTATTTGCAAAGGGTTCGGTCAATGCATAACCAATTACGGCTGAGAGATTCATCATTGCCATGTAGGCGGTGAACTGTGTACCTCCCACTTCCGGCCATGTAATCTTCATCATTAGAGAGAAGATGTTGATGTAAGCAATCCCCTGACAGAATGTGTGGATAGACCAAATTGAAATCAAGAAAATTCGATTCTCCCACATTGATTCTGAGAATCCCCAGCAAATACTAACCAATGCCATTGCCAAAGCGGAATAAATGATGATGGATTTTCCTCCGAATCGCTTGCCCAATTGTCCACCTACAATGTAACCTAACATCAAAACTAGTACCAACAAACCACCTTTGGTGGCGTTGAACCCTTCCTCACTCCAGCCCAACTCTTGTACAAATAGAATCGGCAAAATAGGGATCAAAAAGAAGGACAAAGATTTTGCCAAGCTCAGTATAATTCCAAGTTGAGTAGAACGCAATGAAAATGCGGTACGAATGTTAGAGAGAATTTGGTTGAAGTTTCGCTCCTCTTCCAAATTTTCAGACCACATTTCTCGCTCGGACTTACTCCAAGGGAAGCGAATGTCTCCGGGTCGCTCTGTCATGAGTAGGGGTGCCATCATGATTAGAAGTAAGATTGGGATTTGGAGCAAAATCGCGCCTTTAATTCCAACAAATCCAATGATTGTACCGAGACCTGCACCTCCAATCATGCCGCCGACTAGTTTTGAACTAAACATGTAGCTGTTCACTTTCTCAAATTCATCGGGACGAAGGATGTCAACCGCCAATGCATCGGTGCTAACATCTTGCAGAGAGGTAAAGATGTTGTAGACTAGGAAAACACCTACAACGGCTGTAAA
>CATISE010000158.1 GCA_949538655.1 Marine Group II euryarchaeote MED-G33 | reverse complement strand
GACAGAACCACGGTCGACAACGAGAAAATTCTCAACACCTGCATGTGCAAGCGCAATTGCGACACCAATGCCTGCTGCACCTGCACCGATGACAATGACATCATACGTCTCAACACTACCTCCCAAATTTGAATCAGCAGTCTCGGGCCCTGTATCGGTTGGCATAACCCGGCCCAAATTAATAGTAATTTAAAGAATGCTAATAATTTGGATTTACCGAATTAATATTTCATTTAGTAGGACATTGAAAGATCTGGGGTTTAGCGAAGCAAAGGGGGTCACCATAACACCCTATGCTTCAGGCTGTTTAGGGAGATATTCGCTTTGATCGATTCGCCGTTCCAGCCAAATTGGTCCACCTGGCAATAGTGATAGGAATCCGCCCGTAATCACTGCGCGCATATTCCATTTTTTCTGAATCCAACCCAATGCAAGTAATCCAATGTACAATGTCCAGAGGATTCCGTGAATCGGTCCGATGACTTTGACCAGAATTTCATTATCACCTAGATATTTTAGTGGCATGGCAATGAAATACAAACTAGCGGTCGAACAGGTTTCAGCAATACCTACAGTATTGAAAAATCGCATATAACCGCCCTTATGAAACAATTTACGTTAGAAAAAAATCTACGCCATGTGGGAATTAAGCCATTGATCAAATGCACCCTTGGGCATGGCTCCAGATTTCTGATCAACGGGCTGACCGTTGTGGAATAGCACTAGAAACGGAATCCCTCGAACACCAAATCGGCCAGGAGTCAATGGATTCACATCGGTGTTGACTTTTGCAATGGTGAGATTTTCTCTTTCAGCAGCGATTTGATCGAGTACAGGTGCAATCATCTTGCAAGGACCACACCAGGGTGCCCAAAAATCGACTAGAACCCACTCGTTTCCAGTCGTAATTGCCTCAAAGTCTGCATCAGTTGCTTCAACGAGATTGCCCGCCATAATGTCACCATCCATCGGGTTTTATTGACGCCCTATCAACCTGATGTATCTCAATTCCACAGGTCAAGACTTGAGAACCGAGTCCCCCTCCCTGTATTCAGGGGCCTATCACGTGATTATCACACCAAGCATTCTAACCGCGAATTTTTGTGAACTTGGAAAGACGATGGATGAGGCCCTCGCCGCCGGTATCAATTGGATCCATCTAGATGTGATGGATGGAAATTGGGTGGTCAACCGGACCATTACATTCGGCCCCGCTCTCATCAAAAGTATACGCGAACGTGTTGGTCCCGACGTCTTCGTCGATTGCCATCTAATGGTGACCAATGCTGAGGAAAATTGGGAGCAGTATGTCGATGCCGGAGTCGATCTCGTAATCTTCCATGTTGAAGCGGTGAATGATATTCCCGGATTGATTGCAAATCTACATTCCCGTGGCTGCCAAGCCGGTGCAGTTCTCAATCCAGCTACTGATGCCTCCTCTATTCTACCCCATCTTACCGATTTGGATTTGGTTCTCGTAATGAGTGTGGTACCTGGAAAGGGTGGCCAATCTTTCATGGCGGAGATGGAAGACAAGACTCGTCAATTCCGTTCCGCCATTGACTCACAAATCGCATCAGGTGGACGTGCGACTAAGTTGATGATCGATGGGGGAATCAAGGCACACAATGCAGCGCAAGTAGCCGAATGGGGCATTGAAGTCGCCGTTGTTGGCTCGGGTCTGATCAACGACAAAGGAAGCATTGCAGAGAACCTCGCTGAGATCCAAGACGCTCTCGGTTCCTGAAAAGGGTTCAAGAAGAATGGGTGAAAGGGAGTCACATGCCAACCGTTGAGTGGATGGAGGACGAAGTCCGAAAGGCCGTCCCCGATGCGATTGAAGTTACGGTCGTCGATTTGACCGGAGGACAAGACCACTTCCACGTCCGAGTCGTCAGTTCAACGTTCGAAGGCATGCGGCCCTTGCCTCGTCAACGAATATTACTGGGCCATTTCAAACCATATATCCCCTCACAAGTTCACGCGCTCGATCTCAAATGCATGACACCCGAGCAAGCAGCCAAAGATGATGGCGAAGTTTTCCACCCTCACCCGAATCGCCGCACTGATGCGGAATTCGTAGGCATCAACATCAGACCCAAGGAGGAACAAAAATGAGTGAATTTAATTGGACACCAGACGAAATAGCAGAGATTGTCAACAATAACCGACTTGTACTTTTCATGAAAGGCACACCGGAAATGCCACAATGTGGTTTTTCCAATCGTGCTGCTCAAGTTCTAAAATCGCTCGAACAACCATTTGTCAGTGTCAACGTTCTTTCCGATCCACGAGCCATTCCAAGCGTTTGTGAATGGGCAGATTTCCCAACAATGCCTCAGGTTTACGTCCATGGTGAACTCATTGGTGGCTCAGATATCGCACTAGAGATGTACGAATCTGGCGAACTTCAGGAGATGATTACTGAAGGCGATTCAGCGTAGGGGAACCTACGATGGCGGTCGAAACTGACCGCCGTGCCATGCTGATTGCTCTTGCGGGTGCAGCAGTGATTTCGTTTTCGCCAG
>CATISE010000157.1 GCA_949538655.1 Marine Group II euryarchaeote MED-G33 | reverse complement strand
TGCGTGCTGAAATCAAATCTGGCAACACCCTCGTCGAGAGTGGTCGTATTCAGTATCTCAATGCCATTTTCCAAGAGATGGACTCGAACATCTCCACTGCGTGGATTGATTGTTTCATGATTGCTTCCAAATACGGTGAAGAGGCCCTCAAAACCAAGTTCAACCTCGACTGATATTGGACTTTCTGAACGTAGATACGACATGGATTCGGGGATTACATTGCCCAATTCATTGTACACTTGCCAAGAAGAAATCTCGACATCATTTTCGACACCTTGGCTGGATTGTCCTGCAATCTCAATATGTGGTGGTGAGGGGGCTCCGTCTGTCATGTATAGTGACACACTAATCTTGAACTCGTCAGAATCCTCCAAATCAGCAGATGTTTGGAATGGTAAAGTGACCAAAAGGTCATTTTCACCTTCAACGAAAATCGCCCCACCACTGCTATTCTTGAACTCTAGAGGTGACATCGTAGCACCATCCAAACGAGTCATAGAATAACTCGTACCAGATACAGGGAATTCATAGAATGCTCTTGCACCATCCGTTTCCACGGTAACTGACAAGTGATCAGGTGTACCTTCTCCCCATGAGTAACCAAGTTCCAAATCCATCCATTGCCAAGAAGGCGTCACCGGTGCCCATTGCGAGAAATTGGAAAGGAGGGCAAAATCCAACACCACATTTTCAGAAGTAACCAAATCGGTAATTGTCCCTGTATAAGCACCCGCTGTAGAGGATTGCAAGCTCAGTGGAACCATTCGTTGCTGAGACTGTACTTGTGCGCTGGGAAGGGCCTGATTCATCGACATCACAAACGCTGAATCCACAGCGAAGGAGAGATTGAAAACTGGACGATGGATTGCAGATAGTCCACCGATTCGAAGTGAGCCAGAAGTACCCTGGACGTCAATGGTTGCAATCGCATATTCGATTCCGCTACCCGCACCCCAGAATGTGCCAGCATTGGAGAGTTCTACATTGAGACTTTGAAGTTCCGAAGGGGTCAGTACGAATGATTCAGAATCAGTGGTGAACCCAATGCTTTTGGTTGCGACTGTTGCCGCACCGAGTGTCAATGAAACGTCAACCGGCTGGGTGGAAGAAAAGGGCGCCAAATCAACGGAAAATGCCTCCAATCCACTCTTTGGCAATAACAATCCGATTTGTTTCTGGCCTGCTGTCGCCCATGACATGTCTGCAGAAAGGTCACCATTTGTAAAACGATCTTGCCAACCCCAACTGGAGACATGGGGGTGTGTCATCTCCCATTCGGCCCAACCATCTTGACCAATGTCGAAGCGTGGATCCGTCGGCAAATGTCCACCAAGAATTTCCAGGGTCAAATCTGTCATGCCACAGGAATTATTGCAGGTGATGCGAATCTGTATCGTACTCCCAAAATCACCCAAAGAGGTGATTCCCGTGGTAGATACGGTTTGCCAAGAACCACCATCTACTGATGCTTCAAGACTGTAGGTGCCGGTCGATGTCGATGAGAATTGCATTTGTGAAATTGGGCGATGTGATGTGAATACGGGGGATGTAGCAGTCGCCCCATTGGAACCACTGATCTGTCCATTCGTACTCCAGGTCATTCCATTGATGGACCAACCCGCATCAACTGGATTGGAATTGAATGAGGTTCCATAGCGATGATTCATGTGAATTGCATGTACGATTGGTGATAGTGCACCACCTCTGGCATCGAAGTATAGTTTGAGACGAAGACTAGGATGCTTTTCAGGATCGATTGAACCGAGATCTACCCAGGTAGGGTCTAAATCAGAAAACCCAGGGATGGGTGCTTTGGAAACACCATCTACCACTGAAAGTCGTAAATTTGCACCATTCGGGATTGTTGCATCGATTGAGGTGATTCCATATCGTGCACCTGCCATTCCGAATGCCCCTGTGATATCAGGGCCAAACCGTGCACTGGTCCAATTCGCCTCCTCACCACCACCACCGCCACCGGCAGGGGAAATCGATACATCGTCCACATTCCAGCCTGTGTAGGTCACTGAACCATCCGTAGAACCTAAGCCGAAGCGAACTTGGAATGAGGGGTTATTTTGCACATAATTTGCGATATTTGTCGTGACCTGCTGGTAAGACCCGTCGTTAATGGTCCCAGTACTAGAATAAATTTGAACCCAACTTCCTTGTGGATTCTTCACTTGGATGTAAGCGTGATCATAGTAGTGGTATTCGACACCTAACCGTTTCCAGTATTCAAGATTCCAAGTTCCACTACAACCCGAACAATCGATTGCAGGACTGGTGGCCCAGTGTGTTCCTGACATGTAATTTGGATAATTTCCATTGTAGGTGTAAATGGCCTTAGTTCCACCGTGAACTCCACCATTCACACCCAGTGTTGAATCGTAACCCCAAGCCCAACCACCGGATGATTGTAGAGTCCACCCATGATTTGAATTCTCAAAATCCCACACCCATTCTTGAGGAAGTAGTTGCATGCCGTCAGAGATATTGACATTGATTCGATCTAACTGGGCTCCGGAGGCATTCCAGTCTGATTCTCCGGTCCAAGAGAAACCATCACTATAGGCCAGCACATCTGGTGAAAGCGATAAATCGATGGATTCTACTGTGTGGCCTACTGGAACTTCAGCCTTGAGTGCCGAAGAACTACCATTTGCAACTTGAACTGAGGCTGTAGTGGGTTCATTCAATCCAACTTCATGTTGTGAATGATTACCAGAAAGTGCGTTTTCTGGGGCCTGAACAAAGATTCCCATACTCATGCCCAGCATCAGCATGGACAAGAAGAGGGGCATCGCCCATGGCATACGCTGAGTACGCATGCCGGTTGGACTATACTGGAAGTGTTTGAATGCATCGCCGCCCCTAAAGGGGCGATGCAGATTTGCCATTCGTGCGAAAGGATATGCCCTTTATCGGCTGAGCCGGGGTTGATGAGCCAATTCACCGACGCCGAGAAAGAAGCGATGAAGGAAGAAGCAGGCATTGCCGCTTGCACTTTTGTAGAGAGGGGGATGAAGATCGGAATTGGTACTGGTTCAACGGTGAAATATACCATTTTAGAACTAGGTCGAAGGATTCGAGAAGAAGGTCTTGAAATTGCCGGTATACCCACATCAGATGCTACTGAAAAATTGTCTATAGAGCAAGGCATACCACTGCTAGATTGGGATGAATGCGACCAACTCGATTTGGTCATTGATGGGGCCGATGAGTTTGATCATGATTTGCATTTGATTAAGGGTGGCGGTGGCGCCTTATTGCGAGAGAAAATTGTAGCCGAATCCAGTGGTGGAATGATTGTCGTCGCAGACGCTAGCAAGCGAGTCGAGGTGTTGGGTGCATTTCCACTTCCCATCGAAGTAAACCCATATGGATGGGAACAAACCAAGAGGAGGATTGAATCGATATGTGCGGGGCCTGTTCATCTGCGGGGTACGAATTACCTCACAGACAATGGGAATCCCATTCTTGATGCACACTTCGGTGCAACGATTTCAGATCCAGTCCAGTTGGAATCAGATTTGAGGGCGATTGCAGGTGTGGTAGAAGTGGGTTTGTTTACCAATACGGCAGACATTATCGTGCTTGCAGCCCAAGGGGGTTGTGAAATGATTCGGAAACCTACCGCGCGCCTGTAACACAATTTGCAAGCGCTACCCTCATAGAGGGATGTCCAGTGGACAGGGTGGGCGCTTAGCTTAGCTAGGTAGAGCGACGGGCTCTTAACCCGTAGGCCAGGGGTTCGAACCCCCTAGCGCCCGCTTCAATTTTTGCAGTATTTTTGCATGTATTTTTCATGTTGTATACGGGAGGGATTGAAATGCTGAGGCACACTCGACCCGTTTGGAGGCTCATTTATGCAGAAGGACATCTTCATCGGAGAGGTTCAATCTGGTAACCATGATGGTCAGAGAATCGAATTGAAAGGTTGGGTCAATCGTACCCGAGGTTCCAACAAAATTCGGTTCATTGTTCTCCGGGATAGCACCGGGAGAATTCAATGTGTGGCGAAAAGAGCCGATGTTGGTGACGAGACATTTGAGGCATTGGCGGGTGCACTGATTGAGACTAGTGTCATTGTCACCGGTGTGGTCAATGTCGATGAAAGAAGCGAAGGTGGGCACGAATTGGTGGTTGATTCTGCAACAATCGTAGGCCCGGTCAATCCCGAAAATCCGTTTCCAATTACCGAAAGTGCGATGGCCAATGCGGATGGTGGTGAAACCGAATTTTTGTTGGACAATCGTCACCTATACCTGAGAACGGCGAGAATGACACAAATGCTGAAAATCCGATCTTCGGTTTTCGGTGCAATTCATGGTTACTTCCGAGAAAGGGATTTCACCGAATATCATGCACCAAACTTTGTTGCGGGCGCGGTTGAAGGTGGTTCCACATTGTTTGAGGTACCATATTTCGGGCGTAAGGCATACCTTACACAGTCATGGCAACTGTATGCAGAAGCGGCCATGCCAGCGCTTGAAAGGTTGTACACCATTGCACCATCATTCCGTGCTGAAAAGAGTCGGACGCGTAGGCATCTGACTGAATTTTGGCATGCGGAAATGGAAATCGCATGGGCTGGTAATCAAGATGTTATGACCCATGGCGAAGGTGTCGTTCGGCACATTGCTCGTACGCTTTTAGATGAGCGCTCAGAAGAGTTGTCAGCATTGGGGCGCGACCTCGATTTGGTTGCCCGTTATGCCGACAACCCCTACCCTCGAATTCGTTATGATGAGGCAGTTGAAACTCTACAAGGGATGGGTGTAGATATCGAATGGGGGCAAGACTTGGATTATTCAAAGGAAAAAGTCCTAACACAGGACTTTGACGTACCCCACTTCCTGACACATTACCCACGTATCGCTAAACCGTTCTACCACAGACCGGATCCCGAGGATCCAAAATACGTTCTTTGTCACGATTTGCTCGCTCCAGAAGGATATGGGGAAATCATTGGTGGTGGGGAGCGAACTTGGTCAGAAACCGAAATTCTTGAGAGAATCGATGAAGAGGGCACGCCCCGTGAACCCTACGAATTTTACATTGATGTCCGCAAGTATGGTGGCGTCCCCCATGGCGGTTTTGGATTGGGTGTTGACCGAGTGTGCAGTTGGTTGGCAGGTGCAGACCATATCAGAGAGGTCATCCCCTTCCCTCGCGACAGTCGACGAGTGACCCCGTGAGGTCTACCAATGTGGTTCCAGATTGGCCTCACTGCCATCATCACCCTGCTTATTTTGCTGGTTTGGAAGCGTTGGAAAGTTTCTTCTGAATGGTTGAAAATGGAACAAGATTTGTCTGAAGAAGAGTATAATCTTTGGAAGAAAACCAAGCAACGAGAGGCTGAAGAATTGTCTGAGCGCTGGAAATGGGTCGAGGCTGGATTTCTGTTTCTACTTAGCGCAATCATGTTGGTGCTTTGGTATTTCATTTGAGTGAAGCACGATTGGGCATCCGATTGACCTGTTTCCCCAAGACGTATAGGATCAGACTCGTAGTCAAAGAGAAAACACCGACCAAAGTAGCTGCGAATGCAGCCAATGCAACCCCGATTGAAACACTGTCATGTGGACCCTGGAAATTAATCAATTCAGTAGCCATTTCAAAACCAACCCAAAAGAAGACGACCCCGGGGACACCGAACAAGATTAGGGGATGTTTACTTTCGAGCATCCAGTAAAAGAATTGCGCGAAACGACTTGCACTCGCCAATGATTCACGGCGAGGGGGACCAGCTGGTAAATCCAATTCAACAATGCGTAGATCGATACTGCCATCCAATTCTGCTGGGGACGAAACCATTGATTGTTCTGAAACCGCTTTCAATCCAGTCATCGAACAGTAGGCAAATTGAATCACTGCATCTTCGTAGGTATAGGTATCTGAATCAATGGGTGTATCTGGGAGATGCTCAACGATTCCAGGGTTCATGGTTCTGTGTTTGAAGGCAATGAAAACGTCATGTCCTTGTCGGGACAAACCTACGGTTCGTGCCATATCTGACAACTTCCATTCACCATCAAGTGATATGATGACTGTGCGTTCGGATTCCTCTGATGTGGATATGAGTGCTTTGGCGATTGAAGGGGCATCTGTGGGTCCGTCATGCTCGATGACTTCGGCCCCAGCAGTTCTTCCAAGTTGAGCGGTTTCTAGATCGCCAGCCAAATTTAAAATTGTCACCCGATCGGCAAAATCGTGGGCTCGAACGACAGCAGATGCGATGCGAAGTGCTTGTTCGCGAACCACCAAGACAATCCTCATCGAATCTCGTTTGTGCCTTGTGCCGATGAATGATTCGGTCAAAGCGTGCCTTGAAGGACCGGTCTCACTGGCGAATGGTAATGCGCGTTGTTGTTGTCATGCCTGCGCGCAACGAAGAACGATTGATTTCAAACTGCATATCGGCAATCCCTGAAGATGTCGCATGGATTATTGTCGTTAATGATGGTTCAACCGATCGAACGAAGGAAGTGGCAGATGAGGCTTTGGGGGTCCGTGGTGAAGTGTTAACCACGACTGGATTGGGTGTAGGGGGCGCCATCATGCTAGGGAGTCAGCAAGCACTTACTCGGTTCGGAACCGAGTGTGTTGTCGTTGTAATGGCAGGTGATGGGCAAATGGATCCGACTGATTTGGAGATGCTAATCCAACCAGTATTAAGCGGGAACGCAGACCATGTCAAAGGAAATCGATGGTTGCACTCAGCAGGTCCTAAAGGCATGCCTCTAATTCGTCGATTGGGTACGTGGTGGTTGTCTCGACTCACATCGCTCGCATCTGGGATTCGAATTCGCGATTCACAATGTGGGTACACTGCAACATCTGGGCGAATGGTCGAAAATTGGGATTGGGAACGTACTTGGCAGGGCTATGGTTATCCAAACTGGTGGTTGATGGAAGCTGGACGTCGAGGATTCAAAATTCAAGAAGTTCCTGTGAAATCGATTTACGGTAGTGAGAAATCTGGGATTCGAATCATTCATTTTTTTGTGAGCGTCAGTTGGATGTTGTGGAAAGGAATCTGGCGAAGGGGATTCGATTGGTATGTGCTCGGAAAGGAAACTTCTGTTTGGCGCAGGTTCACCGCCACCCTGCTTTGGTTTGGTGGTTGGGGTGCTTTACTACTCGCAATACAGCAACCACTACTCCTGGTGATTCCTCCCATCAGCTTCCTTCTACTCGCCACGCTCGACAACAAGGAATCAAAACGGAGGAGGGGGTGCGTAACGACATGAGTGATGTGCAAGAGGTGCGGTCAATGTGGAGGTGGATCATGGGATCTGCACTGTTGGCGAGTATGTGCTGCTTTCCGAGCGTCCTGCTGGTTGGCCTGGGCCTTATGACTGTCAGTGCTGGTGATGCGTTGTCCAACAATCTCTACTTTGGTCCAGCCCGATGGTTTCTCTATGCTCTGACGGTGGCCATTTTAGGATGGGGCCTATATCGCCACTTTCAAAATCAAGGGATATGCACATTGGATCAAGCAAAGCGACAACGAAAGAAGATTTTCAACACCGTAATCCTTGTCGCAATAGTCACATTTGTGATTTATT
Source organism: Marine Group II euryarchaeote MED-G33 (assembly GCA_949538655.1). Classification (GTDB taxonomy): domain Archaea; phylum Thermoplasmatota; class Poseidoniia; order Poseidoniales; family Thalassarchaeaceae; genus MGIIb-P. The sequence goes on along the minus strand of CATISE010000157.1, from coordinate 8,280 downwards.
TTATTTGGAACTACATCATTCTTGAATTGGCTGGAATTGCTGTGGGTCTGCCGTGGGAAGAATCTGCTTTCTGGAGATGAGTAGATGATTCGAGAGACGATGTGGTGTAAATCGGCCAGTCCCTTCGAAATCCACCATATCCTGACGGATTTTGAGAAATGCCCTGAAACCATGATTGAGTGTGAATTGTTTATTCCACAAGGCGAAGGACCTTTTGGATGCGTGATCGCCCTACACGGTAGTAAGGGTTGGGCAGATCACCATCAAGATCACATCGATGGTTGGCTCGATGCCGGGCTCGCAGTTTGCAAGGTCAATTCATTCACATCAAGGGAAATTGATTCAACCGTAGACGATCAACTCTCTGTGACACATGCAATGATGCTTGTCGACGTCTTTCGCACACGTTCAGCGTTGGAAAAAGACCCTAGGATTGGCAAGATTGGAATTTCCGGTTGGAGCCTAGGCGGAACTGTTGCCCTGTATTCCGCATGGTCTCCAATCATCGAAATCCTCGGGTCTCCGTTTGATGCTCATGTGCCATTCTACCCAGCGGCCCACATCCGCCCTGATATCAAAAAATGGTCAGAATCACCAATATTGATTCTGCATGGTGATGCGGACGATTGGACCCCTCTCCATCTGGTTGAGGCACTTATGCCTCAATTCCCGAATGCGACCTTGCAAGTTTATCCTGGGGCTCATCACTCCTTTGACGGCACCAAAGAATTAACTTGGATTCCGAAGGCTGTTCGCCTAAGGAAGCGGACGGCTAGAATAGACAAGAATGGAAACATGTCAGGTAAATTATTTCTTGGAATTCGATTGCCTCTGAACGAGCGTTGGCAACGTAGGTGGATCATCCGAATTTTACGGAACAGAGGGGCACATGTGGAGGGAAATACTGCAGCGCGTGCTGATTCTTTGGAACGGGCAAAGCAATTTCTCATCGACACAGTCGGGAATTAAGTGGACCCGCTCAGATTTGAACTGAGGTCTGATGCTCCCAAAGCATCGAGCATAGCCAAGCTAACCCACGGGTCCAGTAGTCACCGCGCGTCGCTCAACAAACATGAACATTCTCATGCACGTTTCCAACGATTGGGGCCATCTTGGAGTAATTCACCTTCCGCACATGCACGTTCTGCAAAGGCTTCTGCACCCATCTTCAAATTGGCCTTTGTAAGTATGATTTGCAGTGAATCAATGGTGATAAAGCCATTTTCATCAGCCGCCTGAGAAAGAATACTTCGGCCATCAATCGAACCTGAATCAGACATTGAAGTGACTTGTTCTTGTTCATCCAACCACGAGGACAACTGATCCCGAATTTCAGGAGGGACGTTGGCCACAGACACTGCGTTACTCGCTTCACTTGCATTCATGTGGCGTGAAAGTACTTTCGAGTCACCATGGTTGCAATGGGGACATCGCAAATCTTTGCTACCATTTGGTTTACCAAATGCCCGGTCACAGGACTGACACAAAAGTACCAGCCAAGGAGAGTCCATGAGCGTGGCTTGGAAAGTGGCGGTTGTTGAAGACTGCGCTAAAATCCGAAATCACTCTTACCGCTTCCACTGAGTCCACTTGGACCACCCAAACTTCCACCGATACTGGAAACTCCGAGATTACGTGAGCGTGTGGGACCACTTGAACCGCCAATGTTCAGACTGTTGGGTAGAATCAATGCGGCTAGAACAACCCCATGGAATCCCTCTTGTGCCTCGATTTCATCGACTGCGCACTCAAACATTGCTTTTCCTCGATCGTCTTTGCGTAATTCCAAATCACGGCTGCCGAGTTTGCGCTGTAAATTTCTACGAAGTTCTGTTTCGCATTCTTCCATCGAGCCCGGATGCGACATCGTCGATACAATCGCGCATTCGTCCCCTTCCGGAGTTGTGCATAATGCCCATGCCACACCGGCGGAAGCTATCCCTGAGCTGAAAACTGTTGCTTTAGACAAATGGCATTCAACCAATGTACCCATTGGCAAATCCTGAGGAGTACCTGGTTCAAAGCCCATTGGCAACATTGCACCTTCACCACGAATTAATCGGGCATCACCAAGGCCTAGTTCGACCAACCCCTGGTCCATGGCGTGTTCTGCATTTTCACCAAAAGGGGCAACTGCAGTCATCAACCAACCTGCCAAACTGCCACCACGTTGCGGGGTAGATTTACGCTGATTGCGGGGGCCAGAGGGAGTCCCTATGTTGAAATCCATGTTACCCCGAGGAGCGTTTAGTTCATCAAAGGCAGGGTTGACGGGGTTGCATGGCCAACCCGCGAGCAGGAGTGCTAGGAGTCACCTTTGGGATGCTGGCATTGGCCTCGTTTATACTGATCTCAAATGAAGAGAATGTGAGTGCAAATGCTTGGGCGTTACTCGCTCTTTCTGGCGTATTTGCTGCGGCGACAGTCATGGTTTTCTTCCAAGGAGATGGGGATTTGGATCAACAAGATGGTGCCAATTCTGTACAAAAGACAAGTACTCAAGAAACTCAAGCGCAAGTTTTACCCGACCCATCCGATGATGGATTTGATGTACCAATTGTCTAAATCAGACGGATTGTTTCCAAATTCTTTGGAGCATATGTGCGGATTCGGTAGGTACTGGCAAGGTCCTTTCTAAATTCTGCACAGGTGTGTGCATCGCCATGGTGGCAAATGATTGTCCTTGGTTTTGGATTCATTGCTTTGACATAATCCATCAACTGTCGGCGATCGCTGTGCCCACTGAAACCATCAATTGTAATGACATCACAACCGATACTCACCATGTGCGTTTGACCACTGTCATTGATGGGGACCTCTGCAAAACCTTTCTGTAATCTACGGCCCAATGTTCCATCTGCTTGGTAACCAACAAAGCATAGCGTGTTGTTTGGTTCAGGCGCCCAGTTTTTGAAATATTCAACAATCGGGCCGCCAGTCATCATCCCAGAGGTTGCCAAGACAATACATGGGCTCGGATCGATCAGGATGCTCTCTCTCTGTTCACGGCCACTGACCTTGCGGAACCAAGTCGAATTGAATGGATTCTCTTCACCACCTTTGAGAACCTGTTTCCTGAGGTCACGATTCAGTGCTTCGGGGTGGCTTGCGTGGATCGCTGTCGCCTCGGTAATCATCCCATCCAACCAGACGGTTACAGGTTCACACTTTCCTGATTTGAACAATTGATCAATGGCGATCATGACTTCTTGTGAACGACCAACAGCAAAGACAGGGCAGAAAATTTTGCCCTTTCTGGCCAAGGCTCTTTGAATTAAATCTTGTAATTCTTGAGTGGCTTCCTGGCGGGTCGGTTGGAAATCCTTGGCACCCCCATAAGTGGATTCCATGATGAGTGTCTCGACACGTGGGAATCTGACCGCAGCTGCATCATACAGCCATGATTTTTCGTATTTGATATCCCCGCTGAATACAATGTTGTGCTTGCCTTCTCCGATATGCATGTGCAATGAAGAGGAACCCAAAATGTGGCCAGCAATGTACATGGTCAACTTGATGTCGGGAGCGATATCGATTGTCTTGCCCCATTCAACATCCACAATATGTTTGATCATTTCTTGAACGTCGCCCAATCCATAGGGTGGTGGATTTCCTTCAGCCGCTGCGACTTTGATGTAATCACTTTGCAGAAGAACCATCAAATCGCGTGTGGGTGGTGTGCAGTAAATTGGACCTCTGTAACCATATTTGTACATGACTGGCAATTGACCGATGTGGTCAATGTGTGCGTGTGTAATGACAATACCATCCAGATTCTCAAACGGCATCAATTCGGGTGCATTGAAGTAGGGTGCAATTTCACTGAGATTGTTTGTCGGTTTGGCACCAACATCAACCACTATTTTCGATTCGTTTGTTGTCACCAAATGCATCGCACGGCCTACTTCTCGATATGAACCGAGCGCTGTAAGTCTGCACCAAGCCTCGCCGGGTCGCTGTGGCCTGTAAATTCGAGTACCAAATTTACGTAACAGTGCCTTTCGCTCATCTGAATTATCCTGTCTGTATCTACGAATGTTATGCATGGTTCTACTTTCGACTGCAGCGTACCTTTCGGTACGTATGATCCAACCGATTTCATCGCGGATTCCTCGAATTGTAGCACCCTTTGGACCAACGGCCACCCCTGGATCATCGCAAACGATGGTGCATTCACAAATGGCACCATCAAAGTAAACACGCTTCAAGCCCGCTTCTTCGGGGAGCATTTCGATGATTTTCGCTTCCGCATCCTTTGAATCCAGCATGATTTTTTCAGATGGCCGAATCTCAATTCTACGCTTGATTACCTTGGCAATCTTGCTGGCCAAACTATCTGAGCCTGAAAACGCCTCAGGTTGCGATGTGATAATCGCAATGCTTGCAGCTTCAAGGTCTACTTCATAATCAAGGTCCGATGGGACCATACTCTCAATTTTCTTCTTCACTTGTTGGAATGTAAGTCGCATGACTCAACCTCCTTTCGGCCCGGGACACACTGCTTCACAGTCCCATCCACAGGATGGGTGCGAGGACGGCGCGTGCGCCGGGAGTTGAATTAGCACTGCTTCAGTAGTGCTTCGAGTTCAGCATCATCGAGTAGACGATATCCTGACTTCTGGGTAATGACTGCAAGATCCATTCCATTGCCACTGGCTGCATCACGCTGGGCACTGGCCAAGAGAGCTTTTGCTGCTACCTTGAGGGCCTCTTTTTCAGTCATTCCAGCCTTGAATTGATCTTCCAATACACCATACATGTAGGGTGAACCTGAGCCTGTGGCGCAGTATTCATCGGGAATTGATCCACCAGCAGAGTCAATCGAGTAAACACTACCACCAGTATCATCGACACCGGCGATTAGCAACTGTACCCAATGTGGGCGGCCCACGAGGATATTTGCAGTCATTGTGGCAGCACCCTTGACGGTCATTTGTTGACTACGACTGAGTTCGAATAAACTCATTTCTGCTGCGAGGGTTCGAGACAGAGATTGAGCATGTCCAACGAGTCCTGCGGTTGTCAGGGCCAAGTTATCTGCAATTTTGAATAATTTCTGCACATTCTTATTGGCAACAAAGTGTCCCATTGTCGCTCGATGGTCGGCTCCGACAACGACTCCACCGTTGAAACAAATCCCTACCGTACTCGTGCCTGTCTTTACTGCAGCCATTTCAACATCCATCTCAAAATCTCCAAGAATCCACGTGGGTGCGCTTCGGGGATGATACTGCCAGAGGAGGGACCCTTTTCAATCCCTCGTCTGACGCTCCCTTGGTTGCACCTCGGACCGTCTGGGGTGGTGACGGTTCTTGAACCTATGAAGTCAAATGGGTCCGAGGATTGAAGGGTTGTCACTGTTCAGGGGGTGCCATGGAAGATGCGGAAGCCCCTCGGTGGATGGACATACCATCCATTGCTGAAGCACAACCGGAACCGGTTACTCCAGCCCAAGCATACCACGATTTAGGCGACCTTTACCCTGACGCGCCCATTCCTCTGATGCGTGGAGAGGCCATCATCCACCGAGCCGTTTTGCAGGACTCCTCAGGAATCGAAACACTGTTTGATTGGGTGGCAGCCGGGGATGTAGCCATTGTTGAACTCAAGCGTTTGATCCGACGTGAAGTTGAATTTGCCAACTGTGTTTCACGATTGCAAGAACTCATTGAGGGTGATTTAGGTGGGGCCCTCGTTCAAGTCGGTGATGATCGACTGATTCTGCTACCTGCAGGATTTGCAGCAGTCAGAGGTGTTGAAAATGAAGTGTTTGCACCTGATGCATAGATTCAAGACCATGTAGGGGGACATATTTCCATGGAGAGTACAATCGAAGTTTCCTGTATTGCCTGTGGGTATGAAAAAGGAATCTCAATGCTTGCGCATACAGAAGAAATCGCTTACTTCGGTGAACACACACAAGTCACATTGGCTTGCCCAAGTTGTGGATGGCGGCAAACTGATTTTATCCCTGCACAAGCCAGAGATGGCTCCTGTCAGACTTATCGAATCGCTTCAGTGGAAGATTTGCAAATTCGAGTCATTCGGGGTTCAGCCTGCACCGTTCGCTTACTCGAATTGGATCTAGAGGTCCGCCCAGGGTCACACTCAACGGGTTATGTGTCGAATATTGAAGGCGTTTTGAATCGTTTTCAAGATGTCATTGACATGGTCGGCCGTCAAGCGGCAGCCGAGGGGAATCAAGAGGCAATTGCACAATTGACAACCTTAACGGAAGCAATGCTGGAAATCCGAGCAGGGCAACGAGATGCAACCCTCGAATTTCTGGACCCACACGGCCATTCGATGATTCTCACAGATGGTGTTGAAAGTCGTCCATTGACCAATGCTGAAATTGAAGATTTACCGACGGGACCCGCTGCAGGCATCATGGAAGCAGGTGCAGCTAAATCACGTGCAGGACCGGTTACTGAAGAATGAATAAATGGGTGAGTTCAATGAGGTCGGCTACAGAAGTTTTCTCTGAATGGGCAGAACAAGGCAAAGACGTAGGGATGGAGAAAGGGCACGCGGCCGCGGTCGGTGAAATCCTAACTGCCGGTATTTCCGAACTCCCTACTGCTGATTTCCATGCCATCGATGCAGGTTGTGGAAATGGGTGGGTTGTTAGAATGCTCTCATCAATGGAGGGTTGTAAATCTGCCATCGGTGTGGATGGTGCCATAGCCATGATTGATCGAGCGAATGAAATTGATTCAGGGACCTATATCCATGCTGATTTACAATCTTGGAAACCTGAGAAACCAGTTGAATTTGTTCATTCAATGGAGGTGTTGTATTACCTTGGTGACATCCCACAATTTCTCGAATCTGTGAAAGAACACTGGCTGCAAACAGGCGGCATCCTCGCTTTCGGTGTCGATCATTATCACGAAAATCAAAGTTGCCATAATTGGTCAGAAAAGGTTGGAACACCCATGGCCATGTTCCGCGAATCAGAATGGCGTGAAATGGTTGAGGTAGCGGGATTCACTATTTTGCAGATGTTTAGGGCAGCCCCAGGGCCTGATTGGCCTGGCACCTTGGCCATCATTGCACGAAATGATTAATTTGTAAAATCATTAGTGACAATTATACATCCGATTCAGTTTGCAAATGTGCCATTTTGGTAATCGATGAAAGCCTGTTGGATTTCTTCTTGCGTATTCATGACAAAAGGGCCATATCTTGCAATTGGTTCATTCAATTCAGGTCCTGCTAAAATCAGAAATTCTGATCTCGTATCGGATTCAACCACAACCGCGTCACCTTCCGACAAGAGAGCCAATTGACCATCACTCACTTGTTGATTTGTACCTAGCCCAAATGATCGCGGTTGAGTTTTCACTCGAAGTTGATTGAATACAGTGACTTTGCCACCAAACACATAGATCATTGCATTCAGTTGAGAGGCAAGGTGCTGGATTAGCCGACAACCCTCTTCCATCTTGACGTGAATTAGAGTGATTGGGATTACGGTATCGATTGACGAAGAGACCCCCATGCATTCTCCAGCGATTACTCTAGCCCAAACACCATCTTTTTCGACTATAGGGGATTCTGACGCAGGAATTTCCTGATACCTAGGCTTCATCATTTTGTTTTCTGCCGGGAGATTGACCCAAATTTGGAAACCATGGGTCCTGCCACCAGTTTTCTGGAAATCATCGTGTGGCTCTTCGGAGTGGATGATACCCCGTCCCGCAGTCATCCACTGAACATCGCCAGGGTTTAGTTCACCTCTGTTGCCTGCGCTATCTTCATGTTTCATTTTCCCATCGAGTAAATATGTCACAGTTTCGAACCCACGGTGGGGGTGCCATGGAGCACCTACGGCTTCACCAGGACCTGTAATATTTGGCCCCATTTCATCGATTAGTAGGAAGGGGCTCAGCACCTTACTCATCCTGGCGGGTCTACGAACCTTGAAACCACCACCTTCGGAAACCCTGTGAGTTGGAACAATTTCAACAATACTGCGCATATCAAGGTCTCCAAAGAGTATTGCAATAAATGCTTGTACTTGGGTAGACTTATTGCTCACCCTGATATTCAGTAACCCGGATCCCCATCCCACCACGCTTGGCTGGACGTTGCATGATTTTGTCCAATTTCTTATGGAATTCAGCTTCCAAATCAACTTCCATAGCCAATGCATTGCCAAGGGTCAAGATGAATACGTCAGCCAACTCTTCTGCGGCTTCTTCCTTCGGTTTCCCCTTCGTAATGGCGGCTGACAATTCGCCGAGTTCTTCGATGACGAGTGCAAGTCGATACCCC